>CALGOH010000109.1 GCA_937957985.1 uncultured Verrucomicrobiae bacterium
GTTCGTCGGTGTCGCCCTGGTGATCCGCCTCGATCAGCCGGGAGGCCCGTCGAGGAGCCACGCCGCGAGCCGGTGGCGTCGCCATGCCAGGCGCGGGCCCGATGCGCCGAGCCGGCGTCGAGTGGTTCGTCGGTGTCGCCCTGGTGATCCGCCTCGATCAGCCGGGAGGCCCGTCGAGGGTGCCCGCGCCGCGAGCCGGTGGCGTCGCCATGCCAGGCGCGGGAGCGATGCGCGGTGCCGGCGTCGAGTGGTTCGTCGGTGTCGCCCTGGTGATCCGCCTCGCTCGCCGACGCCAACCCGTCGAGGATGCCCATGGCGAGTGTAACGGTTTTGTATCAGTTATTGTCCGCAATCGTGCGCATTTTTCGGCATCCGTGCGCAGCCGTGCGCAAACCCTTGAAACGCTGAAACCCTTTGAAAATAAGGGTTTTTACCCGGGAAATGGGTGGTAGCAGGGGCGGGAATCGAACCCGCGACCAAAGGCTTATGAGTCCTCTGCTCTACCTCTGAGCTACCCTGCCGTTGTTTGATGGCCCGGTCCCCATCGGCGACCAACCCCGACGATGTCGGGGCTGCTCTACCTCTGAGCTACCCTGCCGTTGACTGCTTTCGCAGCGGGCGGGGTGCTTAGCGTCACACCCCGGCGCTGACAACCAAAAATCCCCGCGATTGCCTGCCTTGCCAAGCCTCAACCGCCGAGAAGCGCCAGGAAAACCCCGGCCGCCATGGCCGAACCGATCACGCCGGCCACGTTCGGACCCATCGCCGCCATCAGCGGATTCACCTTCCCGTTCGTCTCCCCGGAAACAAAGGTCTGCACCACCCGCGCGGCCATCGGAACCGCCGACACTCCCGCCGCTCCGATGCACGGGTTGATCCTCCGGTCCTTCGGGAGAATCACGTTGAGCAACTTCGCGAAGAGAATCCCGCCCGCGGTGCTGAACGAGAACGCCACGATCCCGAGCAAAAGGATGAAAATCGTCCGGGGCTGGAGGAAAGCCGTGCCCTCCATCGTCGAGCCGACCACCAGTCCGAGGAAAATCGTGACGATGTTGATCAGCGCTCCCGACGCGGTGTTGCTGAGGCGGTCGGTCACACCCGATTCGCGCAGGAGGTTTCCAAACATGAGCATCCCGAGCAGCGGGGCCGCGGAAGGGATGAAGAGGCAGGCCAGCACGCAGGTGACGATCGGAAACAGGATGACCGCCGCCTTCGACACCGGCTTCGCCTGGCGCACCTCGATGTGACGTTCCTCCTTGGTGGTCAGCAACCTCAGGATCGGGGGGAAGATCACCGGCACGAGCGCCATGTAACTGTAGGCGGCGACCGCCACCGCACCGAGCAGATGAGGGGCCAGCTTGGCGGTCAGGAAGATCGAGGTGGGGCCGTCGGCCCCGCCGATGATCCCGATCGATCCGGCCTCCTTCAGCGTGAAGCCGAAGAAATAGTGCGCCGCCAGCGCCGCGACGAAGATCCCGAGCTGGGCGGAGGCACCGAGCAGGAAGGTGATCGGCCGACCCAGCAGGGGGCGGAAATCGGTCAACGCCCCCACCCCGAGGAAGATGATCGGCGGCAGCAGCTCGGTCTTGATGCCGGAGTTGTAGATCAACTGCAGCAGCGGGATGTGGTCGAGGTGCTGCCCCGCCGCCGCACTCGACGAACTCATCTCGGCGAGCGGCAGATTGCCGAGGATCGCGCCGAAGCCAATCGGTACCAGCAGGAGCGGCTCGAAGTTCTTGCGGATGGCGAGGAAGATCAGGACGCCGCCGATGGCGAACATCACGAAGTTCTGCCATCCCAGCGAGAACAGTCCCGACTGGTCCTGCAGTAGCTTGAAGATCTCCACGGCTCAGGGACGGATGGTGAGGATCGGGTCGGTGCCCGAAACCTCGGTTCCGAGGGCGGCATCCACGGTTGCCACGGTTCCGGTGGCGGGCGTCTTGACGTCGTGCTTGGCCTTCATCGCCTCGACCGCCGCCACCACGTCGCCGGCGGTCACCTGGTCGCCGACCTTCACCTTGATTTCCACCACCTCGACCTTGCCCTCGAACGGAGAGCACACCGGCACGCTCTCGCCCGCCGGAGAAGCCGACTCGGAGGCGGCCGGCACCGCGGGCACGGGGACCCCCGCTCCACCGGGAGGTCCGATCGTGATCTTGAACCGCCGTTTGACTCCTCCCTCGACCACCTCGCACTCGGTGGTCACCGGAGATGTCAGTGCCGCGGGTGCGGCGACGGCAGCCGGAGCGGCCTCCGGTTTCGCCTCCGTCGGCGCCTCCTTCTCCTTGATCGGCAGCGCGATCTTGGGTCGGCCTGTTAGAAGGCGAATGCCCTCGTTGAGCTCCATGTCCTTGCCCGGAACGGAGGCCGCGGCGACGAGGAACACGTTCTCATCGGTCACCGGAAGGTTGCGCTTCTCGAGGGCTTCCTTCGCCGGGCCCAGGCTGTCGGGCGCCGCCTCGAGCGGATCGCCCTCGAAGGGCGGCAGCTCGAGCTGCTCGGACGCGATCTTCACCACCTCGGGATCCGGCGGCAGCGGAGGACGGCCGAAGTATCCGAGCACCGCCTTGCCGTAGCCCGCTTCGATCTTCTTCCAGCGGCCGTGCAGGACGTTGTTGAAGGCCTGCAACCAGTACTGCTGGCTGCCGGGCGTGACACTGGTCCACGCACCACCTGCCTCGACGACCACGGGAAACTCCGCCAGCACGTCCCCGTATTTGTCGAGGATGCCGGCCTGGTCCATCATGTGGACGTTCGGGCCGATCGCCCCTCCGGGCATCGGGAAGTTGACCACCCGGGCATCGGGCGTCGTGGTCACCGGGTTGAACTTGTAGTCCTTCAGTGACTCGGTCAGCAGCACCTCGATTTCATCCATCTTGGTGTGATCGACGTCGAGCGAGTAGCCGGTGCCCTTCAGGGCGTGCCACATCGAGCGCACGTCCGGCTGGGATGTGCCCGAGGCCATCGGCCGCACGGCGAGGTCGATCCCGTCGGCCCCGCCCTCGATCGCCGCCAGGTAGCAGGCCACCGCCATCGAGGCGGTGTCGTGGGTGTGGAACCACAGCTGCGTTTCCTCGGGCAGGATTTTCCGGATCCCCTTGGCCGTTTCGTAGACGGTCCTCGGGTCGGTGGTGCCCGAGGCGTCCTTCATGCAGATCGAGTCGACGCGGATGTCGCGCTCGAGCAGCCGCCTGACCACGTCGATGTAGAACTCCGGCGTGTGGACTTTCGTCGATTTGAAGGGAAGACCCATGAGCGCCACCACCACCTGATGGTGCATTCCGGCCTCGACGATCGGCTTCCCGGTCGCGACCAGGTTGTCGACGTCGTTCATGTAGTCGAAGTTGCGGTCCCACGTGGTGCCGTGCTTGGCCATCATCTTGGCCTGAAGGGAAAGCGCCTCGATGCGCTGCGTCGTCAGCGTCACCCCCGAAACCGAGCGGGTGAGGATCTGGAGGTCGGCTTCGGGGCCGACCGCCGCGCGGATCTTGTCCATGCATTCGAAGGGATCCTCGCCGCAATAAAAGTACGGCGCCTGGAAGCGCGCGCCGCCGCCGAACTCGAAATGGCGGATGCCGGCGGCTGCGGAGGCCTGCAGGGCCGGGATCAGGTCGTCGGTCCGCGCCTTGCCGCCGAACAGGCTCTGCAGCCCGTCTCGAAAAGGGGTGAACATCACGCGGATGGTCTTGGGATTGGCGGTATGGATCACGGCAGGGTCGGGTTGTAGTTGAAGGTTCTCAGTCCCGCCGCTCCATGCGGATCAGTCGGGCGCCGGGGATGATGCGCTGAAGGGCCGTCTGGACCGCCGCCGCCATCACCGGATCGGCGGCATCCTCATGCTCCGCCGGAACCGGGGCGAGACGGGTGAGCAGACGGATCGCGAGCGCGAGCACCGAGAGCACTCCCATCACGGTCAAAAATGCGACGAGACAGACCTCTAGCAGGTTCACAACGGCTCTTCGTAACGCCGCCGCCGCCGCATTCTCAAGCAGAACCTACCGGGATGCGATTTGATGCGCAGCAGTCGCCGGAATACGCCGAACTTCCGGTTTCAGAAGCTCCAATGCGGCGCCAGGCACTCCTCCAGATGGCACAGGCGCATGTCGAACTCGTCGTGGAGCTTGATCGATGAATCGGTCGCCTTCTCCGGCGATTCCCAGGGCGTGCCGTTGAAGCCGGCCAGAAAGGCATCGATCGAGTCCCGCAGGGCGCCGGGATGATAGCCGCCCTCGAGCGTGGCGAACACCTCGTCGAACTCCCCGGCCAGCATGCGTCCGACCTCATGAAACGAGTTCGTCGTCACCTGCAGGTCGAGCAGCGGATCGAGACGATGGGCGTCGAAACCGGCGGAGACCGCGACCACATCCGGCGCGAACGCCCTCGCCACCGGCAGGCTGTGCCGGATGCCCTGAAGGAAAAGATCGTCGCCGCTGCCCGGCGGCAACGGCACGTTCACGGTGTAGCCCTTCCCCCTCCCGAGCCCGATCTCCGTCTCGCCGCCACCGCCGGGATAGGCGGGATACTGGTGGATCGACCAATAGAGCACCGCATCGTCCTCCGCGAAGATCTCCGAAGTCCCGTCACCGCGATGGCCGTCGAAATCGAAGACGAGCACGCGCTTCCCCGCGTTCGCCAGCTTGCGGGCCGCGATGGCGATGTTGTTGAACAGACAGAAACCGCTGGCCCGGCCGGCGGCCGCGTGGTGACCCGGGGGGCGGGTGATCGCAAAACCGCCTTCCGCGGCGGCCTTCAAGGTCGCTCCGACCGCCCGCACCGCCGCCTCCCACGACCCCGGCGACGCCACCGTGTCGGGGTCCAGCACGGCACCGCCGCGACAGGCCTCACGCACGCGCCGGACATGCTCGGGCGTGTGTACCAGCGTGATGTCATCCTCGCCGCCCGGCACGGTTTCCTCGTCGAAACCGGCCCCCGACAGGCGGGCCGCGCATTCGGGATGGGCACCGGTATCGTGCGCCAGGCACACCGGATCGTAGATCGGTCGCATTCTCATGGGTTGCGGGAAGCCGTCGGCTCAGAGCCTCTTGGAGGCGACCACCGTATCATCCTCGGATTCACGGCCAACCTTGAACCCGCGGTGCCGGAAGATGCCGAGCATGCGCGTGTTTTCCCGCAAGGTGGTCGCGCTCACGGCCGACACACCCCAGTCCTTGGCGACCCGCAGGCAGGCGTCGGTGAGCGTGCGGCCGATGCCGCGGTCCTGCCAGGCGTCAGGCACGATGACGGCGAACTCGGCGGTGTCGTGGACCGGATCGGCGACCAACCGGCCGATGCCGACGAGCATCCTCTCCCCCTCGTGCTCGGTCTCGGCGACCAGCGCCAGCTCGCGGTCGTAGTCGCACACGCAGTAGCGCACGGCCATCTCGTGGGTGAAATCGCTGATCAGCGAAAAGAAGCGCATGTGGATCGACTCCGCCGAACAACGGCGCAGCATGTCGAGCCACATCAGCTCGTCCTCCGGCTTGATCGGGCGGATCGTCAGCCTGCGCCCGTCCTTGGTTTTCGCCGAAGAAACGTACTGCTCGGGATACGGCCGGATCGCCAGGTGCGGGTAGGCACCCTGCCCGACCTTGCGGACCTTTTTCACCATCGCCCGCGCGTCGAGCGCGATCGCCCCGCCGGGAGTGGCAAGCAGCGGGTTGATGTCGAACTCGGCGATCTCCGGGTGGTCGGCGACGAGGTAGGAGAAACGGATGAGGATCTCGATGAGCTTGTCGACATCGACTCCCGGCCTTCCCCGGTACCCTTCGAGAAGCGGCCACGCGCGGAGCCCGCGGAGCATGCGACGGGCGAGGCGCTCGTTGAGCGGCGGCAGCCCGAGGATCCTGTCGCGCATCACCTCCGCCGCCGTTCCTCCGGTACCGACGACGATGACCGAGCCGAAGGTCGGATCCTGCTTCACCCCCACGATCAGTTCGTGGCCGTTGTTGGGCGAGATCATCGGCTCGACGGTGACTCCGAGGATCTCGGCGTCGGGACAATGCCTTCTCGCATCACGCTTGATCCGGGCGAAGGCGGCCTTCACCTGTGCGTCGTCGTGGACGTTGAGTTCCACGCCGCCGACGTCGGTCTTGTGGGTGATCTGCGGCGAGAGGATCTTGAGCACCACCGGGTAGCCGCACTTCTTCGCCGCCTTGACCGCGGCGGCGGGCGTGCCCGCCTCGATCGCCCGGGCTGTCGGAATGCCGTAGACCTCCAGCAGTTCCTTGGCCTCGCTCGAGGCCAGCACCGGCGGTGCGGACCTGATGATCTCGCGCGACGACGCGATGCGATCCTTCCGGTCGAGTTCGAAGGTGACCGGGACCTCCATCGGCGTCTCCTGCAGGATGCGCAGGTTGCGGCTGTAGGAAACGAGGTGCATGAAGGCGCGCACCGCGTTGTCCGGGCTCGGGTACGCGACCAGACCGTCGCGGTTCATCAGCCGTAGCCCGTCGGCCATCGACACCCCGCCCATCCACGCCGCGAGGATCAGCTTGTCGGATTTCTTCGCCAGCTCGACCATCGCCGTCGCGGTGCCGGTGGGATCGGTCATGGCCTGGGGTGTTAGAATGGCGAGCACGGCGTCCACGCCGTCGTCCGCCAGCACGATCTCTGCGGCCCTGGCATAGCGGTCGGGTGGAGCGTCGCCGAGGACATCGACCGGATTGCCGTGCGACCAGGCGGCGGGCAGTACTTCATCGAGCTGGCGGATCGTCTTGCGCGAAAGCTGCGCCAGCGAGCCGCCGAGCGAGATCAGGGCATCGGTAGCCATCACGCCGGGACCTCCGGCATTGGTCACGATCGCCAGCCGTCCGCCGCCCGGCAGACGGTTCTGCGAGAGCAGGCCGGCGCAGTCGAAGAGATCATCGACATCATAAACGCGCTCGACCCCCGCGCGCTGGAAGGCGGCGTCGTAGACGTCGTCCTCGCCGGCCAGCGCACCGGTGTGCGAACTCGCCGCCGCGGCCGATTCGGCGAAACGCCCGGCCTTGTAGGCGACCAGCGGCATCGTCCGCGCATAGGCCCGCGCCGCCGAGGTGAAGAGCCGCGCCTCGGGGATCGACTCGATGTAGAGCATGACCGCCCGGGTGCTGCCGGTCTCCGCCGCATAGTCGATGAGGTGGGCGAAGCTGACGTCGAGCATGTTGCCGATCGAGACGAAGTAGGAGAAGCCGACGTTCTGCTGCTCGGCCCAGTCGAGCACGCTGGTGCACAGCGCGCCGGACTGCGAGATGAAGGCGAGGCGACCGGGCCGCGGCATGCTCGCCGCGAAGCTGGCATTCAGGCCGATGCGCGGCACGATCACGCCGAGGCTGTTGGGCCCGACCACGCGCATGCCGTCGTATTTCTCCGCGGTCCTGATGATCCGCTGCTCCAGCTTCATCCCCTCCTTGCCGGTCTCGCGAAACCCGGCGGAAAGGATCGCGATGCCGAGGATGCCGGCCTTGCCGCACTGCTCGACCAGGTCGGGCACGGTCGGCGCCGGCGTGCAGATCACCGCCAGATCGGCCGGCTTCGGCAGCGCCGCGACGTCGGGATAGGCCTGGATGCCCTGGACCGACTCGCTCCCGGGGTTGACCGGATAGACCACGCCGGAAAAACCGCCGGTGATCAGATTGCGCAGCACCGTGTGGCCGACGCCGCCCGGCTTGTTGCTCGCCCCGATCACCGCGACGCGCTTCGGGTTGAGAATCTTGTCGAGATTGCGGATGCTCATGCGTCGCCGGGGATTGTTTCCCAACAGCCGCTATCACCCCGGAAGGGGCGGCGTTCAAGAATGCATCGGCGGCTGAAAATTCACGCGCATCTTTTGGCAAATACCGCGGTCAGCCACGGCGGCGACGGAGGAACAGCAGACCCGTCGAAACCAGCATCAAGAGCGCGGGTCCGGGCTCGGGTATCGTCATCACCCAGATAAGGCAGATGTTTCCGTCGTAGACCCCGGCGGCCTCGATCGGCGTGCAGCTCGCCGGCAACGACGCACGGATCATCGTCCCGCGCCTCGACCAGATGCGCGGCCGGCGGTTGGCGGCGGGGGGAAGCCCCCGGATCACGCCAAGCATTCTCCTCCAAGGCAGGGTGTCAGGCAGATGATCCGCCGTTCTCTTGGGCCAGGTCGAGGATCTCGGTTCGTGTGCTTCCAGCCAGTCGGAATCCGCATTCCTCCATCTTGTCGAGGACCGGTGCGACCATCGGGATCAAGCCCTCGCGCTTGGCTCGAATCAGCACGCCGAGGGTTCCCGTGAACTTCAGGCCGAGGAGCTTCGCATGGCGACGGGCGGCGAGGTCGTCGAGGATCATCAGGGAGCCCGGCGTGGTACCGGTCAGTGCGAGAACCTCCGCCTCGTCGCGATGAATAACACGAGCGAGCGGCAACGGCGATGGCTCGACCGAGCGAATCTCGATCCAATCAAGCGACGACAGGTCCGGAACATCCACTCCGGCCTCACGCCCGACCCGAAGCTCGTCCGCCACGGCGGAGGGCACCACGATACAGCCGTAAAGGCGTGGCAGAACGTCCAGCACTCCCGCCTGATGCAGATATTGCAGTGGCGTCGTGTTGCTGACGACCTCAGGCATTCTCCACTTCCTCGCGAAGTTCCTCCCCGGACTGCCTCAGGGCCGCGACGCCGAAGACACGCAGCCTTTCGATGAACTCCGGCTTCGACAGTCCGGCGAGTTCCGCGGCGGCACCGCTTGAAAGCCTGCCGCTCTCGAACCACCGGACGGCGGCAGCGAGCAGCAGTTCCTCGCCCAGACGCGCCGGGTCCACACCCAACGCGACGGACGTCCCTTCCGGAATCCTGACATTCACCTGGGTCACCTCCGAAGCATACTCCGGGCCCCGGCCCGTTCAATCCGATTCCCTGCAAAGCCGATACCCCTCCCCGACAAGCCGGGAGCCGTCTCGACAAGTCTCGAAGATGTCAGTTCGGAGCGAGGGGAAAAGCGACTCAAAGCGGCAGGTCGTAGCTGCGCCCGCCGATGCCGTCGAACCAGTTGATGTAGGCGGCGTTGACCGACGCGTAGCCGCCCGGGGTCGGATAGTCGCCGGTGAAATACCAGTCGCCCACGGGCCCCTCGATCGAGGCATGGAGGTTTTCGATGGTCTGGAAGACAACCTCGACCTCGCCGCTCCAGTCGGTGTCCTCGGGACGCACCATCCGGCTGATCTCCGCGGAGATCTCGTCGGCGGTCAGTCCGTCGTAGACCCCCTTCACCCGGTTGCGCATCTCGTGACGGGCCTTGCCGAGCTCATTACTACACTCATCGTAGACACGGTCGAGCAACGACTGCTCTCCGTGCCGACGACGGATGTTCACCGCCGCCTGGAAGGCGATGAACTTGCCGAGCTCCGCCATGTCGATGCCGTAGCAGTCGGGATAGCGGATCTGCGGCGCCGTGGAGCAGATCACGATTTTCCGCGGCGAGGTGCGCGCGAGGATCTTGAGAATCGACTTCTTGAGGGTGGTGCCGCGGACGATCGAATCGTCGAGGGCGACCAGCGCGTCGCCCTCGCGGACCATGCCGTAGGTAATGTCGTAGACGTGCGAGACCAACTGGTCGCGGCCCTTCTCCTGAGCGATGAAGGTGCGCATCTTGATGTCCTTGTGGGCGATCTTCTCGCCCCGCGGCCAGTTGTCCATGATCAGGTGGTCGAGCGTCGCTTCGTCCAACCGGTCCTCCCGCATCGCTTCCAACAGCGCGTCGCGCACCTCCGCGCGCCGCCGCATCCGCAAACCGTCCATCAACCCGTACCAGGCCGTCTCGGCGGTGTTGGGGATGAAGGAAAAGACCGCGCTCTCGACCGGGCCGTCGATCGCCTCGACGACCTGCGGCACCAGCGCCGCCCCCATCGCCTTGCGCTCGCGATAGATGTCCGGGTCGTTGCCGCGGGAGAAATAGATCCGCTCGAACGAGCACGGCGTGGGATCGATCCGATCGGCGAAGCGCCCTCGGTGGAAACTGCCGTCGGACTTGATCGTGATCACCGCGCCCGGCTCGATCGACTCGACCTCGTCCTGATCGGCCTCGAAGACGGTCATCAGGGGCACGCGTTCCGAGGCGAAGGCGATCACCTCGTCGTTGATCAGCATGTGGCAAGGACGGATGCCGTTCGGATCGCGCATCACGAACATGTCGCCGTTGCCGATCACCCCGCAGATCGAATACCCGCCGTCCCACGAGGCCGCCGCCTGGCGGATGAGTTCCTCGAGGTTGAGCTGCTCGGAGATCTGGTCGGGGATCCGCGTGCCCGCGACACCCGAATCCCGGAGCTGGCGGTAGAGATCGGTGTGGGCCTCATCGAGGTGAAAGCCGAGTTCCTCGAGCACGGTCTGGGTGTCGGTCCCGAAGACCGGATGCTGCCCGCGCTCGATGAGCACGCGGTTCAGCTCGCCGGCGTTGGTCATGTTGAAGTTGCCCATGACCATGAGCGTGCGGGTGGGCCAGTTGCTGCGGCGGAGGTAGGGATGGCAGGCTCCCTCGTCAAAGGCGCCGGAGGTGCCGTAGCGCAGGTGGCCGACCAGGACCTCGCCCCCGAAGTCGAAGTGCTGCTTGATGTCGGAAGGATCCTTCGGATCGATCCGGCCTTTTCGGGCCATCTTGTGGAAGCGCTTGATCTCCTTGCGGAAGACCGACGAGAGCGCGTCCCTTTCCCCGCAGCGCTTGCGGTGGATGTAGGGCTCGCCGAGCGGCATGGACAGCTTGGCGCAGCCGATGCCGATTCCGTCCTGACCGCGGTTGTGCTGTTTCTCCATCAGGAGGAACAGCTTGTTGAAGCCCCACAGCGCGGTGCCGTATCGATCGTAGTAATACGCCAGCGGCTTGCGGAGCCGCACCGCGGCGATTCCGCATTCGTGGGTGAGGAAATCGCTCATCGCTCGCCCCGGATCTTCACGCGGACTCCCTCATCCGGCACCATCTCCCCGATCACCACGCCGCCCGGCCCGGCCGAAAGCGCCTTCTCCACATCGCCGGGCGCCACGATCGCCACCCAGCCAATGCCCATGTTGAAGGTGTGGAAGCGGTCGGCGGCATCGACGTGCGCCAGCAGCTTGTCGATCCCGGGCAGCTCCCAGGCCGGGATCTCGAGGTCGGCGCCACAACCGCGGAACAGCCGCTCGATGTTCTCAGGCAACCCGCCGCCGGTGATGTGGGCCATCGCTTTCGGCCTCACCGAAGCGGTCCGCAGCCCCGCCACCACGTCGTGGTAGAGCCGGGTCGGACGCAGCAGGGCCTCCAGTTCGGCATCATCCAGTTCCCCCGGAAATTCCGCCAGCACCCGGCGCACAAGGCTGAAGCCATTCGCGTGGATGCTGTCGGACGCGTAGCCGACCAGCACATCACCGACCTCGATCGTCGAGGGATCGATCATCTCAGGCTTTTCCACGCAGCCGATGCAGAATCCGGACAGCTCGATCACGTCCTCCGGGACGATTCCGGGCATCTCGGCGGTCTCACCACCGGCCAGGATGCAGTTGCAGGCCTCCAGATGGTCGGCCATGCCGCCCACCAGCCGGGTGATCTTCGCCTCGTCGAGCGCCGCGATGCCGATGTAGTCGAGGAAAAGCAGCGGATCGCCGCCGGTGGTCAGGATGTCGTTGACGCTCATCGCGACCAGGTCCTTGCCCGCCGTTTCCAGCAAATCGCGCTCCAGCAGCAGCTCCAGCTTGGTGCCGACGCCGTCGCAGCCCGTC
>CALGOH010000110.1 GCA_937957985.1 uncultured Verrucomicrobiae bacterium
GCAGATGTTCGGTGGAGCGCTGGTCAGCGCGATCGAACATGCTGGGGTAATAGCGGCTGTGGAAGTAGGCGTCGCTGGCGTTCTGGTAATTGTCGACGGAGCCGCAGATGCCGGCGTAGCCCATGATCGTGGAACCCGCACCGGGCTCGTAGGCGGCGGACGAGGCCCGGTTGCCGCTACAACTCCCGCTCGCCGCATTGAAGGTGTGGTTGGCGCCGAACTGGTGTCCCATCTCATGCGCCACGTAGTCGATCCAGAACGGGTCGCCCACCGGATTGGACAGCCCGGTGAACCCGCCGGCCTTGATCCCATCGACGCAGACGCTGCCGAGAAAGGCCACCCCTCCGGAACCGGTCGAAACCACGTGCCCGATGTCGTAGTTGGCGTTGCCGATCTTGCCATCGATGTCCGCCTGGACGTCATCGAGCGGATCGGCTCCGTAGGGATCCGTCGAGGGGTTGGTGTAGACGATCTGGTCGTTGTTCGCCACCAGCGTGAGCCGGCACGCCAGCTCCACCTCGTAGACGCCGGTCACCCGGGTCACCAGGGCGTTCAGGGCGGCCAGGCCGTCGGCGACCGAGCCGCCATGATACTGCGTGTATTCACCGGTGGCGGCGATCGCCAGGCGGAACAGGCGCAAGGTGTCGCCGGTGCGGTTCGCGGTCCCGGGGGCCGGCGCCACCGCCACATCCTCCGGGTCCTTGTAATGCCGCACGTTGCAGCAGAACCGGGAACCGCCGGTCTTCTTCAGATCGGCGAGGTCACGGTCTCCCACTCCATCGTAGGGGAGGTCGTCACGAAAGTAGCACACATGCTCCACCGCGTCGCCCTCCCGGTAGGGATCGATGCTGTAGGACCCTGCGGGCGACAGCACCTGGCCGTGGCAGCCGTGGGGTGAAACCGCGAGCCGGAGATTCGCCGAAGGATCGGTGATCCCGACCCCCCTGTAGCTCTCCAGGTCCGGGACACGGGCGGCGAGCTCGGGTGCCACCACGGGGCTCTCGATGATTCTGAAGCGGGCAAGCCCCCCCGCGGGTGTCGGAAGGAGGATCTCGTGCTCCGGCTCGAGATACTGCCGGGCGGTCTCGTTGGCGGCGGCCGCCACCGCGGTCCCGAACCGTCCGGCGTCGAACGCGAACAGTGCGAAGCTGGTGGGCCTGAGACGCGGCGGAACCGCCGTCCTGGCGGCGCTTTCGGCGGGATCGAGGCGGGTCCAGACATCGGCACCCGGCTTGGCACCCACGGCAGTTCCGATCGTCAGCAGCAGGATCGCCGCAACCAGCAACGCGGACAGATACCGCCGACCTCCGGACCTGGTGGAATGACGCAAGCTCATGGAACGGCGGCAATCTATGAACGGCTCCTGCCGGACCGCTAGCCTTTTGATCCCGAAGAACACCGGAACCATCGGATGACCGATGGCGCGGCGGGCTCGCCCTGAAATAGACAAATCCCGCCGTGGCCCGACGCTGTCGGGTTGAAGCACCGAAGCCAGGCGTCCGTTTCCCGAATCGCAGGTGCCCGACGCCCCGGAATCCGGCTCCCGAAGCCGTTCCCGCCATCCTTGCCTTGCCCCCATCCTCCGTTAAGCTCCGACCCACCATGAGGCGCTTCCTTTTCCCCACGGCGATCCTCGCCCTCTCCACCACGGTCGCCCGCGCGGCCGAAGAGGTCGACGCCGACAACGCCCGCCAGTTCGATTTCATGGAGATCATCGAGAAGGGCGGCGTGATGATGTACCCGCTCGCCGTGCTCTCGGTGGCGGCGATGGTGCTCATCCTGCTCTACCTCATGACCATCCGCCGCAACACGGTGGTCAGCGACCGCTTCATGAACACCGCCGAGGCGATGATCCGCAAGCGCGACTACCTCGGACTGATCAGCTACAGCCACCGCCAGAACCAGTGCATGGCGCGGATCACCCAGAAGAGTCTCGATTTCATGACCAAGAACGGCTCGGCGACCTTCGGCGAGGTCCGCGAAATCGCCGAGTCGGAGGGCTCGCGCCAGGCCGGGATGCTCAGCTCGCGCATCACCTACCTGGCGGACATCGGCTCGATCGCCCCCATGGTCGGCCTGCTCGGCACGGTCATTGGGATGATCAAGTCCTTCCTCGAGATCTCCGGCGGCGCCTTCGAGGGCGTGCGCCAGATGAAGCTCGCCGAGGGGGTCTCCGAGGCGCTGGTCACCACCGCCACCGGCCTGGTCGTCGGCATCCCGGCGCTGGTCTTCTACTCGCTTTTCCGTGGCCGGGTGCAGAAATATGTCTCCGAGCTGGAAGCCGCCACCACCCACCTGATGGCGATGCTCCACGCCCAGGTCCAGCGCCAGCAACCGCGCGCCGAACCGTCGGCCCCGCCGCGGCGCTCGGATGACTACGCCATGCCGGTGCCCTCGCCGCTGGGCGACGACCGGCCCGACCTCCACGGCATCTGATGAAGTTCACCAACCGAGAGCCGCAGCCCGCGGCGATGCAGATGGCGCCGATGATCGACATCGTGTTCCTGCTACTGATCTTCTTCATCGTCACCTGGCAGTTCTCGCGGGAGGAAATGGATCTCAAGATCGCCGTCCCGACTTCCGAAGAGGGTGCGGATCCGAAGCGCGTGCTCGGCGAGATCGTCCTCAACGTCCGGGCCGACGGCTCGGTGTCGGTCTGGGGCGAGACCAAGTCCAAGACCCAGCTCAAGGAGACGCTGGCGGCCATCGCCACCCAGCACGAGAACCAGCCGGTGCGCGTCCGCGGCGACGCGACCACGCCCTTCCAGCGCATCGTCGAGGTCATCGACACCTGCCAGCAGGCCGGCATCTGGAACATTTCCTTCGCGACCCAGCGGCCGGAAAGCGCTGAATAGGCGGGGCCGGTCCTCCGGCGGCTTGCAAATCCCCCGCCCATCCCGACACTTCCACCATGTTCCGCACCTTGCTCCTGCTGCTTCTGCCGGCCATCCTGGCCGCCCAGGAGGTGCCCCGCGCGCAGCCGGTCGATCCCACGCTCGAGCCCAACGCCCAGGTCGATTCCTTCCAGCACGGCCGCAACGTCTACGAGTCGGCCAAGCGATCGAGCGGCCCGGTCCAGCAGGACCTCTATCTCCGCGCGATCGAAATCTTCGCCCGTTACCTCAACCGCTTCCCCGACCACGAGAACGCCGAGCCGGCCTGGTGGTACCTCGGCGAGTCCTACTACGCCGTCGGCCGGGTCGAGGACGCCAAGCGCTGCTTCCACTCGCTGCTCAACCGTTTCGGTCGCGGGCGCTACGCCGCGGCCGCCGCCTACAAGCTGGGCGCCGACCATTTCAACAACCGCCAGTACGCGCTGGCGGCCACGCTCTTCGACAAGCTGGCGAAGATCGCCACCACGCCGACCGAGCGCCAGCGGGGCCTCTACTACGCGGGCCTCAGCTACGAGCTGATGGGCCGCGGCAAGCAGGCGCAGACCTACTTCCGCTCGGTGATCGAGGATCCCGCCGAGGGAAACCCCTACATCGACAAGGCGCGGATCTCCTACGGCAAGCTGCTCGCCGCCGACGGCAAGCTCGACGAGGCGCTGCGACTGCTCGACAAGGTCGCCGTCTCGCCCGCCCCGCCGGAACTCCGCGGCGAGGCGGCCCTGCACGCCGGCGCGGTGGCGGCCCGGCTCGACGACGCCAGGCGCTCCGACCTCTACTTCGAACTCATCCTCAAGACGCCCGGGATGGAAAAGTTCCGGCCCGACGCGCAGATCGCGATGATGGCCGCCCGCTTCGACCAGAAGCGCTACCGCGAGGTCGTCGATATCTTCCAGCGCAGCGCCGGCGAGGGCGAGGGCGAGGCCCGGCGGCTGATGCTCGCCGCCCGCGCCTTCATGATGCTCGACCGCAACGCCGACGCGCTGCCGCTCTTCCGCGAGGTCGAGCGCATCCAGCCCCCCGACTCCCAGTATGCCTTCGACGCCACCTACTACCGGCTCCTGTGCTTCTACCGGATCGAGGGACGCCACGTGCTCGACCAGGTCGAGGCCTTCCTCCAGCTCTATCGCAGCCAGCACCCGCGCGACCCGAAGGTCCACACCGCCCTGCTGATGAAGGCGGAGACCCTCTACGCCGAGGGCAAGCCCGCCGACGCCGCCGATGCCTACCGCGACATCGATCCGGCGGCGCTTTCGGAAAAGAACCGCAAAGGCATGCTCTACCAGCGCGGCCGCTGCCTCGCCGAAGCCGGCGACCCGGAAGCCGCGGCCTCGTCACTGGCCGCCTTCATCAAGGCCTACCCCGACGACGAACGCGTTCCGCTCGCCCGCGCCGCCCGCGGCCGGGCCCTCGCTTCCACCGGTGCGACCGGCGAGGCCCTGGAGGACTTCAAGCAGATCATCGAGACTTCGAAGGACCCGGAACTGCTGAGCCTCGCCTTCCTTGAAAGCGCCGACATCCACAAGCAGCGCAACGAGCTGGAGGCGATGGTGTCCCGCTACCGCGAGTTCCTCGACAAGATCGACAAACCCGAGACCGCCGCGGCCGCCAAGGCCTCCTACTGGGCGGGCTGGGGCCTGGTAAAGACCAACCGCGGCGGCGAAGCCGTCCCCTTCCTCGAACAGGCGCGCGAACTCGCGCCCGAGCTCTACTCGAAGCACGCCGGACTGCTGCTGTGCCTCGTCCACCTCGCGGAGAAACAACCGCAGCCCCTCATCTCGGAGGTCGGCAAGGCAATCGAGAAGGACTACTCCTCCGACCTGCCCGAACCGCTCATCCGCTGGGGCGCCGATCAGGCCTTCAACGCGGGCGACTACGTCAACGCCGCGCGCTTCTACGACCTCATCGCCGACGACAACAATCCGGAGCTGGTGGCCAAGGAGGTGTGGCGTTTCCTCGGCAAGTCCCGCATCCGGGCCGGCGATCCGGCCGGAGCGCTGAGCGCGATCGACCACGCCCTGGGTGCCGAGGAGGACCCCGCATGGCGTGCCGACGCGTTCGCCGACAAGGGACAGGCGCTGCTCGACCTCAAGAAGTTCGACGAGGCCACCAAGGCGGTGGAGGAAGGCCTGGCCCTGCGCCCGGAGGGTCGCATCGGCGCCACGCTCCACCTGCTGCGCGGCGACATCCTGATGGCTGAAGGAAAGCCGGAGGAAGCCGTGCGGTCCTACATCCTGCCCGTCCAGCTCATGGACGATGGGGACCGTGTGGTGAAACCAAAGGCGCTGCAAAAGCTCATCGAGGCCCTGGAAAAATCCGGCAAGACCGGCGATGCCGAGCAATATCGTCAGGAGCTCCGGGAAAAGTATCCGAACTGGAAGCCCGAGTAGGCCGGTCCTACCGCCACAGCACCCAGGCGGTCCAGGCCACGGAGAAGACGATCAGCCCGAGCGCGATCCCTCCGGCGATCCGGTCGAATCCGGTCTCGCGCGGACGCTGCACCGACGAGGATTTCGGAAACACGGCGAAGGCGTAGGCCATGCCGGCGACCAGGCCGCCGCCGTGCGCGCCGTTGTCGATGAAGGCGAAGCCCACGAGCCCGATCGCCGCCGTCAGGAGCAATCCGGCCAGCAGGCGGCGCCGCGAACTCGCCGGCACCAGCGGCCGGTGCATCCACTCGAAGACGAGCAGGAACCCGAGCATCCCCAGCAGCCCTCCCGAGGCCCCCAGCGAGGGTTTTCCCGGCATGAACATCGACGATGCCTCTCCGCCCACCCACGCCGCGAGCACGAAGACCAGTGGCACGTGCGGCCACCGCACCAGCACCTCCATCCGGCGCGCGAGGTAGGCCAGCGCCGCGACGTTGAAGATGAAGTGGATCAGGCCGCCATGCAGGAAGGGCGCCGTGGCGAGCCGCCACCAATCCGCCGGCCTGCCCCCCACCTTGGTCAGGCCGGCCTTCTGCACGGTCTCGGCCAGCCCGCCCGGAGCCAGCCACTGAATGAGGCCGATCACCGCGAAGAGGATCAGCAATGCGCGCGTCACCGGCGCCTTCTGGTGCATCAGCCAGGTCTCGAAGCGCAGGCCCTCGACATCGACCTCGATCTCGCCGGCGACCCAGAGCCTGGCACGGCCGAGGCGTTTCCTTCCCTGATACCACGGAAAAAAGCCGAGCATCAGGAACAGGATGACCGCCAGGCCCAGGGGGCCGAATCCGAGAAACGGGCTGCCGGTGAATAGCGAATAGAGCCCGAACACCGCGAGAAATCCGCCGAAGACCAACATCTGCCGCCGTCCTTCGGCGATCTCCCACTCGGCCCAGCGGATCCGCGCCTCCTTCAGGGCCGGATGCAGTTCCGGCAACTCCTCGGGCAGGACCAGATACTCGTGCCGCGGCGTCCACACCATGTCCACCCGCGCCCCGGCGTCGTCCACAATCGCCGCAGCCAGCCCCTCGAAGCTGTCGCAGGGATTCCGGCGGCCCTTTCGATCCACCCAGCCCCATCCCTCGCCGGCCGCGGGAAACGCCTCCGGCCGGGCCCAGATCGGGAGATCGATGGGAAGATGCTCGGACATGTCATCCAACAGAGCGCTCCATCATGGAGAAACTGTCCGCACGAAAAAGGGCGCGCCGCGGCGCGCCCCTCAAGAAACTTCGTCGTCCGGGGCTCAGGGTTGCTCCGCCGGGTCCTCCGCCGGATCGTCGGCGGGTGCCTCGTCGGTCGTCGGTTCCTCGGCCGGGGCCTCGCCGGCATCCGCTTCCGGTTCGCCATCCGTCGCCTCCGGCGCGGCGGGCTCGCTTTCCTCACCGGCGGCGGGTTCGTCCGCTTCCTCGGCCGGGGTGGCGGCTTCCTCCCCGGCCGGAGTCTCGTCCTCCGCGGCGGCGGGGTCCAGTTGCCCTTCCAGAGATTCTTCCAACGACGGGGTTTCCGCGGCCTCTTCCGCCGGTTCCTCCACCGGCGGGGCCACGACCTCTTCCTCGGCGGGCTGCTCCTCGACCACCATCGAGTTGGCGTTCTGCCGCTCGTTCTTTCTGGCGTAGAGAATCGCCAGCGTCAGGGTGAGGATGAAAAACAGCGAGCCGAGATACACCGTGCCCTTCTGCAGCACGTTGGTCGTCCGCGCTCCGAACATCTGGTCCGTCATGCCCGAGCCGAAGGCCGCGCCCAGACCCTCCTGCTTGGGCCTCTGCATCAGGATCAGCAGGCTCATCAGCAGCGCCACTATGACGAATAGAATCAGCAGCAGGTAGATGCTGATCGAAAGCCAGTCGGTGGAGGCGAGAATCATGGGGGCGGGAAACTGTCAGAGGGTCTCGGGCTTGTAAAGCGGGCTTTTGTGCGGGAAATCAGCGCCCGGAGCGGACCACGCGGTTCTGTCCGTCGAGCACCAGCTTCACCGGTTTCACCGGGGTTTCCGAGAGGGCGAAGGCCATGATAGTGAGGCGCTCGCCCTTCTTGATCCGGTTCGCCGCGCCCCCGTTCACCAGGATCTTTCCCGTGCCCGGCTCGCCCGGCAGCACGTAGGTCTCGAGCCGTGCGGTGGTGTCGATCGAGGCCACCAGCACCTTTTCGCCGGGCCACAGGTCCGCCTCCTCCATCAGGTCGCGGGGAATCTCGATGCTGCCCTCGTAATCGACGATCGAGTCGGTGACGACCGCCTGGTAGAGCTTCGACTTTAGCACCTGACGGAGCATGGCGCCGGGACGGAACCACCCGTGCCACCCCGGGTCAAGCGCCAAGCCGGGGATGGAAATCGGCCCAGGCTTGAAAGAAGCGGCATTCCTGCTTCGCTTTCCCGGCGGATGAAAGCCCTCCTCCTGTTGCCCCTGCTCGCGGTTTCCGCCGCGGGTGACGAGACCGCCTTCGTGCGCAAGGCGGAGCAATGGATGGCCTCCACCGAGACTTCCAAACGTCAGGCCGCCTACCGCACCTGGCTGCAGATGGGGCCCGACGCGATGCCGCGCTACGAGCAGGCGCTCCATCGCTCCCGCCGTGTCCACGAGCAGGCGATCGACAAGCTTTGCGCCGGCGGCCGGAACCGGGCGAATCCCTACGCCGACCACGACCTGATCGCCGGCGAACTCGGGGCCGAGCGCGAGCGCGTGATGCCTCTGATCCGCACCGACTGGAAAAAGGATCCGAAGCAGGTCGCCATGCTGCGCGGCGAGATGGAGACCTTGGATGACCTGCTCGAAAGGATCACCCGCGCAGCCCGCGTGGACACCGGGGATTTCGACCGGGTCATCGACGGTCACCTCGAGGCGCTCTTCGAGATCCATCGCGAACTGGAGCGCTTCGACCCGGAGGCGGACAGCCGCGAGCTTTCCGACGAAGAGCTTCACGAGTTCGTCCTCGAGGACCATCTCGAGGCGTCCCACCTGCGCGAACTCCGGAAGCGATTCCACACGACGCGCGATCTGCTCGACGCCCACGCCACCGCCGCCGAGGCCAACGAGGAGGCAGGTAGCTGGGCGAGCGGCGCGGTGAGGAATTTCGCGGAGATCCTCAACCACGGGCGCCTCGTGCTCGGACTCGGACCGCTGCGGCTCGACGAGAAGCTCTCGGCCGCCGCCGAAGGCCATTCGTCGGACATGGCCCGGATCGGCTTCTTCGCCCACGACTCCCCCGTGCCCGGAAAGAAAACGCCGTGGGACCGGGCGAAAAAGGCCGGCTTCGAGGGCAGGGCCGGCGGCGAGAACATCTTCATGGGTTCCACCGAGCCCGGCGCCGCCTACGACGCGTGGTTCGCCTCCGACGGCCACCGCTTCATCATGCTCGCCTCCGGCCCCGACACCCTCGGCGTCGGCATCTCCGGCAAACACTGGACGATGATGACGGGGAGGAAGTGACCCGACCCGGGAATTTCAAACCGCAAAGAACGCAGAGAGCGCAAAGATCAGGTGTCGGGCCCGCCTCGCACGTACTTGCGAATCTGGAATTGGAAGGAGCCGAAATTGATCAAAAGCCCGTGCTGGAGCCGGGCCGACTTCAGATACCCAAGAACCTGCGCCGTATGCTCGGTTGCCAGAGTCTTGACGGTCTTGAGTTCCAAAATCAGCTCGTCCTCTACCAGAATGTCGGCGAAATAATGGCCGATCAGCGTGCCGTCTTCGTCGAAGACGTTGATCTCCTTCTGTTGCTCCGCCTTAAATCCGGCTTTCCTCAGGCGATGTCCGAGCGCGTTCTCATACACCTTCTCCAGATGTCCGTGGCCGTGATACACGTGGATATCGTAGGAGGTCTGCCGCACAAAATCACAAAGTTGCTTCATTCTCTCAGTCATAGAATTCACACTACACAAAAATCCCATCCACCTGGGCAAGTCGGCCTTTTCTCTTTTCTGCGATCTCTGCGTTCTTTGCGGTTCAGTTTCATTCTGCCCCGACCCTTACCCACGGTTCGACATCGGCCCATTCCCTGCTTCACTGCCCCTGCCCGATGACCCCGACGAAACGCGAAGAACTCCGCCTGCAGGGATTCGACCTGATCGATGACAACCTGCATTTCCTGATCGGCTGCCTCACCGACGCCCTGCGCGCGCTCGGCGAGGACGAACTCGTCCGCTACATGCCCTGGTCCGGATCGGTCCCGGAAGACGCCCCGCCCGAAGGCCTCCAGCAGCTCTACTCGATCGGCTTCCAGCTCCTCAACATGGTCGAGGAACGCGTCGCCGCCGCGATCCGCCGCGAACGCGAGAAGGTCCTCGGCGCCGAATCGATCCGCGGTCTCTGGCCGCGCGCGCTCAAGGACATGGCCGCACTCGGGCTTTCCCCGCAGGAAATCATCGACGTGCTCGGCGATGTCGACGTCCAGCCGGTCCTCACCGCGCATCCCACCGAGGCCAAACGCAGCTCGGTCCGCGAGCGCCACCGCGCGCTCTACGACGACCTCGTCCGCAGCGAGTACCCGAAATACACCGAGCGCGAGCGCCGCCGCGTGCGCGAGAGGATCGTCACTTCACTCGAGACGCTCTGGCGCACCGGCGAAATCCACCTGGTGCGGCCCGATGTCTTCCGCGAACTGCGCGATGCCATCCACTACCTGCGCGACCTCTTCCCCGCCGCCCTGAACCGCCTCGACCTGCATTTCACCGAGGCGTGGCGCGACGCCGGCTTTCCGCTCTCGCTGCTCCGCTCGGCCGGCAACATCCCCAAGCTTTCCTTCGGCACCTGGATCGGCGGCGACCGCGACGGCCATCCGTTGGTCACGCCCGAGGTCACCCGCAAGGCGCTCGGCATGCTGCGCGCCGGCGCGCTGCGGCTCCTCCACCAGGAACTCACCCAGCTCGCCACCCAGCTCACGCTCTCGCGCCACCTCAACGAGATTCCCGACTCCCTCGAAACCCGCATCGACGAGCTGGCCTTCGTCCTCGGTGACGAAACGATCGCCAACGAACTCCACACCCGCTTCCACGAGGAGCCCTGGCGCCATCTGGTCTCGCTCATGGCCGCCCGCATCCAGCGCCAGATCGACGGCCACCCCGGCTATCCGCGGCCGGCCTCCTTGCTCGCCGACATCGACCTGCTTTCCGAAAGCATCCGCGCGACCGGATGCACCCTCATCGAAGAGCAGTACCTCCGCCCGCTGCGCCACAAGCTGGAGATCTTCGGCTTCCACCTCGCCACCATCGACGTCCGCCAGAATTCCGAGTTCCACGACCAGGCAATCTCCCAGCTCCTCACCGCCGCCGGCATCGATGACGGTGAGAACTACGCCTCCTGGCCCGAGGAAAAGCGTGTCGCTTTCCTCACCCGCGAACTCGAGTCGCCCCGGCCCTTCCTCCACGACTCGGCCCGCGCCGGCGAGCAGGCCGACCTCGTGCTCGACGCCTACCGCGTCCTCGTCGAGCACCGCCGCGACCACGACAACCGCGGCCTCGGCGCGCTCATCGTCTCGATGACCCGCCAGCTCTCCGACCTACTCGGCGTTTTCCTGCTCGCCCGCGAGGCCGGACTCACGATCGAGAAAAACGGCGGCCTCACCTGCCCGCTGGAAGTCGTCCCGCTCTTCGAGACCATGGACGACCTCGAGCGGGCGCCCGGCATTCTCTCCGCCTTTCTCGAACACCCGGTCGTTCAACGCCAGGGTGCCGAGGTCCAGCAGGTCATGCTCGGCTACTCCGACTCGAACAAGGACTGCGGCATCCTCTCCGCCGCATGGTCGCTGCACCGCGCGCAGGAGGAACTGAGCCGGGTCGGCCGCGACCACGGCGTGAAACTCCGCTTCTTCCACGGCCGCGGCGGAACGATCTCGCGCGGCGCCGGTCCGACCCACTGGTTCATGGCCGCACTCCCGCACGGGGCCCTCTCCGGCGGATTCCGCATGACCGAGCAGGGCGAGACCATCGCCCAGAAGTACGCCAACCTCGCCAACGCCACCTACCACCTCGAGCTCATCCTCGCCGGCGCCGCGTTCACCACCGCCAGCCACCGCCGGCCCAACGACAGGGCCGACCCTGCCGACGCGCTCTTCCCCTCGCTCTCCGAGGCGAGCCAGAAGGCCTACCGCGAGCTCCTCCACGCCGAGGGTTTCATCGACTTCTACCGCCAGGTCACCCCGATCGACGCGCTGGAGAACTCGCGCATCGGCTCGCGCCCGGCACGCCGCACCGGCAAGAAGGGCCACTCGATCTCCGACCTCCGCGCCATCCCGTGGGTGTTCTCGTGGACGCAGGCCCGTTTCTACCTGCCCGGCTGGTTCGGGGTCGGCTCCGCACTCGGGACGCTGAAGTCGGAGAACCCCGATGACTTCGACCGCCTCAAGGCCGCCATCCCGGAATCCGCCTTCCTTTCCTACATCCTCACCAACGTCGAAACCAACCTCGCCTCCGCCAATCTCGACCTCATGCGCGACTACGCCGGACTCGTCGGCGACGAGACCCTGCGCGAGCGCTTCATGAGCCGCATCGTCGCCGAGTTCGAGCGCACCCGCGAGCTGCTCGCCGAACTGCTCGACGGCGAGATGCGCCAACGGCGTCCGCGCATGGCCAAGACACTGGACATCCGCGAGGAACCACTGCGGGTCCTCCACCGCCAGCAGGTCGCCCTGCTCACCCGCTGGCGCGCCCTGCTCGCCGAGGGCAAGGAAAAGCAGGCCGACGACCTCTTCCCGAAGCTTCTCCTCTCGATCAACGCCATCGCCTCCGGCCTCCGAACCACCGGATAAGTTCCAATTCCAAAGTGCCAAGTTCCAAAGGCGGACGACGCCTCCCCGGAACTTCGGGCTTCTCACTTGGAACTTGGAACTTCTCACTTGGAACTTTCATGCGCGTCCTCATCACCGCCGGTCCCACCCGCGAACCGCTCGACCCGGTCCGCTACCTGACGAACCGCTCGTCCGGCAAGATGGGCTACGCCCTCGCCCATGCCTTCGCCGACGCCGGACATGAAGTCCTCCTCGTCTCGGGTCCCACCGCCCTCGACGTCCCTCCAGGAGTGGATTTCATCCCGGTCGAGACCGCCGCCGAGATGCACGACGCCGTGCGCCGGCATCTCTTCCGCATGGACGCCGCCGTCTTCGCCGCCGCCGTGGCCGACTACCGTCCCGCCACCGTCGCCGGGGAGAAGATCAAGAAGGGCCCCGGCGCCATCGAGATCAAGCTGCTGCGCAATCCCGACATCCTCGGCGAGGCCCGCGAGAAGATGAACTTCGCAGGGGTCCTCGTCGGCTTCGCCGCCGAAACCGAAAACCTTGAGGACAACGCCCGCGACAAGCTGCGCCGCAAGAACTGCGACCTTGTGATCGCCAACGACGTCTCCACGCAGGGGATCGGTTTCGACTCCGACCGCAACGAACTGCTCCTCGTCTTCCCCGAGCACACCGTCGCCCTCCCCGAGGACGAGAAGCACCATCTCGCCCGCCGCCTGGTGAAGGAGGTCGAGTTGCTCGCCGCCACCAGGAGTGGCGCTTTCCAAGCGCCATGACAGGGCGTGGCGACCTCCCGGTCGCGGATCACGGTCCGCCGCCCCATCGCGGACCCGGCCGGGCGGATGGAAATCCGCCACCCCATCTCATGGCGCTTGGAAAGCGCCACTCCTTGCCCGCCGCCCGCCCGCGCCTCACCCTCCCTCCATCATCAGGCCCCGTTCCATCCGTCTGTCTCACATGGCCGCCCCGATCATGTTCCGCTGTCATCGGCGGATCTCCCTGTGGTGGTGGTTCTGGGGCATCCTCACAACCGGCGCTACCGGCCATTACGCCGTCGAGTTCACAATGCACCTCCAACCGTGGGACCTGATCATGACCCTCATGTTCGCCACCCAGGGAATCTTCAATACCGTCCGGCTTCGAAACGCATCCGGCGCACCCTTCATTATTCTCACCAGCACCGCTGGTTACGATCAGGCAGACGGGATTCATGGACTGATCACCTTCCGCGACGTCCTCGAGGCCACCGAAACCGCCGGCTCACTCGATATCCGACTTCACCGACACGGCAACCTTTTCTCCGACAAGCGCAAGGTCGTCATCCCCCGGCATCAGTTCGCCGCCGAAGACTGGAACCAGCTCGTCACCATCCTCCTCGATCGCATCCGTGCCCAATCACCCGAAGCCATCATCCGCACCGCTCTCCATCCGGAGGGCTGACCCATGCGGAGAAGCCACTTCTCACTCGGCACTTGGCACTCGACACTCCGAGGCGCAGCCTCGGTTCCGTGACCGATCTCGAACTTTCCATCCACGCCGCCCACGAGGCGGGCCGGTTGCTCCGCGAGCACTTCGGCGGCAATGCCGACGTCGACGAAGCTTCCCACCACGACATCAAGCTCGCCCTAGACAAGCAGTCGCAGGACCTCATCCAGTCCATCCTCCTCACCGCCCGGCCCGACGACGCCTTCTACGGCGAGGAGGGAATCGGCGGCAAACCGGACGCCGACCGCCAGTGGATCGTCGATCCGATCGACGGCACGGTGAACTTCTTCTACGGCATTCCCCACTTCTGCGTCTCGATCGCCCTGCGGGTCGGCGACGAGGTGGTACTCGGGGTGATCCACGATCCCATAGTCGGCGAAACGTGGACCATCGAGAAAGGCGGCCAGCCTCTGCTCAACGGCAAGGCGATCCGCTGCAGCGAGCGCGACACCCTCGAGGAAAGCATCCTCTTCATCGGCTGCGGCAAGGACGAGGAGGCGCTGCGCATCGGCCTCGAGCGCTTCCGCAAGGCCTCCGTCCGCGCCCGCAAGATGCGCATGATGGGTTCCGCCGCCCTGGGCCTCGCCTACATCGCGACCGGCCGCCTCGACTCCTACGTCGAGTCCCGTATTTCGCTGTGGGACATCGCCGCCGGCAAGCTCCTCGTCGAGGCCGCCGGAGGCAAGGTCGAGCTCGGTCCGAGCACCAAGGAGGACTCCTGGTCCATCGTCGCCACCAACGGCAGAATTCCCATCGAAGAAGTGCTGTAGGAGCGCCGATTGTGAAATCGGCACGCCACGGCCTGACTGTCGCGCGACCTCCTCGATAGAAAGCCCAACAGTCTCTGATCCACCATCTCCCATGACCGGACTCGGCTACGACATCCACCGCTTCGCGGAAGGACGCCCGCTGATCCTCGGCGGCGTCGAGATTCCGCACACCCACGGGCTCGACGGACACTCCGATGCCGACGTGCTTTCACACGCCATCGCCGACGCCGTGCTTGGCACGCTCGGTCTGCCCGACATCGGCCATTGGTTCCCCCCCGGCGATGCCGACTGCAAGGACATCTCGTCGCTGAAGATTCTCGAGAAGGCCGCCGCCCTGATCCGTGAACGCGGGCACGAGATCGTCAATGTCGATGCCACCCTCATCGCCGAAGCCCCGAAGGTGCTGCCCCACCGCGAGGCGATGCAGGCGAAGATCGGCAAGGCGCTCGGCATCGCTCCGGAGCGCGTCGGCATCAAGGCCACCACCAACGAGATGCTCGGCGCCATCGGCCGCCGCGAGGGCATCGCCGCCATGGCCGTGGCCGAGGTGCGCTGAATGGATGTCAGACAGGAGTGTCTGACCTCCCTTGCCAAAACTCCTTTGGTTTCCTAAAACAATGGCGTGCCCACCCCCGACCGCCGACACCTCGCGCACTGGCTGCGCCGCACGCGCCGGCAACTCGCGCCCAGTGGCCGGCTCAGCGAGATCGCGCTGATTCTTTCCCGGCGCGAAGGCGGCCACCAGGAATGGCACGCCGCCCGGCTGCGTTCGGTGCTCGACGGCGAGGTCGTGCCGACGCTCGACGAGCTCACCGCGATCGACCTCATTCTCGCCCGGCCCGCGCCCCGGCCCGTGCCGGTCGCAGAGCCGGGGAGGCTTCTTTGATCAAGGTCAGAAGATCACCCGCGTCGAGAGCCAGAGCGTGGTTCCCCGGTAGACGTTGACCGACCGCGAGGTCATCTGCTCCCACTCGACGCCGCCGAGGACGCTCAGGTGCTTCGGACACGGCCACCACACGAAGCCGCCGTAGAGCGCCTGATGGAAATCCCCGCGGCCGGCGGCCAGCGACGGAATGCCTTCATTGGCGGGCAGCCCGGCCTCGCGCGCGTAGCGGGAGCGGAGTTGCACGCCCCGGGGCGCCTCGGACTTCATGAACTCGTAGCGGCACACCAGTTGCAGGCGGTCTTCCACCAGCCAGTAGCCGGGAAGAATGCAGGCGCCGACAAACGATCCGCCCGTGGTGGCCGACGGACCCTCCAGCTCCCCGACAGCGCCGCTGAAGTGCCACTGCCAACGACCCTCGGTGAGGCGGAACCACGGCGTGAACACCCACTCCCACGGCGAATAGACCTCATCGCCCCCCTTCACGTCCTGCACGCCGCCGCCGATCGACAACCGCGCTTCGTCGAAATCCAGCACTTCGGCGAAGTCGTGCTCCCACGAGCCGATCAGCAGCGTGCCGTCGTCCCAGGTGCCGAACTCCGGAGTGGTGTCGGTGCTGAAGACGCCGAGCTTCACCAGATCCTTCCCGCGGCCCAGCGACATCCACGCCCCGGTCGTCCCGGTGGCGGCGCGGAAGGGGACCACGAAGGACGACAGCGAGGACCGCTCGACGGTCAGGATGCTGTTGATCGAGGTCTCGTCCTCTTCGTTGAGTTCCGTCAGCTTGCGTTTGCCATAGCTGATCGAAAAGGTGTCGAGGCCGTTCTCCGGAAGGAAGGCGTTCAGGTCGAGCGTCGCGTAGGCGGTGAACAACCCGAAGTAGTCGAACTCCACGCCGCCGTTGGTGCGTCCGTCATCCTCGCTCATGTTCGCGTGCACGCTCCACGACAGGGCGTTGAAGGCCTTGCCCGCCATGGTCAGACGCGTCCGCCGAACGTCCAGCGCGCGGCCGTAGGAGAAATCCCGGTTGGCCGCACGTCCGTCCACCGAGGCCGACTGGAGATGGATGTATCCGCCGAATCGCAATGACTGGAGCCACGGTGACTCCGCATCGGTCGGCACATTGCCGATGTCCCATGGAATCGCCTCGCACCAGTTCCCGTCATTCCCCTCCGCCGTCAACGCGGCGGCCGTCATCAGCATCACGATCCGCTTCACGGCGGAGAACGAAGCACAGTCCCTGCCGCTCGCGAAGTGCATGGTCAGATTCCAGCAGCAAAGCGGAGGATTCGCAGAGCCTTGTCCCGCGGTCCCTTCCATGGCGTCGCCGGACGCACGATCCCCCACCCGCTCCCGGCCGCGATCGCCGACAGCCGCGGCGACGGATTGACCACCGTCCCCGAGCGGCAGGCCCGCATCATCGGCAGGTCGGCGGTGCTGTCGGTGTAGCCGTGGCTTCCCTCCCAGCCATCCGCTCCCGGCGATCCGAGAATCTCCGACAAACGCCGCACCTTCTCCCCGCCCTTGTGATTGGTGAGCTCCGGAAACAACGGCATCTTGTCATCGACTTCGACTTCGGTTCCCAAGGCCAGGTCGAACCCCAGCACCCGTCCGACTTCGGCGACGTAGAAATCCGGACTGGCGGAGGCCAGCACGGTCAGGTGCCCGGAATCCCGATGTTTCTCCAACATCTCCAACACCTCCGGATAGCACCTCGCCGGCACCCACTCCGCCACGAACTCCCTCGCCCAACCCTCGATCTCCTCACGTCGTGCCCGCCACAGATAGCTGAGGAACACCCGCTTCAGCCCCTCGTCGCCGAGGACGCGATGAAACGGCGCGAACATCGCGAAGAACGGCAGGTAGAGGCGGCGAAGCGGCTCGCGACGCAGCACGTGATCGGCGAAGACGACCTGCGTGTCCCACGGGATCAGGGTCCCGTCGAAATCGAACAACGCGAGTCCGCGCCCGCGCTTCTCGGCCTGCTCCGGCGTCACCCGCGCAGGCTTTCCCCGATCCGGCCCGATGCCAAGAGCGGATGCCTCGGGAAGAATGAACTCCATCTCCCAGACACCGCCTTCACTGCTAAATCAGCGGCATATGGGAAATCCACGGGATCCGCCTCGTATGATCTGCCCATGCGCTCCCTGCTTCTTGCCGCCACACTGGCACTCGTTTCCCCGGTCCATGCCATCGGTTTCGCCGACGGCATCAAGATCGGCGAGGTCACCTCGGATTCCGCCGTGCTGTGGGTGCGGCTTACCGAAGCGCCGAAGGCGGCGAACCGCGTCGATGAATGGACCGCCGAAGCGCCGAACTGGGTCGTTCCCGGCCAGGCCGGCCAGGTCCGCTTCACCTACCGCTCCGGATGCCAGGAAAACGCCGAGCACACGGCCTGGGCAGGGGTGACCGCCGACAACGACTTCTGCCACCAGGCCCGCATCGACAACCTCAAACCCGGCACCTTCTACGAGATCTCGGCCGAGGGCAGGGTCGAGGGGGCAACCCGGAATTCCCACGCCACCATCACCGGCTCCTTCACCACCGCCCCGGCCGCGGATCACTCCCAAGCGCTCACCGCCACCATTTCCACCTGCCAGGAATTCGAGACCCGCGACGACGCCGACGACGGCCACCGCATCTACCGCTCGATGGCGAAACTCGATCCCGCGTTCTTCATCCAGACCGGCGACACGGTCTACTACGACCGCAAGGAACCGCTGGCGAAGAACATGAAGCTCGCCCGCTACCGCTGGAACAGGATGTATGCCCTTCCCTCGCTGCGCGACTTCCACCGCCACGTGCCGAGCTACTGGATGCACGACGATCACGACGTGCTGAAAAACGACGCCTGGCCCGGCCAGACCTACGGCGAACTGACGTGGGAGCAGGGGCTCAAGATCTGGGGCGAGCAGGTGCCGTGGTCCGACCCTCCCTACCGCACCTTCCGCTGGGGGAAGGACCTCCAGATCTGGCTGCCAGAGGGGCGGGAATTCCGCTCGCCCAACAACATGCCCGACGGCCCGGAGAAGACCATCCTCGGAGAAAGCCAGTGGAAATGGCTGGAGGAGACGCTCAAAGGTTCCGACGCCACCTTCAAGGCCTACGTGTCCGCCACCCCGGTCGTCGGCCCCGACCGCGGCGGCAAGAACGACAACCACGCCAACCGGACCTACGACCACGAGGGCGACCGGCTCCGGAAACTCCTTTCATCCATCCCGGGCTGCTTCGTCGTCAACGGCGACCGCCACTGGCAGTACCACTCCGTGGATCCCGACACCGGGCTCGAGGAATTCGGATGCGGCGCCTCGACCGACAAGCACGCCGGTGGCTGGAACCCGAAAGACAAGCTCCCCGAGCATCGCTTCCTGCGCGTGAAGGGCGGCTTCCTCTCGATGAAGGTCGGGGGCGCCGAAGCCCTCGTCCGCCACCACGACGTCGATGGCAAGGTGGTCTACGAAACGACGTTGAAGCGGTAGGAGTGGCGCTTTCCAAGCGCCATGACGCGGACTGGCGGTCTCCGACCGCGGGGGTGAGACATGACGGGCTGGAGTGTGGTTCGGGACTTCGGTGAGGCAACGGGCTATCCTCGTGGTCGGGAGACCACCACGCCCTGATATGGCGCTTGGTAAGCGCCACTCCTCACCCCATGAATCCGAGCCTGCCGTAGTCCTTTCCGAGGATCGGTCGTGCCTTCGTCCGCAGCCAGTCCTCCAGCACCGTCGCATACACCTGGCGGAAATCGACGGTGTGCTTGAGGTCGCCCTTGTCGAGATCGGTCAGGCTCGGATAGCGGCCGTAGAGCCCGCCCTTCACCGGCGCGCCGGCGACGAACAGGCACGAGGCCTTGCCATGGTCGGTGCCGTTGCTGGCGTTCTCAGACACCCGGCGCCCGAATTCCGAGAAGGTCATGACGGTCACCCGGTCGGCGTTCCCCTGCGCCTTGAGATCGGCGAAGAAGGACTTCAGCGCGCCGTCAAGCTGGCCCAGGAGCCGGTCGTGCGAGTTGATCTGCTGGTTGTGCGTGTCGAAGCCGCCGTGGCTCACGTAGAAGACCCGCGTCGGCATCTTCCCGGCGATCATCCGCGCCACCATGTTCAGGCTGCGCGCGATCGGAGTCCCGTCGTAGTTCACCGACGAGCGGTGCCTCGACGCGAGTTCGAGGATTTTCTTCGACGAGACCCGGGCATCCATCGCCACGCGTTCGAGGAAGTCGAGGTTGCTCTCCCCGGCGATGCCTCCGACCTTGCCCGTCGGCGGCTCGTCGATCGAGGCTCCGTCCACCGGTGCGTCGGGCGAATTGAGCGAGTTGAAGAACGCCTCCGCCTCGGCCTTCTCGCCGCCCCCGTGGATCCAGCGGTAGAGTTCCGGCGTGGAAAGCGACACGCCCGGGTTCTTCATCGCCCCGAAGGCCTCGGGATGCGTCTTGTTCAGCGAGATCCCCACCGTTGGATCCGCCCCGGGGCAGGCGTTGTCGAAGTAGCGCCCGACCCATCCCGTGTTCGACCGCGCCAGCGGATCCGCCGTCTCCCACACCGAGGTCGAGACGAAGTGCGAGCGGTTCGGATTCGGGTAGCCGACGCCCTGAACCACCGCCAGGCCGCCCTCCTTGTACATCTCGCCGAGGTGGGGCATCGAAGCGTTCAGCCCGATCCCGTCCGACAGCTTGATCAGATCCTTCGCATCCTTGCGGATCCGCGGGCGCGCCTTGTGGTAGGCGTCATCCTCGTAGGGCACCAGCGTGTTCAGCCCGTCGTTGCCGCCCGCGAGCTGAAGTACGACGAGGATCGTATCATCCTTCCCCGTCACCGCCTGGGTCGCAAGGTCGCGCGCTCCGACGTGCAGGTCGGCGAAGGTCCGTTCGACAAACATCGGCACCGTCCACACCGACGAAGCACCCAGCACCGTCGACCGCAAAAACTCCCGTCTCGTCTTCATGTTCTTCTCAATCTTGGAACTTGGAACTTCTCACTTGGAACTTCAGCAAAGCTGGTAATGCGGCGTGCTCATCATCAGGTGGCACAACTCCGCCACCTCGTGGTTGGTGAAAACGACGCCCTTCTTCGAACGGGCGTACTCGACGAAGGTCTCCCGTTGCTTCTTTCCCGGATCCGCCTGGAACAGCCGGTCGATCAGGGCCTCGACCAGTTCGGCCGGCCTTTCCCGCAGCGAACGCGGGGCGATCCTGTCGTAGTCCGGTCCTTCCCAGTGGTCCATCGAGCGCTTGATCAGGCGCGCCACGATCTGCTGTCCCGGACCGCCGCCCGCCGCCGCCATCTCCATCATGGAACCGCCCTCGTCCTCCACGCCCTCGGCGTTGACCGCACCCTTGGTCACCACGCCGGCCGTGTTGTAGCGGCTGAGCAGGGTGTTGGTGTTGATCCATGCCCGCCCCCAGTCCCAGCCGGCGACGTTCGGCGGGAAGAAGAGCTGCTGACCCAGCTCGCGCTGGGCGGCGAGCACGTAGCCCGGCGGCAGGTCGTCGATCTCGAGTTCCCGGCACATCTGCACCACGAACTGGACGGGGCACTTGATCTGGTTGCGGATCACCGTGGCATCGTAGAAGGCGCGCGACAGGAAGATCTCGCGCAGCACCGGCTCCAGCCTGAAGCCGCCCGCCCTGAAGGTCGCCGCAAGATCCTTCACGATCGCCTGCGGCGCCTCGTCCTCGACGAAATACACCCAGAGCTTTGACGGCACGTATTCCGCCGCCGCCTTCTGCTCGAAGAGCAGGTCGATGATCTGGGCACCATCGAACCTGCCCCGCTTGCCGAACACCGTCTTGGCCCCGTCGTCCCACTGGCGCTCGTTGTGCGTCACCTCGCCGGTGATGCGGTTCAGTTGATAGCCCGTGAAGGCGCGGGCCGCCTCCTTGATGTCCTGCTCGGAGTAGTGACCCTCGCCCAGGGTGAAGAGTTCCATCACCTCGCGCGCGAAGTTCTCGTTCGGTTGACCCTTCTTCGAGGTCTGCGTGTCGAGGTAGAGCATCATCGCCGGATCCAGCGCGATACGGTGCGTCAGTTCGCGGAAATCCCCGAAGGCGTATTCCCGGAAGAGCTGGTTCTGGTCGAGCATCAGCCCGGGCTGGCGGACCTTCTGCGCCGAGGTGGCGAAGTGGTCGTGGAGGAAGAGCACCATCTTCTCCCTCAGCGGCGCGCGGGAATGCATCATCCGGTCGAACCACCAGCCGCCGATGCTGGTCAGCCGCTGCTGGGACTCGCGACGGATCTCCCGCTGCATCTTCCGCCGCGCCTCCTCGCGCTCCTTGTCGCTCATGCCGCGCTGCGCCATCCGGGCCTCGCGCATTTCGGCGAACCGTTCGCGACGCTCCGCGATCGCCCGCTCCGGACCGGCCCACTCCGGAAGCGGGATCGCATCGATCGGCTCGTCCGGGGCGAGCAGGCTGTCCACCGCCGCCTTGCGGCCAAGCTCGTGGATTCTCCGGATCTCGGCCGGCGAGGCCCCGAATCCCGCCCGCCTCACCAGGTGGGCGGCCTCCTCAAGGGTCCAGTCGTTCTTCGCGCGAGGGAGCATGGCTTTCGAAAGGTTACGAGTCGGGAAAACCCGCGCCATCGCAGAAAGTCGCGCTCCTCTTCGTTCCTCGCCACGGATTTCTTCCGTGCGTTCCCCGCCGGTCATGGTTTCTTCCCCCACGCCGATGATCCACGAGCCCGAACTCCTCAGCCCGGCCGGCAACTGGGACTGTGCCCGCGCCGCCGTCGCCGCGGGCGCGGATGCGATCTACTTCGGACTCCCCGCCTTCAACGCCCGCCTGCGCGCCGACAACTTCACCAACGAGGACCTGCCGGAACTCATGTGTTTCCTCCACCGCCACGGCGTCCGCGGCTTCGTGACGATGAACACGCTCATCTTCACCGGCGAGCTCGAGGCCGCCGAGGCCCAGCTCCGCCGCGTCGCCGAGGCCGGCGTCGACGCCCTCATCATCCAGGACCTCGGCCTCGCGAAGATGGCCCGCGAGATCGCGCCGCAGGTCGAGCTCCACGCCTCGACCCAGATGACCATCACCTCGCCCGAGGGGCTCGCCTTCGTCGAAAGCCTCTTCCCTCTCGAACGCGCCGTCCTCGCCCGGGAACTCTCGGTGAAGGAGATCGAACGCTTCGGGCGAACGGAGCACACTCCCCTGGAGGTCTTCGTCCACGGCGCGCTGTGCGTCGCCTACTCCGGCCAATGCCTCACCAGCGAATCGCTCGGCCAGCGTTCCGCCAACCGCGGCGAGTGCGCCCAGGCCTGCCGCATGCCCTACGAGCTTGTCGTCGACGGCAAAACCCAGCCGCTCGACGAGGTCCGCTACCTGCTCAGCCCGCAGGATCTCGCCGCCGTCGATCTCATCCCCGACCTTGTCCGCGCCGGGGTGAAATCCTTCAAGATCGAGGGCCGCCTCAAGTCCCCCGAATACGTCGCCGCCGTCACCCGCGTCTACCGCAAGGCCCTCGACGCCACCCTTTCCCCCATTTCCCAATCATCCCAATCTCCAATCTCCCATACCGACAGGTATGCCCTCGAGATGACCTTCTCCCGCGGCCTCTCCACCGGCTGGCTCGAGGGCACCAACCACCCCTACCTCACCCACGGCCGCTTCGGAAAGAAACGCGGCCCCTTTCTCGGCACCATCACCGAGGCGCAGAACGGGTGGATACGCTTGGACACGCCGCCCTCGGCGCAAGTTCCGCCGCTCAAGCCCGGCGACGGCGTGGTCTTCGATGCCGGTGAGAACCGCGACCTCGAGCAGGGCGCACGCATCTGGAAGATCGAGAACGACCGCATCGTCTTCCACCGCACTTACAGCGGCATCAACTTCGACCGCATCCGCCCCGGCGTCACGCTCTACAAGACCTCCGACCCCGCCCTCGAGTCGGAGATCCGGAAGTTCTGGCAGAACGCCAGGCTGCCTGAAAAGAAGACACCGCTCCACCTCACCGTCGCCGGCCGCCCCGGATCGCCGCTGGTCCTTGGAGGCGGCACGCCCTCGTGCCGTGAAACGGTCGATATCGCCTCGTCCCAAGCCCTCCAGCCCGCCGCCAAGCACCCTCTCACCACGGAGGTCCTGCGGCAGCAGCTTTCCCGCCTCGGCGACACCCCCTACGAACTCGCCTCCCTCGACAACCGCCTCGAAGGCGACTGCCATCTTCCCCTGTCCGAACTCAACCGCCTCCGCCGCGCCCTCGTCGCCGAGCTCGATGCGAACCGATCCGCCACCGACGGACCGCGAGCTTCAGCTCGCCCTTCAATCTCCCACAAGGATCTCCTCCCCCCCAATCCGAAATCCGAGATCCAGAACCCAAAATTATCCGTCCTCTGCCGCACCCTCCCCCAGGTCGAGGCCGCGCTCGAAGGGGGGATCGAAACGATCTACTGCGACTTCGAGGACCCCCGCCGCTACAAGGACGCCGTCGCGTTGAAATCTCAAATCTCAAATCTGAAATCCCAAATTCATCTGGCCACGCCGCGCATCCTCAAGCCCGGCGAGACCGGCTACCTCAAGCTCATCGAGCGCGCCCGGCCAGACGGCCTCCTGCTGCGCAACCTCGCCGCCCTCAATTACTACAAGGACCGTAGCGACTTGATCAGAACCGCCGACTTCTCCCTCAACATCGCCAACCCGATCACCGCGAAGCTGCTCAGGGAGGCCGCGAAGCTCGACCGGCTGACGATTTCCTACGACCTCAACATCGGCCAGGTCCTCGACCTGCTCGCCGCCGCGCCGCCCGACTGGTTCGAGCTCACCCTCCATCAGCACATGCCCATGTTTCACATGGAGCACTGCGTCTTCTGCACCTTCATGAGCGAGGGCACCGACTACCGCGACTGCGGACGTCCCTGCGAGAAACACGTCGTCCACCTGCGCGACCGCGTCGGCCAGCTCCACCGCCTGCAAGCCGACGTCGGCTGCCGCAACACGCTCTTCAACGGCCGCGCCCAGACCGGCGCGCGCTTCTTCGACGACCTCCGCCAAACCGGACTCACCCGCTACCGCATCGAGCTCCTTGACGAGGATCGCGAAGCCGCGGGCCACACCATCGAAGCCTACCAGGCGATGCTCGAAGGCAGGCTCACAACCTCCGGTCTCCTCGACCGCGTGACGGCCCTGGAGAAACTCGGAGTCACCGAGGGGACTCTCGGATGACCGCGCTTGCCCTGCGGGGGGCCTGTTCCGATCCGGCCGCGGAGCGACACCCCGGACCCGGGCTCGGCCAACCTGCCGGAGTCTCCCTAACAGTGCGGTGGAAGGAATGCGTGTCCGGCCGTTTGGGGCGACGCCTTCGCAGGCGCCGCCCCGTTGGTCGACCGGCCTCCGGTCATCCGACCTTTTCGACGTCGATCTTGATCCGTACCGGCTGCGCAAGGGTGTCGTAAACCGGTGACTTGCGCACCAGTTCCCGGATCGTCTCCTCGTCGGCATCGCCCTTGACCCGGAACTTCACCCGGATCTCGCGGTAGCCGGAGCGGACATCCGGGTCGAGGTCGAGCAGTCCGTGCAGATCGATGTCGCCCTCGAACTCGCTGCTGATCTCCTCGAGTTCCAGGCCGCGGCTGGCGGCGTGATAGGCGAGGGTGGTGGTCATGCAGCCGGACAGTCCGGCGAGCACGAACTCGACCGGATTGGCTCCATTGTCTTCGCCGAGCAGCACCGGTGGCTCGTCGGCGTCGAACACGAAGGGCTGCCTGTGCCGCATCTCCTGACAGGCTCCGTAGAAGCCGTCGATCGTCGCTTGGTTGTGGCCGCCGGTATCCCAACGGTTGCGCGCGCGGAACTTGAAATCGGCGATCTCCGGATCTTGGCGGATCGCCTCGATCGTCTGACCAAGCTTCGTCACGTTCACGCCGTTGCGGCAGACTTCCGTCGGTGGTTGGATGGTGGTTTTCATCGTTGCTGTGGTTGTCTTGTTTCTGGGTTCCTCACCGGAGAAGTCCGGATCTTGGATGCCAAACCCCGTCGCTCGACGCGTGCCAGGCTCATAGTAAATACCATAACCCTTTAATAAGCATCGTTTTACGAAGCAAACCCAAGGCATGAAGCAGTCGCGATATCTCGCGATTCGACGAAATCTCGCGTCGAGATCTGGCGAATATCGTGAGCCCCGGCCATCAACGACCGGGGCGGCCGATGCCGAGAGCCTTCATCCGCGAGCGGAGCGTGCTGGGCGGGACGCCGAGCAAACGGGCGGCGCCGTTCTCGCCCGCGATCCGTCCACGGCACGCCTCGAGGGCGCGCTCGAGGTTGGCACGCTCGAGATCCTGGAGTTCGTCACTGTTCAGGATCCGGTTCGGCGCATCCGCGTTTGCCTTGGGGGCACCGGTGAAGCCGGTCATGGCCCGTTCCAGCGCAAGCTCCGGGCCGGAGCTGAGGATCACCGCGCGTTCGATCACGTTCTGAAGTTCCCTCACATTTCCCGGCCAGTCGTAGCCGCGCAGCAACGCCAGTTGCGAGTCGCCCAATTGCCCGACCCTGCGGCCCATGCGATGGGCGAACCGACGCGCGAACTCGGCGGCGAGCAGTTCGACGTCCCGACCGCGCTCGCGCAAGGCCGGAACATGGACCGGAAACACGTTGAGTCGGAAATAGAGGTCCTCGCGGAAGGTTCCGGCGGCCACCATCCTCTTGAGGTCGCGGTGCGTTGCCGCGACCACCCGCACATCCACCTTGACCGACTTGTTTCCGCCCAGCGGCTGGAACTCGCCATCCTGCAGCACCCGCAGCAGCTTCGCCTGCAACTCGATCGGCAGCTCGCCGATCTCGTCGAGGAAGATCGTGCCCCCGTCGGCCAGGGCGAACCGGCCCTCGCGGCGGCTCACCGCCCCGGTGAAGGCGCCGCGCTCGTGGCCGAAGAACTCGCTTTCGATCAGGTTGGCGGGGATCGCCGCACAGTTGACCAGTACCAGCGGGCGGTCGGCGCGGTGGCTGGAGCGGTGGATCGAGCGCGCGACCAGTTCCTTGCCGGTGCCGGTCTCGCCGGTTACCAGCACGGTCGAGTCGGTGCCGGCCACGCGCCGGATCGATTCGAGAACCGCACGCATGCAATCGCTGCGTCCGACAAGTTCGCCATGGCCGGGAGCCTCCCGCGCCACTTCACGGAGGAACTCGGTTTCCTGCAGCAGCATCCGGAGCTGCCGCTCGGCCGCCGGCCTCTCGTCCCGGTTGCGCAGGATGAGGGTGTGAAAAACCGCGCCGCCCCGCTCGAAGCGCGACAAGGTGACCTCGGCGGGAAAGACCGAATGATCCCAGCGTCGCGCGACGAAATCCTGCGGCACCCAGAGCTGCTGCTCGCCGACCGGGCGCCCCGCCAACTCGCGGGTGATCGCCTCGAAGCGGGCACCGCTCTCGCGCGTCAGGAAATCGTCGATCCGCTCGCCCAGAAGATCCTCGGAGGTGCAGCCGAACAACCGCTCGAAGGCCGGATTGATCCTCGAAATCCGCTGTCCGGCATCCACCAGCACGATGGCATCCATCGCGCTGTCGAGCAGCAAGGACAGTTGCTCCTCCCGCGCCTGCAGCTCGGAGGCCGCCCGCATCCGCCGGTGCTCGGCCGCCGCCCGCGCCGCGAAAATCTCGAACAAGGAGATTGCCCGCGGATCCCTCGGCATCGGTTTGTCATCCAGCACCGAGATGTGGCCCAGCACCCGGCCGTCGGTGTCGAGCAGCGGCGCGCCCAGGTAGCTCACGGCGCGAAGCGGCACCAGGTCGGTGTCGGCGGGAAACAACTCGATCAGCCGCTCGGGGATGTGGATCAGCGCCTTCGACTCGACCACTCCGGCACAGGCCGTCCCGGAGATCGGATATTCGTAGTGTTCGACGAATTCGTCGCCGAGCCACATCGCCAGCGCCCGAAGCCGCTGCTGCTCCGGCAAGTACTCGGTCACCCACGCGCCGAGAGTGCCGAGCGCCCGCGCCAGGTTGCGCACCAGTGCCCGGAAAAACGGCGCGCCAGTCTCCGAGGCGGTTCCTTCCACCACGAGGCGAAGCGCCGTGGTTTCGTCCATCCCCGGAATTCGGTCCTCCATCGTGGAGACAACAACTACCAGCCACAGCGCCGCGCGACAACTACGTCGATGAGATCCCCCACAGTCCCCGCCGCCATGGTTTCAGGCGACCACTCATCGAAGCCGCCCCCGCGGCACCTCGATGGATGAATGCTCCCGCCGTCCCTTACCTCCAGCCAAGCCCTTCCCGGCGGTCCTCCAGCTCCGCGCGCCGGAACTGCTTCATCTCGTGGGCGTCGGGCGGCACCGCCTCCTCTTCGGCGGCGAGGCCACCGCGGGAACCGCAACTGGACAGGACGATCGCGGCGAAAACGGAGCACGTGGCGAGGATGAACGGAAATTTCACTCCCCGAACATCCAAAACCCGTGCCCGGTCGCAAGCCCCCAATTGCCCGATCTCACGGAAACTCACGGCTTCCCGATCCGGGCGCTCACTCCTCCCGCTCCGACCGCTTGCAGGACTCCACCCACTTCTCGAGCGCCGCCTTCATCCGGAGCACGTCGTCCGGCCGTTCGGCGGCAAGATCGTTCCGCTCCCCCGGGTCGGCCTTGAGATCGTGAAGCTGGAATCCCTTCGAACCCTTCGCCTTTACCAGCTTCAGGTCGCCGTCGATCCAGGCCTGCTGGTTCTGCGATTGGAAACCGATCGGCTCCACGCGCTTCCGCAGCTTCCCGTCGAACGCGGGCACCAGTGATCGGCCGTCCAGCAACTCCAACGGCTCGACGCCGACAAGTTCGGCGATCGTCGGCAGGTAGTCGCTGGTCACCGCCGCGAACTCCGTGCGGCCCGGCTTGATCCGGCCAGGCCACTCGATCACGCCGGGCACGCGGATGCCGCCTTCCCACAGGCTCACCTTGAATCCCTTCAAGGGTCCGGCCGAACCCACGTGTTCCTTGTGCCCCTGCCGCGCCGGACCGTTGTCCGAGCAGAAGGCGAGCAGCGTGTTCTCTTCGACCCCGAGTTCCCGCAGCTTCATCCGCAACCGACCGACCTGCTCGTCCAGTTCGGTGACGCAGGCGTAGTAGTGCTGATGCGGCACGGGATGATCCGAGTAGCGCTTGCGATACTCCGGGCCGCCGACGACCGGACTGTGGGGCGCATGAAACCAGATCGCCGCAAAGACGGGCCGGCCGGCCTTCACGGACTTCTCGATGAAGGGAATGGCCCGGTCCATCACGATGCGCGCGCTGCCGCCCTCCTGCGGCTCGGTGACGTTTTCGCCGTTGTGCCAGAAAAGACGGCGGGGGTCGAACTTGCCGCCGTCGTGCTGGTTATCCGGATCGTAGGGATCCCAGGTCGCGACCGAATACTCGGTCGAGAACCACTCGTCGAAGCCCGCCATCGCGGGCGTCATGTGGTTCTCCGCGGGATCCCGGCCCTTCCCCTTTCCCGACCAGTCGGGCAGCAGGGTGCCGAGATGCCATTTCCCGAAGTGCCCGGTGGCGTAGCCGAGGTCGCCCAGCATTTCCGGCAACGTCCGCTCGCTGGCCCGCAGGTGGCCGGTATTCGCGAAATAGATGCCGTAGCGATACGGATGCCGCCCGGTCAGGCACGATCCGCGGGTCGGCGAGCACACCGGCGCCGCCGAATAGAATCGATCAAAGACGAGCCCGGTCTCCGCCATCCGGTCGAGCTCCGGCGTGTGGATGATCTCGCCGCCATTGAAACCAACGTCCCCCCAGCCGAGGTCGTCGGCCATCATCAGGATGATGTTGGGCCGCTCGACGGCGAAGAGCGGCAGGGCGAGCAGGAAGAGAATCAGCAGGAGGCGCATGAAGCGGATACGCCCCGAGGAGCCGGGCCTTGCAGGTGTCGGAGCTCCAATCCCTACGGCGCGGAGATCCTCACCCGGTAGAATCCCGCTCCCGGCCCGATCGGCAGGTCATCGAAGTTCAGCGTGCCGGGACCGCCCTGACCCACCGTCGAGACCGGCGCACCCTCGTCTTCCCACACCGAAAGATCCGGCGAGAACTCGAGCTGATAGATCCGGTCGGGAAGGCTCGGGAAGTCGAGGTCGAGCACGTTGCCGTCACGAGTGACGCCGAGCCGCGGGAAGTCCGTGGCGTCCTTGACCTGCGGATCCAATCCCACCAGCCACTCGTCGTAGTTGGAAAGCCCGTCCTCGTCCGGATCGCCCGCCGGACCGTTGTCGCCGGTCGGATCGTTGTCATCGAGGTCGTTGTCCACCTCCCAGTCGTAGGGCAGGCCGTCGGCGTCGCCGTCGAGCACCACCACCCCGAGCGCGAGCGACACGGTGAAGCTGGTCGCCTGACTCTCCACCTCGACCTGCTGGGTCTGCGCCTGGTTGCGCATCGCCACCGTGTCGAAGGCCCCCTCGTCATCGCCCGCGGCCGACTGCCAGGTGACGTCGCTGTCGAGCCCGACCAGCGCCGCGCTTCGCAGCGTCGGCGTGACATGCTCCACCTCCACCCCGCCGGCCACCGCGCCGATGGCAAGCCCCGCCTGTCCGCGCACCAACAGCTCGTCGAGGTCCGGGCTGAGCCCGAAGCGGACGAACAGCTTGTCGACTCCTCCGGTCAGCGCGTAGTCGGCGACCAGGGCGTCCGCGCCGTTCCCCAGCGTGATGGTCTTCGCCACCGCGCCATCCGACGAGGTGAAGCTCCAGCCACCGGCCGCCGCGGACACGGAATAGAGATCGTTCACATAGCCCGTCGTCCCGCCGCCGCTGCCGTTGGCAAACCAGTCCTTGAAGGCCGAGGTGCGGCGGGCCAGCACCGAACCGTCGGGGTTGCGGTTGCCCGCCCCCTCCTGCTCGGTCTCGAAGGCCGGGAGGGAAAGCGGATTGCCGACGATCTGCACCACCTCGCCGTTCGGCGCCAGCCGCCACGCGCCGACGCAGCGTCCGCCGATCGCCTCGAAGATGGCAAACACGCGGTCGTTGCGCAGCAGGTACTCGTCCTCGCCGTCGAGGTCGATGTCCTGCGCCACCGCCTCGGCCGTCGCCGGTGGCGATGCCGCCCAGGCCGCCACCACGGCATAGCGTGCGGCCGTCCGCGACTGGGCCTGCGCCCGCTTCGAGAACCCGGCGAGTTCGTCGTAGCTCGTGTCCGGATAGATGAAGTCGCCGGTCGAATACGTCCGCAAATCGCTGTTGTCCTCGTCGTGCCATCCGGCGAGGAAGGTGGAGGCGTGATAGGTGCCGCGCGCGAGGCGGCCGAGGCGCGTGTCCGCCAGCGATGAAACGGCATCCCAGGAGGCCTCGGCCTGTCCGGAGCCGTTGCCGCCGAAGTCCTGAACCCCGTAGAAGGCGTCGCCCGGCGGATTCACGCCCACGCCCGGGCGGATCTCGAAGACCTTGTCGCGCAGGCTTTCCTCCTGCCCCGAGCCGAACCACCAGAAGTCGTAGTTCCCCTGCGTCGCGTGATCGAGCCACAGCGGACCCAGCTTGCGGCCGAAGCTCGTCGTGCCGCGATCGATCACCGCGAAGTTGTCGCCGCCACCGTCGGGCGGCAGGGAAAGATCCACCTGCCCGCCCGCCACCTGATCCGGCCCGACAAGCTCGACCCACGGGCGGCTGGCAAGCCACGCGAGGTTCCGGTCATAGGCCCCGGACTGGCCGGCGTTGCCGAAGTCGGAGAGGTCGCTGTAGAAGACGATGAGCTGGTGCGGCTCGCCGCTGCGCGCCTTGCGCGAAAGGAGCTGGCGCAGGTTGATGTCCAGACCGCTGTCGGTGTTGCGGAAGCGGAAGGTCGAGGCCTGGTCGTTGATGACGATGGTGTCGAGCCCGTTGATCCGGTTGATCCGGTAGCCGCTGTCGAGCAGGGCCTCCTGACGACCGAAGCGGTCAAGGATGTGGCGGAACTGGTCGGCGAAGACGTGGGTATATCCCAGCGACGAGACCTTCGACAGCACGCCCTCGTCGATGACCCGCTCCGGAATCCAGAACACCCGCGAAGACGGAGCAACACCGTAGATGGACTCCAGCGTGCGGTTCGCCAGCGCCACGTTGTCGGCGATGAAACTGGAATCATAGTAGGCCAGCGGCGCGTCGGCGAAGGTCGAGGCGATCAGCTCCACCGTGCCATCCTGCGCCAGCGCACCGACGCGCTGGTTGAAGGCCGGGCCGTCGCGCCACGGCTTGCCGGCCGCCGGTTCGACCGAAGCCCATTGCGCCGCCGCCGCGAGGGTCGGCGTGAGGTGCAGCCCGAGCTTCGAGCCGAAGGCCTCGTGGGCGTCGAGCAGGCGGTACCAGCCGGCCGCCGTGCCGTCGTCGATGTCCTGCTGCGAGGCCGCGTTGTTCAGGCGGTCCTGGATTTCCGAACCGGGACTCAGCGCCTGGTTGCCGTGGGCGAGCATCATCACCTTCGCCCGCCGGCCCTTGTCCGGGCCGTTGTAGTTGAACCACGAGCGCAACTCGCTGTTCTGCCCGATGTAGCCCTGGTCGCGCCAGTAGTCCTCGGCGAGGTAGTCGTCGTAGATCGTGTCGCGGATGTCGGTGCGGCCGCCGATGTCGCCGGCGCCGGGCGGACTGTTGGAGGTTCCGTCGCGGGTGGCGATGACCTGGAAATTGAGGCTCGCCGGATCCCCGAGCCAGCCGGCGTCGGTCAGCGCCTTGCGGGAGATCGAAAGCTCGACCGCGTCGAGCCGGCTGTCGAAGTAGGCCTTGCCGAAGCCATCCGGCGCGTTCTGGTCGCGGCGCTCGACGCCCTTCGGCGCGAGGTCCTCGTTGATGCTCGTCGTGTTGTCGGCAGGATTCGTATCGACGTAAACCGCGCCGTTGTTCGACTGATAGACCGCCACCACCGCCTCCCAGCGCATCAGGGTTCCGGTATCGACGTCGTCGGGCAGCGTGTACTCGCCGACCCCGGTGTTGCCGGTGTCGATCACGACGTAGAGGTCGAGGTTCCCTTCCTCCGCATAGGGACGGAGGTCGTGAAGATCGACGCGGAAATACATTTCGCCCGTGCCGCCGACCGAGGTGTCGCCACCGTCACGCGCATAGAAAGCGACGAGGTCGCGGGACGTGTCGAAGCCGTCATAGGCGAGATAGGTGTCGCCGCCCTGGTTCCCCGAGCCGTCGCCCTCGAAGGTGTCGAGCACGACCAGGTCGTCGATCGTCCAGTCCGTGAACTCCTGGCGATTGCTCACCGCGCCGCGGACGATCGCGTCATCCTCACCGACCGGACCGATCACGATCGCCTCGCCGGGTTCGAGCACCACGCTGTTGTCCACCGTCGGGTCGGTGCCGGCGAGCAGTTCCTGCAGGTTGGTCAGCTCGTCCTCGTCGGGATCGCCTCCGCCCCCGTTGTCCGGGTTCGGAGTCGTCCCGTCGAAGGCCACCGTGCCGTTGTCCAGCGGGTTGAGCCCATAGCGCCGCTCCCAGCCGTCGGGCAGGCCGTCGCCATCGGTGTCGTCGTTGAGCGGATCCGTTTCGGTCCAAACCTCACCCCCCTGCCACACGCGGTCGCCGTTGGTGTCGCCGGTGATGGTTCCGCTGAAATCGACGTCCTCGCCGAAGCCGTCGGAAAGGCCGTCGTCGTCGGTGTCGGAATCGGTCGGCGAGGTTTCCAGCCACGTTTCCCCCGCGTCGATCCGGCCGTTCGGCCAACTGCGGCCGAGCGTGGGCGGATCGGTCGTGCCGAGCGGGGCCCCGTCGCCGTCGATCCAGCCGTTGAAATTCGCGTCTTCCACCCCGTCCTGGAGGCCGTCACCGTCGGTGTCCGGGTTTCCGGGGTCGGTCGTGCTTCCCCACAATTGCTTCGCCCGGTCACCGCCCTCACTGGCGCTGTTGACCCCCGGCACCGAACCGAGGTTGTCAAGCGTGTTGTAGAAGGGCGGGTCGAGGTCGCCGATGAAGTTTGGCCGTCCGTCGCCGTTGGTGTCGGCCGAGGTGTTGGTGTCCGGTCCCGGCGTGCGCCAGCCGACCTCGAGTCCGTCGGGCAGGCCGTCGCCGTCGGTGTCGGGCATCAGGGGATTCGATTCGCCGTAGGCGTTGTGGACGTGCACCTCGCCGTTCGTCCACTGCTCGGGGTTCGGCTTGTAGCGCGGATCGGTGGGCGGAAACCCGTGGGGCAAGGGCAACGGCGTCCCCTCGTCGAAGTCGGCGAGCCCGTCGTCGTCGTCGTCGAGATCGTTCGGATCGGCATCGATCATCTCCCGTCGAATCACGGTGGCATTGCGCACGTCACTGGCCGTCCCGCCGGGCGAGGTCGCCACGGCCTCGAGCCGGTAGGACCCGGGCTGGGTGATGGTCCAGATGAAGTCCCAGAACGCGCTCGATCCCTGGATCTCCGGATCGATCTCAGGGGTGTTCTCGTCGCGATCGACCGGCGTCAGCGTGCCGCTGCCGAGCAGGAACGAAAGCGAAACGGCCGTCGTGTCGTCGTCGGTCTCGACCCGCACCGTGTAGTCCAGCGAGTCCGCGCCGGAACCATCCGGCAGCACGATCTCCACGCGGCGGCCGTTGCTGTCGAACTCCTGCGGTTGGAGGATGGTCACCCGTGGCGCGGTGCTCGGCGCGGCGCGGACTTTCCGCGAAGCGACCAGGTCGGACTGCGGATCGGGCCGATCGTGGGTGACCTCGATGCGGTGCAGGAAATCGTCGATGCCGTTGTAGAGGTTCGGCAGCGTGAATGCGAGGGCATGGTAGTCCGCCGTCTCGTTGTAGGAGATCGTCAGATTCTCCGGATCGAGCACCTGGGCCGCCCCGGGCCACGACTCGTCCGCACCATAGCGAACCAGGCAGCGCGCCTTTAGGCCCGGCTCACCCCGGCCGTCGG
>CALGOH010000111.1 GCA_937957985.1 uncultured Verrucomicrobiae bacterium
GGCGGTGTCGGCCGTGGAGGTGGTGGGTGTGCTCGGTGGCGGAGGGCAGTCTCGGAGGAACGCTGGCGCGACACCCGACGCGTTTTTATGGCTGCTGTTCCCGATGTTCCAGCCAAATATTTCGGATCTCCGAAGGATTCGGGTCGGGACGATCATGCCGGAGCGGGTGTGCTCGGGGACGGCGGGCTTTCGGGACCAGGATGGATGGGATGGATAAGATGTTGGTTCAGGATGATGCAATCTCACCGAGCCATGCCGTAGGTGCCACCGAGAATGGCGCGATCGCGCCAGAAGCCATCCCATCCATCCCGGTCCAGGATTCTCCGGTGCGGCGGATTGGGTCCCTGGCTTGATCGCCCTGGGTGCCCGGCGCAAAGTCCTGACGGACTTTCACGATCCCGTTCTTTCCGCGGTCGGCGGAGGGTGGTCCTCGGACTCTCGCTCGAACGGCCGCTTGTACCAGCTCCAGCCGCGGCGAACGATTCGCTGGAAGTCTTCCATGACCAAGTAAGCCGAGGGGATCAGGTAGAGGGTGATGAAGGTGGCGAACAGGATGCCGAAACCGAGCGACGCGGCCATCGGGATGAGAAACTGGGCCTGCAGCGAGCGGTCGAGCATGAGCGGCAGGAGCCCGACGAAGGTGGTCAGCGAGGTCAGCAGGATGGGGCGGAAACGTCGCGAGCCGGAATCGATGACCGCGTCGATGGTGGCGTCGCCGGCCCGCCTTCGCTGGTTGGTGAAATCGACCATCACCAGCGAGTCGTTCACCACCACGCCGGCGAGCGCGAGCATGCCGAAGACCGAGAGATAGGAAAGCGTGAGGTCGAGGATGATGTGGCCGAGCAGGGCGCCGATGACGCCGAAGGGAACCGCGAGCAGCACGACGATTGGCTGGGCCAGCGAGCGGAAGGGGATCGCCAGCAGGGCGTAGAGGGCCACGGCGAGCCCGATCCACGAGAGCCAGATCGTCTTGCCCGTCTGTTCATGCTCGCGCACGTAGCCGTCGAAGACCCATGAGTATTCCGGGTGCTTGTTGACGATCGCGTTGATCCGCGGCCGCAGGCTGTCGGCGATCCGGATGACGTCCACGGTTTCATCGACCGGCTTGGCGGCGATCGAGGTGACCTGGGCGCCATCGATGCGGCGGATGCGGGCGTCGGCCGGGACCAGTTCGACGTGGGCGACGCTGTGGAGCGGGGCGTTGCCGCCGTCGGGCGTGCGGATTCGGAGGTCCTCGAGGGTCTGGAGCGACTGCCGTTCGTCCTTCGGCAGCCGGACCATCACGCGGATGTCGTCCCGCCCACGTTGGACCCGCTGGGCCTGTTCGCCGAAGAACGCGCCGCGCACCTGGCTGCCGAGTTCGCGCTGGGTCAGGCCGAGCGATTCGCCCTCGGGTTTCAGCCTGAGATGGATCTCGTTGCCGATGCGGCCGGTGTCCGACCAGGCGCTGGCGATGCCCTCGTACGATTCGAGTTCCTGCTCGATCTGCTCGGCGAGTTCGACCTTCAGCGGCGAATTCTCGCCGCGGAGCTTGATCTCGATCGACTCGAGATCGTTGTCGCCGCTGAAGCCGCCGCCGCGGTCGCCGGAGATCCAGAACGAGCGCGCGTCGGGGATGGGGCCGACGAGTTCGGTCCAGCGCTTGGCGATGTCGCTGTTGCGGGGTCCGGGTTCCGAGCGCAGGCCGGGATCGACGATCGAGACCAGCACGAAGCCCTCGTCGGATTCCGCGCCCGGCCGCGCCGGGTAGCCGCCGGTGCTCGTCACAACGTCCTCGACGAGCGGATCGCCGGTGCCTGGATCGACGAACTCCTGCTTCAGTTGAACGATGGCTCCCTCGATCTTTCTCACCCACTGGTCGGTGATCTCCAGCGGCGTGTCGCGGGGCAGGCGGACCATGGCGACGATGCGGTTGCGGTCGATCGAGGGCATGCTGGCGAAGCCGAGCCGACCGCTGACGATCAGCCCGGTGGCCGCCATGCCGAGCGCGATGAAGACGCAGACGGTGACGTAGCGGTGCCGCGTGGCGGCGGCGAGCGAAGGGCGGTAGTAGCGCTCGATGAAGAACTCGAGGCCGTCGGCGATGGTTTTCTGGAAACGGGCGAACGGTCCGAGGTTCGTGCGGCCGACCTTGATGTGCTTGAGGTGGCTGGGCAGGACCAGCTTGGTCTCGATCAGGGAAAAGATGAGCACCGCGGCGACGACCGGCGGGATCTGGCGGGTGAAGTTCCCGTAGAACCCCTCGAAGAAGAACAGCGGCGTGAAGGCGACGATGGTGGTGAGCGCGCCGAAGGTGACCGGCACGGCCACCTCCTTGGCACCCTCGACCGCTGCCTCGAGCGGCGGATCGCCGTTGCGCAGCTTGGTGTAGACGTGCCCGGCGGCCACGAACGCGTCGTCGACGACCAGGCCGACGACGATGATGAAGCCGAAGATGCTCATCGAGTTGAGCGTGAGCCCGGCTTCCGGCAGCATGATCATGCCGCCGGCGAAGGCGACCGGAATGCCCACGACCACCCAGAAGGCGAGCGACGGGCGGAGGAACAGGCCCAGCACGAGGATCACGAGGAAGCCGCCCTGCAGCATGCTCGTGGCCAGCGTGCCGAGGCGGCCCTCGAGCTCCACCGAGCTGTCGTCCCACACCGAGAGTTCGATGCCCTCGGGAAAGCGAGTGCGCTGGGTCTCGACGTAATCCTTCACCCGGGCGGCGATCTCGAGGGCGTTCTCGTCGTTGAGGCGCAGCACCTCCACGAGCAGGGCCGGCTTGCCGTTGTAGCGCAGGATCTTGCGGTTCTCCTCGAAGCCGTCGTTGATGTGCGCGACTTCCGAAAGGCGGACGTCGGAGCCCGCCTCGTTGCTGATCACGATGTCGGCGAAGTCCTCCTTGTCGTAGGCCTGGCCGATGGTGCGGACGAGCAGGTTGCCCTCGTCGGTGAGGATGTTGCCGGCGGGAAGGTCGACGGAATTGCGGCGGACCGCGTCGGCGAGGTCGGCGAAGCCGAGCCCGTAGTCCCGGAGCCGGTCGAGGTCGGCCTCGATGGCGATCTCGGGCCGGGTCTCGCCCTGGATCTGGGCGAGCGAGATGCCGGGCAGCTCCTGCAGGTCGTCGCGGATCCGGCGCGCGGCCTTGACCAGGTCCTCGTATTCGAGGTCGCCGGCGACCGCGACCTTGATCACGTCGAACCATCGTGCGGTGTCCGGCACATAGATCTCGGGCGGCTCGGTTTCCTGCGGGAAGCTGGTGATGCGTTCGATGCGCTGGCTCACCTCGTCGAGCAGCTCACGGGGATCGACCGAATCGCGGGTGTTGATTTCGATCTCGCCCGAGCCGGCCCGCGCGTCGGACTCGATGGACTTCACCCCGGAGAGTCCCTCCATCGCCTGCTCGACCGGGATCACGACCGCGCGCTCGACATCGGCGGGGCTGGCGCCGCGGTACTCGATGTTCACGCGGACCTCGTTGAACTGCAGCGAGGGCTGCACCTCCAGGGGGACGCGCCACGAATACGACCACAGACCGCCGAGCAGGATGGCGAGCATCAGGAAATTGGCGGCGATGTGGTTGCGCGCGAACCAGCGAATCATCGGACCTGCCTTACGTGCGGAAGATGCGGCAGTCTAGCGGCGGATTTGCCGCGACTTGCCCTGCGCCGCCCATTTCCCGCACCACCGGTTCCCCCGGGGCCATTGCTGCTGATTTTTTAGCAGCAATGGCACTCCACGTCCGTTCGTCACTTGGCCCTTCGCCGGTCTTCCGCCATCTCAGACCACCGGCGCCTTCACAAGCCACTGAGACACAGAGGTTCCAGAGAACACAGGGGGGATGCCCAATGGGCTTGAATCGCCGCGCTTGATCCTGGTCGATAGCGGCCCCGTTAACTCCCTCTTCTCCGCGCCTGCGTGTCTGGAAAGATTCCCAATCCACCGAGCGGATACCTCGAAGCCATCTGGGAGAACGACTTCGTCGATGAAAACATCGGGTATTGGTCCCGGACGCAATCCCCGCCTGGCGAGCTTGGAACTCGGGGAAGCGCTTGACGACGGCACCCACCGCTGGGTCGTCGAGACGAGAGGAAGGACGACGCCGAGGTCTATTTGAAAGCCCTGCCGGGGCGGCTGGAAAAGTTCGGCCTGTCCTTGACGGAAGGGAAGAGCGCGCTGGTGAAGTTCAACCGGTGGGAGCCGGAGGGCAGCGGGATCCCGCGGCCGCGGGATGCCTGGGCTTCGACTTCCACTGGCGGCGGAGCCGGCGCAACCGCAGGCACGTCCGCGTGAGGCGGACGACCAACCCGAAGAAGTTCCGCTCCGCGTGGCGCGGGCTGAAGGACTGGCTGAAGAAGAACCGGAGCCTCCGGCTCCCGGACTTGCTGGCCACCCTGAGGCGCAAGCTGCGCGGTCACTGGAACTACTACGGGGTGATCGGCAACTCGAAGCGGCTGTGGGTGATGGTGCCCCACGTCAAGCGGCTGGTGTTCAAGTGGCTGAACCGTCGCAGCCTGCGGCGGAGCTGTACGTGGGCGCGTTTCGCCGAGTCGTGGGAGCGATGGGACATCCCGCGACCGCGGATCGTCGAGGAGCCGGTGCCGTCGCGGTTGCAGACTCGACAAGGAGCATGAGCAAGGGTAAGGAAATGTCTGAAAACAGGACCGACCGCGTCGCGGTTCCGCCGCGCGTCCATCCGAGGAGCCCGGTGCGGTAGTTCCGCACGCCGGGATCTGCGAGGGGGGCGCCGGGCGACCGGCGTCCCTACCTCAATAGGCATGAAAAAGTATCTACCACTCGCTCTGGTGATACTTCTCGGCTGTACGCAAAAGAGCGAAAAGGTGGAGGATCGCGGCCTTGTCCTGTCAGAAACACTACCGCTCAAGAAGGTCGCGGCTCTAGTCCCGGCAAGGTCAATCGAGTCGCAGGAGCCCGATCTCGTTCTAGGTGGCTACCATTACGGTGTAGAGTGTCAGCTTGATCAGGCCAAACGAATCGACCCCAATAATCTTGTCGCGATATTCGACGAACCGCAGCAGTACTTTGAGCAGTACAATCCCTGGATGGGAGGAGAGAAGAGGCTGTTGGTTGCTGTAGACAATTTCGGTCTCCCATTTCTCTCCTTCGAATCTCGGGAAGGCGTGCCTGATTTGTTGAAGGTTCGAACTGTAGTCGCTACGGATCAGGGTGAGGGCTGGCATACGCGGAGAGCATTCTATTGCGAGCTCAACGGTGAGATGCTTGTTCAGACCCTTTACGGAATCTACGAAGAGGGGGATGAGTTCACTGCCAGTGACACAGCCAAACCAAATTGAGTCTAACAAGGCTCGGCTACTGACCCTCACCCGCGCCCTTGTTGCAGGCGCGCCGAGCTGGTAGAAGGGGCTCAATGAATCGCGCTGGGCCGCCATGAGGGTCGGGCCAGCAGCGATTCGACGTTAGCTCAATAAATGAACCACATGCGCCACTTTTCCTCAATAGTCAGCGCGTTTGTGCTAAGCTGCGCCACGGGCATGGCTAGCGAAGCCGCGGTCACTTACACCGTTCAGGCGCTCACGGGCCTGGTGGGCGACACACCACGATTCGAGAGGGTCTATTGCCACGACATCTACGCATTCTCTGGTGAGCCGACGTCTATGGCATTCATTTGTTCACCCCATTTTCCTGCGACCAACTCCAAGGAGAAAATGGAGGATCACAACATCCTGTCCGCCGCAGGAATCAGGATCAGCGGGGCGCGAACCAACGAAGGAGTAGCCATCACGCTTGATGCATCGAAGCTGGCCATTCCGAAGAGTTTGTATGATGGCACGGAGGAGTCACTGATTGTATTCGC
>CALGOH010000112.1 GCA_937957985.1 uncultured Verrucomicrobiae bacterium
CCCGGACGGGTACGAAGGTGCGGATCTTTCGCCAATCAGCGACGATTTCCGGTCGCTTCCGGAACTGCCCGACCGGCTCGTCTTCTTGGGCGGCGGTTACATCTCCTTCGAGTTCGCCCACGTCGCCGCGCGGGCCGGGGCGTTGGAAGTGACGATCCTTCAGCGCTCCGACCGGGTGCTGAAGGGCTTCGATCGCGACATCGTCGAGGTGGTGGTGAAGGCCAGCGAGGCGGCGGGCATCCGCGTGATCCTCAACGAATCACCGGAGCGGCTGGAAAGGTCGGGCGACGCTTTTCTCGTCACCGGAAAATCGGGAGCGCGCTACGAGGCGGACCTCGTGGTCGAGGCGACCGGCCGCGTACCCAACCTGAGCGTGCTCGAAGGCGGCGAGGGAAAGGTCGAACATCACGAGGGCGGCATTGTTGTAGATCCGTGCCTGCGCAGTGTTTCGAATCCCGCCGTGCATGCGATAGGCGACTGCGTCGCGGGCTCGCCCATGCTCGCGCCGGTGGCGGATGCCCAGGGCAAGCTGGTCGCCCGCAACATTCTCTCGGGTGCCGGCGAGGAGTTTGACGGCTCCGTGATTCCGAGCGCGGCCTTCACGATTCCGAGCATCGGATCGGTCGGTCTGACCGAGGAGCAGGCGAAGGAGCAGGGGCTTGATGTGCGGATCAATCGCGGCAGCACCACCGGTTGGCCATCGGCCAGGCGCATCGGCGAGGACCACGGGGCCTACAAGGTCATCATCGAGAACGGCAGCGGCCGCATCGTCGGCGCCCACCTCGCCCGCCACAATGCGGCCGAGGCGATCAACGTCTTCGCGCTGGCGATGAAGCACGGCATCACCTCTCCCCAGCTCAAGGAATTCATGTGGGCCTACCCGACCATCGTCTCGGACCTGAAATACATGGTCGGTTAGATGATGCCGTTACCCGCCCAGGACCCGGACATCCAGGCCCTCGACCCGGCGGAAATGGGCTTCGTCGCGAGGGCCCACGAGAACCCCGAACCCGAGGCTTCTCGCGGTGGCCGCCACGGCGATGTCGTTCTGTGGGATGAGTTCTCCCTTTTCGTGCAGCTCCGCGAAAATGTCGGCGTGGTGTTCGGCGGTTCCTGCGGTGAAGGGCTCGACCCCGACCACCCGGCGGATCGCTTCAAGCCTGGCAAGGCGTTGGGCCGCCCGCTTGGCGGAGTCGGCGAGCCGGACGCCCGCAAGAGCTTCGGCCCAGACGATGGCGGGGAGAACCAGCTCCTCGTCGGAATCCATCTCGAGGGCTTCATTCCTGGCCGCCGCCCGCTCCCAAGCCACGATCGCCGAGGTGTCCAGGATCAGTCCCATGGGCTTGTGGGGATCGCATCGGACTCGTTCACCACCTCGAGATCATCGGCGAAGCCGGGATCGACCGGCAGGTGGCCGACGGCATCAACCAACTCCCCCCATGTCGCGCGCTGCCCTCCCGAGGCGGGAACCAGCTCCGCCACAGGCTCATCGTTCCTCGTGATGACGAAGCGATCACCCCGATACCTGATCCGCGCCAGACAGTCTCCGAAACGCCGAACCGCTTCGGTGCTGGAAATTTCAAGCTTCATGCGTAATTATGTAAAATACATAACCACGTAAGTCAAGAAGCCCTCAGTTTCTCTCGAAATTGCCGGGTTCGAGGACTGCGGTATCGCCCGCAGGCGTCGCGAGCTGGATGGACTTCCCTTCGTGGACGACCCGGATCGCCTTCGGTGCCCGCGGACCGGGATGGAGCGTGGCCTCGACCAGCTTGCCGTCCTGCCACTCGATGTCGATGGTGTAGTCACCGCGGGCGCGCAGGCCGGTCACGTGGCCGTCGGGCCAGCGGTCGGCGGGCAGGGCGGGGAGCAGCTTGATCTCGTCGTTGTGGCTGTGGAGCAGCATCTCGGCGACGGCGGCGGTGGCACCGAAGTTGCCGTCGATCTGGAAGGGTGGGTGGTTGTCGAAAAGGTTGTCCTTGGTCGAGCGGACGAGGATGGCGTGCAGGTTCTCGTAGGCCTTCGCGGCATCCGACAGGCGGGCGAAGATGCCGATCGTCCACGCCCGGCTCCAGCCGGTGGCGGCGCCGCCCTTGGCGAGTCGCGCCTCGATGGACTTGAGCACCGCCTCGCGCATGGCCGGATCGTCGTCGAGGTCGATCTGGTTGCCGGGGTAGGCGCCGAGGATGTGCGAGATGTGCCGGTGTCCCGGCTCGGCCTCCTCGAAGGGTAGCCGCCATTCCATGAGCCGTCCGTCCTCGCCGATCTTCGGCTGATAGACCTTCGGAAGCGTGGCGGCGATGTGCTTCACGAAGGGGTCATCCTGTTTCCCGAGCACCTCCGCGGCCTCCAGGTAGTCGCTGAAGACCTGCCGGATCATGAACTGGTCGAAACTGGTGCCCGCGGAGAGCGCGGCGGGGATCTTGTTGCCCTCGTCATCGGTGTAGAGGAACAGGTTCTCCGGTGAACTCGAGGGGCGGGACATGAGTTGTCCTTCCTCAGGCCCGGGAATCAGCCACGAGTCGGCGAAGCGCACCGAGTCGGTGAGGATGTCCCAGTTCTCCTCGAGGAACTTCGGGTCGCGGTTGAAGCGGTAGTGATCGAGCAGGTGAAGCGTGAGCCATTGGCCGTTGAGCAGCTGGCCGGACCACTTGGCCTTGGTCGACATCGTCTTGGCGTGGCCCCAGATGTCGGTGGCGTGGCCCATGCACCAGCCCTTCATGCCCATCAGCCCGGCCATCTCACGGCCCTTCGGCTGGAAGTGGCGCACGAGCTTGAAGAACGGCTCGTGCATCTCGGCGAGCTGCATCGTCTCCGCCGGCCAGTAGTTCATCTGGAGGTTGATGTTGAGGTGGTAGTCGGACTTCCACGGCGGGTTGAGGTGCGGGTTCCACAAGCCCTGGAGGTTGGCCGGGAAACAGCCGGGGCGGGATGACGCGATGAGCAGGTAGCGGCCGAACTGGACGTAGTCCTCGATCAAGTCCGGATCGTCGTGCTTGCCCTGCTTGATCCGGGCGAGGCGCTCGCGGGTGGTGAGCTTGAGGATGGCGGGATCGGTGTCTCCCAGCTGCAGGTCGACGCGGTCGAAATACTTCGCGTGGGAGGCGACGGCGGCCGCCACGACCCCGGCAGGTTGCTTCGCCGACACCTTGTCGAGGTCGTCGAGTGCCTTCTTCCGCCAGCCGTCGGGAAGCGTCCTGCCCGGCTGTGTGCGGTCGAGGTCGGTGGCGACGCTGAGGTAGAGCGTCACCGATTTCGTCGGGCCGATCTTCAGCGCATCACCGGATGTCCCCACCTTGTCGCAGCCCGTGGCCCGCACGCGGCTGATGAACCTGGTTCCCCGGTCTCCGGATGCCGCACCCTCAAGGACGAGATCGCCGCCCTCGGTCACGGCCCCGTTCATGGTGACACCGAGCGAGACGGGTTTCGCGCTCCTGATCAGGACCGCGATCACGTCGTCGGAGCTGCTGCCGATCACTTCCTGACTGATCCGGTTGCCATCGGCCAGGGTGTGGGTGCTGCGCGCGATGCCGGTGTGGAGATCCAGCTCGCGCCGGGTTTCGTCGAGCGCGGCCGCCTCGTAGTCGAGCTCCAGCCAGCCGACGAGCTGGTAGGCGTTGGGCCGACCGCCATCGAGGATCTCTTTTTCGAAGAGCCGATCGGCGGCGTGGTAGTCGCCCTTGGCCTCGAGTTCGCGGATGGTTTCGAGGTGCTTCGGGGTCTCCCCGCCCATCTTCATCGGCCCTTTGTTTTCCCAGATCGTCTCCTCGTTGATCAGGATCTTTTCGGCGGGAAAGGCGCCCTGTGGCATCGCACCGATGCGGCCGTTGCCGACGGGGTAGGAGACGTCCCATTCGGTGGCCGGTTGGTCGTCCCAGATGGTCAGATGGCCGGGAGAATCGTCGGCCGTCAGGATCGAGACGGTAACGAGCCCGAGGAAGAGGCAGAGCAGGGGTTTCATGCCCCGGACACTACGCATCACGCACTCGTTCCTTGCGTTTCGGCTGCGTCATGAAGGGCTTCGCTCAGTCCTCCGGGAGGTCCAACTCAAGCGGATGGCTGCGCTTGGCGGGGTCGCGCTTGAAGATCCGGCCGACGCTCACCCGCACGGCGTCTCCCTCGGCGCGGATGGTTGCACAGTCCGGGCCGGCCTGGGTGCCGCTGTTGGGGTAGTGCGCACTCGCTCCGGTCACGGCGGCGGGCCTGCCGTTCACCTGCGGCCAGCCGAAGGTGACCTCCACCTTCGGGATCGGCGACTTCGGCAGTGGGCCGGTGGCATACACCTCGACGAAGGCGGAGTGCCTGCCCCAGTAGGTGAAGTCACGACCCTCGAAGCGCAACTTGCCGATCGGGTGCCACTCCTTCGCCGGGGACTGGATCCGGCACTCGAACCAGGTCGCCGGCTGGTCGTCGATCATCTCCGTTTCCGCCTTGCGGATCTCGTAGGTCCACGTGCCCTTCGTCCATTTCAGCGGACGCCGCACGCTGGCAAACTCCCCCTCGTAGCCGGCGCTTTCCACGAGGCAATCCGGACCGGCCGTGCGGACGTGATCGAGGCCGATCGGGGTCTTCTGGTCTTCGGACCAGCGCGAGAAGATCCCGCCGTGGCCGCGGTGCACGCGTTCCCGGGACTCCGGGTCGGCCCAGCCGTTGATGTTGGTCTGCATGCCGCCGTAGAACATGAGGCCGTTGATCCGCGCCACCCCGACCGGGGCGATGTAGAGGTTGTAGTCGGAGGGCACGTCGCGATCGATCGTCACCTCGACGCTGACCGACTCGAAGTCCTTCACCGGTTCCTTGAAGTCCCACCAGAGGTTGGCCAGGTGCCACGGGTAGCGGGGAAGCTCGACTCCCGCCTCCTTCGCCATCTCGACCGGGGACGCTTGGGAGCAGGAATCCGGCCCGCGGTCCCCGGCAGCCTCGGGCTGGGCCACGGCGATCGCCGAAAGCATCAGGCCCGCCACGACGATGTGGCGCCCTGGGAGAATGAGGGAGAGGGACATGCCGACGGGGCGGGCGAGGCCCTCTCAGAGCTTCTCCAGCTCGATGTTGCGGAAGTGGATTTCGCTGCCTTCGGATTGCAGTCCGATCGGGCCGGCGACCTGGTCGAGTCCCTTGGCCTCGTTGACCAGTTCGCCGTTGAGCGTCACCTGCATGGTGTCGTCCTTCACCACGATCTCGTAGCGGTTCCATTCGCCGGGCGGTTTTTCCGCCATCTTCATCTTGCCGACACCGGTGAAGTCGCCGAGGTCCTCATGGTCTTCGACCAGCCTGAGACGCTCCTCGGGCCCGGCGATGCTCGCGCCGCGGAAGGCCCAGATGTCGCCGGCCGACTCGTGCTTGAGCTGGGCCTCGACGCATTTCGGCATGAAGCCGATCGGTTCGCCCGCGATGCGCAGCAGCACGCCGCTGTTGGTCGGCTCGGCAGCCCAGCGCCACTCGAGGGTCAGCTTGAAATCCCGGAACGAATCGTCGGTCACGAGGTAACCGAGCGGTTCGCCCTTGCAGATGATCGCGCCGTCGGCCACCGACCAGACATCCTCCATCTTCAGCGAATCATCGACCAGCACGTGGGACCAGCCGTCGAGCGTCTCGCCATCGAAGAGGGCGACGGATTCCGTCCCGGCGGCCGTGGCCTCCGTAGGTTCCTGCTTCTCGCAGGCGACGAGCGTGAAGGTCAGCATCGTCGCTGCGATCGATGACTTGGAAAGGGGGCGAATCGTCATGTCCCGCGCAGTTCACACGGGCCACCTCGCTCCGGCAAGTCCGGGGTCTCCGGATCGGCGCGGTGCCATCGATTTGTCTCCCTTCCCGGGTGGAATCAGGCTAGTCGATCACGCGTGTCGCTTCTGGGAATGCTGGTGTTGCTGGGGCTCGCGTATGCGCTTTCCCGCGGGCCTCGATCGATCCGCTGGCGGACGGTCGGCCTGGCCTTCGCGCTGCAGGTGCTGATCGGGCTGCTGGTCTTCCGCGTGCCGTGGGGGCGGGTGGCGCTGGAGTGGATTTCCGACCGGGTGGCGCAGGTGATCACCGCCGGCGACCAGGGGATCGCGTTTCTTTTCGGGCCGCTCACCGACGCCGATGCGATCGGCTTCGTCTTCGCCTTCAAGGTGCTGCCGGTCATCATCTTCTTCTCCTCGCTCATCGCCGTCCTTTATCACCTGCGGGTCATGCAGTTCGTGATCCTCGTCCTCGGTGGCGGACTGCGGAAACTGCTCGGCACCAGCCGCGCCGAGTCGCTTTCGGCGGCGGCGAACATCTTCGTCGGCCAGACCGAGGCGCCGCTGGTGGTGAAACCGTACATCGCCCGCATGACCCGGTCCGAGCTCTTCGCCGTGATGTGCGGCGGGCTGGCGAGCGTGGCGGGATCGGTGCTGGCGGGCTACGCCGGCATGGGCGTCGAGCTGAAATACCTGATCGCCGCGTCCTTCATGGCGGCGCCGGGCGGACTGCTCTTCGCCAAGATTCTGATGCCTGAAACCGAGGAGCCGGAAGAGGTCACGCTGGAGTGGGCCGAGGGCGACGACCGACCCGTGAATGTCCTCGACGCCGCGGCGCTGGGTGCCCGCACCGGCCTCAAGCTGGCGCTCAACGTCGGCGCGATGCTGCTCGCCTTCATCGGACTGATCGCGCTCATCAACCTCATGCTCGGCGGCATTGGCGGCTGGTTCGGGCGTCCCGACCTCAGCCTCGAGTGGATTCTCGGGGAGATCTTCGCTCCATTGGCGTGGTCGCTGGGCATGCCGTGGGACGAGAGCGCCACCGGTGGCAGCCTGATCGGCCAGAAGCTCGTGCTCAACGAATTCGTCGCCTACGCTGGCTACGAGGAATGGAGCGCGCTGCTCGGCGAGCGCGGCGAGGCGATCATCACCGTCGCGCTGTGCGGCTTCGCCAACCTGTCGTCGATCGCCATCCTGCTCGGCGGTCTCGGGGGCATGGCGCCGAACCGTCGCCAGGAGATCGCCCGCTTCGGCCTGCTCGCCGTGGCGGCCGGCACCTTTTCGAACCTGATGAGCGCCGCGATCGCCGGGTTGTTCTGGGTGGGTTGAGCCGTGTCGGCGGGCGGCGGACGGCAAAACCAGTAATGAGTTATGAATGCGGATCCGTCTTCAGACTCAGGAGCCGATCGCTTGTGAACGATCCGCATCCGTGACAACCTCGCCAAGGGATGGACAGCTTCAGTTGGGCCAGGATGATTTCTCGCGCGGTGCCTCCATGCATGCTCGGCCTGCTACTGCTGCTGACAATCTCTTGCGATGACGATGGAGCCACACCCTTGGAGAATGCTGGCCTTGGCGGGCCACCGCCACCTGCGATGAGCTACACCGACGAAGACTACGAACTTGTGTTGTCGATCCACACCGTGATCGGCGACAAGATCCGGAGCAAGGGGTGGGAGACCATGGCTCCGGAGGAGCGCCACTTCTCCAACGTCATGGCGTTCTTCGGAAAGGTTGAGAGCGGCGGATTCGACGGGTTCTATTTTGATTCCGAGCACCTGCCAACGATGATCCCCCAGCTAAGAGAGTCGCTTCTTGCAGTCGAGGCCGGGCCGGCTGAAGCGATACTCGCGGAGTCGATGAACTTCTTCGATGGAGGAGTGGTGCCGCATGATCTCGACGCCCGGGTCGATATGATTCGAGAGAAGCCCGACAATTTTGAACCGTTTGGGGATCTGGAAGACCGCTTCTACGCAGAAGTCGAATCGCACTACACACTCCTGGCATGCTACGCACGGAGGCATCCTGAAGTTTTCCAGCGCGATGAAGCCAACTGAGGAAACGATCAACATGGCACAACGATCCGGAGCAGGATGACGCCTTGTCTTCCCCCTCGATTTTTGCCCCCGCGCCGGCGATCCGCCGAATGACGAATCCGGGCAGGCGTAGGAGACAGGCTCGCCTTCCCCACGATGACGACCTGCCGCCCGCTCACGATCGCCGGGTTGTTCTGGGTGGGTTGAGGCCGGAAGGCTTCCGGGGCGGATGGAAAGTCCCTGTTGCCACCGGCGGGCGGCGGGTCGAGATTCGACGACACGCTTT
>CALGOH010000113.1 GCA_937957985.1 uncultured Verrucomicrobiae bacterium
AGATCCGCATCCCAGCGGGATGCCAGCCTCCTTCGGGCCGCCTTCCCATGTCGGACTGGCTGCGATCCCGGCCGGGATCGGGGAGACTTCTCTGCATCTTTTTCCCCGGGGTGCATCCGCAGAGCGGATGACCCCGCGCTAATGGCTGGGATCCCTACCGGGATCGAAGTTCGACACGACAAGTGCGCTTAAGGAAGTGCCATTCGGCCTTCGGCCCTCGGGTGGCTCACCACCCCCAACCCGGCCCTTCAGGCCGGGCTGGCATCTTCCGGGCCGTTGGCCCTCTAGACGAGCCCGACAGCCCGACAGCCCGACGGCCCGACAGCCCGACCGTCCGACTTTCGACTGTCGGCGCCGGGCGACCTGAAGATCCCGCCCGTCACGTTCACCCATCCTCGGAAACCGGAACCGGGCGATGGAGCCCATCCCTTCCGACCGGAGCCACACGACGACATCCAGCGGATCACGCCGGCGCGAAGACTTGGAAACCTCCGGGGGGCCGGTGCCGTAGGAGTGGGCATGAGACGCCTTGTTTCCCTGCCCGCCCTGCTGGCTGCCTTCCTCGGCTTCGCCCTGGCCGACGACCGGCCGAACATCATCGTCATCATGTCCGACGACATGGGCTACTCGGACATCGGCTGCTACGGCGGCGAGATCGAGACTCCGATCCTCGACAGCCTGGCCGCCAACGGCCTGCGCTACACCCGTTTCTACAACACCGCCCGCTGCTGCCCGACCCGCGCCTCGCTGCTCACCGGGCTCTACGCCCACCAGGCCGGGATCGGCGAGATGACCAATGACGGCGGCCAGCCCGGATACCAGGGCGACCTGAGCCGCAATGCGGTTACGCTCGCCGAGCTGCTCAAGACCGCCGGATACCGGACCTACATGGCGGGCAAGTGGCACGTGACCAAGCAGCTCAAGCCCGACGGCGACAAGTCGAACTGGCCGCTCCAGCGCGGCTTCGACCGCTTCTACGGCACCATCATCGGCGCCGGCAGCTTCTTCGACCCGTGGACGCTGACCCGCGGCAACGAGGCGATCACGCCGGACAATGATCCGGACTACCAACCGGAACGCTACTACTACACCGATGCGATCAGCGACAACGCGGTGAGGTTCGTCAGCGAGCACGAGGGCGACGATCCGTTCTTCATGTACGTTTCCTACACCGCGGCGCACTGGCCGATGCACGCGCTGGAGGAGGACATCGCCAAGTACAAGGGCCGCTACGACGCGGGCTACGAGGCGATCCGCAAGGCGCGCTACGAGAAGATGAAGAAACTCGGTGTGATCGAGGACTGGCCGCTCAGCCCGGCCCCGGCGAAGTGGAAGGACGTTCCGGATGACCAGGTCGAGTGGGAGCTGCGGTGCATGGAGGTCTATGCCGCCATGGTCGACAACATGGACCGCGGCATCGGCCGGATCGTCCAGGCGCTCAAGAAGAGCGGTCGGTTCGACAACACGCTGATCCTCTATCTGCAGGACAACGGCGGATGCTCGGAGGCCTTCGGCCGCAAGCCGAGGAAGCATCCGGCGGAGCCCCGCGAGCCGATGGGGCGGGACGAGCTGCAGACGAAGATGGATCCCACCCACACCCGCGCGGGCGAGCCGTGCATGTCGGGACCGGGGGTCATGCCCGGCCCGGCGACGACCTACATCGCCTACGGCCGGAACTGGGCCAACGTCTCCAACACGCCTTTCCGCGAGTACAAGTCGCACAACCACGAAGGCGGGATCTCGACACCCCTGATCGCCCACTGGCCGAAGGGCATTGCGGCGAGGAACGAACTCCGCCACCGGCCCGGACACCTGATCGACATCATGGCCACCTGCGTGGATCTCTCCGGGGCGGGCTATCCCGACGAATACCGGGGTCACCGGATCCAGCCGATGGAAGGCCTCAGCCTCGTGCCCGGTTTCGCCGAGGACGAAGACCCGGACCGGGTGCTGCTCTTCGAGCACTTCGGCCGGGCCGCCATCCGCAAGGGGGCCTGGAAGCTGGTCCGCGCCGGCGCCGGGAAGCCTTGGGAGCTCTACGACATCGACAAGGACCGCAGCGAGTTGAACGACCTCTCCGCCAGCCATCCCGACAAGGCGGAGGAGCTCGCCCGTCTGTGGGAGTGGCACGCTTGGCGCACCCGCATCTTTCCCAAGCCGGGTGAGGGAAAGTGAGCCACGTCCCTTCCGGAAGCGGCCTTGCCACGCGGCGTTGGCGACTCCAAGCTGACCGGGCGATTGCCTACCCAGACCGAGACTTCCTTCTCCACTCCCCGACGGCGCGCCGGCTCTTCCACGAGGTGGCGGACGGCCTGCCGATCTACGACTACCACTGCCACCTCGTCCCCGGCGAGATCGCCGCCAACCGGCGCTGGGACAACCTTGCCGACATCTGGCTCGGCGGCGACCACTACAAGTGGCGCCTGATGCGGGCCAACGGCATCGACGAGCGCTTCATCACCGGCGACTCGACCCCCGAGGAAAAGTTCCAGGCATGGGCGGCCACCATTCCCAAGACGCTGCGCAACCCGATCCACCACTGGTCCCACATCGAACTCCAGCGCTACTTCGACATCGACCTCCTCATCGGTCCCGACACCGCCGACGAGATCTGGCAACGCGCCAACGAACGCCTCGCCGATGACGACTTCTGTGCCCACGGGATCCTCCGCAAGTTCGACGTCCGGATGATCGGGACCACCGACGACCCCGTCGATCCCCTCGACACGCACCTCGAGATCGCCGGTTCGGATCTGGAGACCCGGGTGCGGCCGACCTTCCGCCCGGACAAGTCCTTCTGCGTCGACCAGCCCGCGGCCTTCAAGGAGTGGATCGACAAGCTGGAGGCGATCTCGGACACCGACATCTCGCAGCTCGGCGACCTGCTCACCGCGCTGCGGAAACGGCACGATGATTTCCACCAGGCCGGCTGCCGGCTCTCCGATCACGGTTTCGACTGCCTGCCGGCGGAAGGCTGCGACGATGCCGATGCGGCGATCATTTTCGAGAAGGCCCGGGGTGGTGAGGCGGCGACCGCGGAAGAGCGGGCGAAGTTCACCTTCTACCTGATGGTCTTTCTCGGCCGTCTCGACGCCGCCCGCGGCTGGACCAAGCAGCTCCACCTCGGCGCCGCGCGGAACGTCAATCCGCGGGGCTTCCAAAGCCTCGGCCCGGACGCCGGCTACGACACCATCGGCGATCACCAGCAGGGACCCGGGATCTTCGCCTACCTCGGAACACTCTCGGCCGAGAACGCCCTGCCGAAGATCATCCTCTACAACCTGAACCCGGCGGACAACTACCTCTTCGCCGCGCTCACGGGCGCCTTCCAGGACGGCTCCGTCGCGGGCAAGATCCAGTTCGGCTCCGGCTGGTGGTTCCTCGACCAGAAGGAGGGCATGGAGATGCAGCTCAACGCGCTCTCGGCCACCGGGCTGCTGTCGCGCTTCGTCGGCATGCTCACCGACTCGCGATCGTTCCTCTCTTACCCGCGTCACGAGTACTTCCGCCGCATCCTCTGCAACCTCGTCGGCACCGAGGCCGACCGTGGCGAGCTGCCCGACGACTTCGAGGCGCTGTCAGGCCTCGTGCATGCCATCTGCAGCGGCAATGCCGAGAAGCACTTTGGCGACGACTGAACAAAACAAGACCCCGCCCCGCGGAACACCGAGCTCTCCCCCCAGATCACCCGGCACCCCGACGGGACGAGGCGAAACCGAGTATGGCAGCTCGTCTCCGCGCGGCAACACCGATCCTCAATCAACGCCGGTTTCCGGGCTGAAACCATGAAATCCCCGACCCGTCTCGGCCTTTTCGGCGGCACCTTCGATCCGGTGCATCTGGGGCATCTGGAAATCGCCCGCCTCGCCGCCGGGGAGATGGCGCTCGACGAGGTCCGCTTCCTGCCCTGCCGGCGGTCGCCGCACAAGGACGAGGCGCCGGGAGCGGGCGATGCCGACCGGCTTGCCATGCTCGAAATCGCCCTGCGCGGCCTCGACGGGCTGGTGGTCGATGATTTCGAGCTGCGCTCGCCACCGCCGTCGTGGTCGATCCGCACCGTCCGCCACATGCGGGCGACCTTTCCAGCGGCGAAGCTGTTCTGGATCGTCGGCCTCGACCAGTGGGACGCCCTGCCCCGCTGGCGGGAGCCCGAGGCCCTCGCCGAGCTCCTCGAGTTCATCGTCTTCTCCCGCGATGGGGAGCCGGAGCCCCGCCCCGGCTGGCGCATGCACCACGTCCGCGGCACCCATCCGGCTTCGTCCACCGCCATCCGCGAGGCCCTGCGGGAGGGGCGCCCCGTTCCCCCGTGGCTTCCGCAAGGCGTGCTCGACCACATCCGGAACCACCGGCTTTACGGGTGAAGCCCTCTCTTGCGATTTCCGCAGCGCCCCCCTAGAGTCCGGCCATCGTTCCTTTCCAACCATGAAAATCCTCGTCCCGATCCTGCTGTTGATGGCCCTGGCCATCCCCGCCTCCGCCCAGAACGAAGACAAGCCCGAGGAGAAGATGCAGCCTTGGCAGGAGGACTTCCTCAACCTGCCGGAAGACCGCCGCAAGGAGTTCGGCGAGCACGTCAACAAGGCCCGCGAGCTGTTCGGCCAGAAGCGGATCTTCGAATCCATCGAGGAACTCAAGGCCGCCACGAAGATCTTCCCCGACTCGCCCGACGTGCAGAACATGCTGGGCGCCTGCCAGGTCGAGTTCCGCGCGTTCGACAAGGCGATGGAGCATTTCGAGCGTGCCAACACCCTCTCGCCGGGGAACGCCAGCGTCCTCTTCAACATCGCCGAGGTTCACTTCGTCACCAAGCGATGGGAGGAGGCCGAGCGAATGTTCGAGCGCGTGCTCACCCTCACCGAAGGCAAGGAGGACCAGCAGGCGCTCTACCACCTCACCGAGTTCAAGCTGATGCTGTGCATGATCAAGTCCGGCGACGTCGAAGAGGCCCGCAAGCTGGTCGACAAGTACGACTTCATGGTCGACACCCCCTTCCCCTACTACGCCGAGGCCGCCATCGCCTACCACGATGGCGACACCCTCAAGGCGGAGGCGGCGCTGGCCCGGGCGTCGCGCGTCTTCCGCAACCCCCAGTTGCTCGCTCCCTGGCACGACACCATGATGGAGTTCGGCTACATCAAGAGCTTCTACGGCGGCGACCTCAAGGAGGAGGAGTGAGCGTCGCCTCGACTCCCGGGTGGGACTCCACCCTCTCGAGACGGATCCCGTAGAGCCTGGCGATCTCCGGCGCGTCGGACGCCTTGTAGATGTCGCGGTAGTAGATTTCCCGGATGCCGTAGGCGCAAAGCGTCTGCATGCAGGCCGTGCACGGCATCGTGGTGCTCGCCACCAGCTTCACCTCGCCGCGCTTGAAGAGGCTGCAGAGGTTGATCTCCGCGTGGAGCATGAATTTCTGGCGGGCGTCGCGGTCGTCCCAGAAACCCGCCGGTGCGTCGAAGCCGGGCGCCAGGCCGTTGTAGGCGGTGCCGACCACCCGGTTGTCGAAGTCCAGCGCCGCCGCGCCGACCTTGCGGAAGGGATCCTCGGAACGCAGCGACGCCACATGCGCGAGTGCCATCGCATACTCCGGAATCGAAATCCTGCCCACGCCCCGAACTCAAGCCCGCCCGCGAATCGACGTCAACGCCCGTCGCAATGTCACCAAACCCGGCTTGCCCGCCCCGCCGGGATGGCCAAGCTCCGCCCCATGACCAAACTCCTGGAACTCGTCGGCGACGCCCCGGTGGCCTCCTTTGCCAAGGGCGAAACGATCCTCCGTCAGGGCGACCCCGTCGACCGCATCTACGTCCTCAGGGAAGGTGGCGTCCACATCACCAAGGACGGCACCTCGATCTGCAGCATCGACCGCCCGGGCTCGGCCTTCGGCGAGATCGCCACGCTGCTCGACATCCGCTCCACCGCCACCGTCACCACCAACAGGGAATCCACCTTCGCCGTCATCGAGAACCCGCTCGACAGCCTCAGGCACCAGCCCGCCATCACCCTCGAGCTGGCGAAGCTGCTGGCCCACCGGCTGCGTTGGCTCACGATGACCTACTCGGAGGAAATCGACGACGGCGAGTCGGTCTTCTGGGCCTCGCGCTGAGTGGCGGGCACCGCGCCGGGTGGCGGCACGAGGCCGGCGGAAAGAATCATCTTGCTCGCCTCCTCCAGCGACATGTCGGCGGCCTGCACCCGCTCGTCATCGACGATGACCACGAAACCCGTCAGCGGATTCGGCGCCGTCGGGAGGAACACCGAGGTCACGTCCCTGCCGGACTGCGCGTCGTGGAAGTTCCCGGTCACGAAACCGACCAGACGGCAACCGGGAGCAGGATACTCGACGAAGGCCACCCCCTTGAACTTCCGCTCCGAACCCAGGCCCTTCAGCGCGTCGACAAGCTGCTTGATCGACGAATAGACGAAGCCGAGCAGCGGCAGCCGCTGGATCTTCGACTCCATCCAGTGCAACAGGTGGCGGCCCAGCGCGTTGGTCACCGCGAAGCCGACCGCAAACACGATCATCACCGGCAGCAGCGCCAGCACCAGGTTCGAGCCGGGGAAATCAAACGACCAGGCGGCGGGGGAATCCGGAGCGACGCCGCGCAGCCAGTTCAGGAACCGGAACACGCCGGCGATGATCCCGCCGCCGAGGTCACCGAGAATGCGATAGATCACCACCAGCAGCCAGGCGGTCGCCAGCACCGGCACCACCGATGCCACCCCCGCCAGCAGCGTGCTGAACGTCCGCCTCAACCGCGGATGCGGAGTGGGAGAATCCTCTGGTTTGAAATCGCCGTCCATCGGACGCGCCCATCCAAGTTCAGGCGCTCCGTCTTGGCAAGAATGGCCACGCGCAAAGCGGATCACCGGCGTCCAGCCACCTGATCCCCGGCTCCGGCGAGTCCCCATCCGCCGTCCCTTGACCCGGATCTCTCACGAGTTCGAAATGCGGGCCAATGACGAAGCCGGACCAATGACGAAGCACCCAAACACCCAAGCACGAAGGAATCTCGAATTTCGAAGGACGAAGCCCCCCCGAGCAGGGTGCCAGCGTGGCTTGCTCCCCACTTCGGGCATTGGCATTCCGATTTCCTTGGGTATTTGGGTATTTGGGTATTTGGGTATTTGGGTATTTGGGTCTTTCGTCATTCATCATTGGTCTTTCGTCATTCATCATTGGGCACCCGCCCGACCGGGTATGAGAAGTTCGGGTTGAACGTTTCCGCCCGCTCGGCGGGTATCCTCAGCCGTCTCATGAGATCGCACCATCCCCTTGTCCGCCTCCTTGTCCTGCTCTCGCTGCTCACCGGTCCGGCCGTCGCGAAGCGCCCGAACTTCCTCGTCATCCTCACCGACGACCTCGGCTACTCCGACCTCGGCTGCTACGGGTCGGAAATCGACACCCCCGTGCTCGACCGCCTCGCCGAGGGCGGCCTGCGCTTCTCCAGTTTCTACAATACCGCCAAGTGCCACTCCTCCCGGGTCTCGCTCCTCACCGGCCGCTGGTGCCGCCAGGCGGGCGACGAGGCGATGAACCGCGCCGTCACCATCCCCGAAGTCCTCCGCCCGGCCGGATACTTCACCATGATGACCGGCAAGTGGCACCTCTCGAAGCAGCCGACCGACTTCGGCTTCGACCGCTACTTCGGCCACCTCTCCGGCTCGACCGACTACTTCAAGGGCGACAACACCTTCCGGCTCAATGGCGAGCCGTGGCAGGTGCCCGCCGACGACTTCTACACCACCACCGCCGACGTGGACTTCGCCCTGCGCTTCATCGACGAGGCGCGGCGGGCAGAAAAGCCCTGGTTCCTCTACATCGCCTTCAACGCCCCCCACGCCCCGATCCAGCCGCTCAAGGAGGACTACGAGAAATACCGCGACCGCTACGACGGCGGCTGGGATCGCATCCGCGAGCAGCGCATCCGCCGGCAGCGGGAAATCGGCCTGCTCGCCGATGGCGTCGAACCCAGCCCCCGGCCCGACCACATCCCGGCCTGGGACTCGGTGACGGAGGAGATCCGGGCCTGGGAAAGCCGGCGCATGGCGGGCTACGCCGGACTCATCGACCGCATCGACCAGGAACTCGGACGCGTGGTCGCCGACCTCGAGGAGTCCGGCGACCTCGACGACACCCTCATCCTCTTCCTTTCCGACAACGGCGCCTGCCCCTACGACCGCCCCAGCAAGGGCATGGACGAGCCGCCCCACGAGCGCGGCGCCACCCGTTGGTCCGACAGCACCGGCTGGGCCTGGGCGCGCAACGCCCCCTTCCGCTTCTACAAGCAGAACCAGTTCGAGGGCGGCATCGCCACGCCCGCCATCGTCCACTGGCCCGCCGGGCTGAAGGCCCGGCCCGGATCGATCACCGACACCCCCGCCCATCTCGTCGATGTGCTGCCCACGCTCGCCGCCCTCGGCGAAGCCGAAACGCCCGGCACCTTCCCCGGCCGCGAACCCACCCCCCTGGCCGGCGTCTCACTCGCCCCCGTGCTTGCCGGAAAGCCCCTCGGCAAGCGGCCCCCGATCCACTTCCTCTACGGCATCGATCGCGGCCTGCGCGATGGCGACTGGAAACTCGTCTCCTTCCGCCGCGGGCCATGGGAACTCTACCACCTCGCGAATGATCCGACCGAACTCCACAACCTCGCCAACGAGCACCCGGAGCGACTCAAGCGGATGGCCGACGAGTGGCACCGCATGACGAGGGAAGTGCTGAAGGCCCCCGCCAGGGAACAGGAACCGGTCAAGGCCGGGCCCCAGCCGAAGATTCACCCCGAGTGGTCGGACTACAGCGGCGAGAACGGTCCCGTCACCAGCCGTCGGCAGAAGCGGTGATCCCGGAGCATCGAGATCCCTGTCGATCGCCAATCGTGAACCCGAAGGGAATCGGGAGATGGGGTCATTTGATATCGGGGCCTTGGATTCGCTGCCTTGCCGGCCGATCCAAGCCCACGGTCTATCCTGGAACGGAAACCGGGGATTCGAAGTCGGGACATCGACCCCGCACAGCCGGCTCCCCAAGCCAATTCCCCCGAGGCCATTGCTGCCAATTGTTGCCCGGATTTCTCACGAGTTCGAAATCCGGACCAATGACGAAGCCGGACCAATGACGAAGCCGGACCAATGACGAAGCACCCAAACACCCAAGCACGAAGGAATCTCGAATTTCGAAGGACGAAGGATCCCCGAGCAAGGTGTCAGCGTGGCTTTGCTCCCCGCTTCGGGCATCGGCATTCGGATTTCCTTGGGTATTTGGGTCTTTCGTCATTCGCCATCGGCCACCCGACCCCCGACCCCTCCTACCGCCGGACCCGGAGGACCACGTGACCGAAGTCGAGCGTGGCCCCGTCCTCCGAGCGCACGCCGCGCGGCAGCGCGTAGCTGCCGTAGCGCCGCACCACCAGGCCCGCCCAGCGCAGCACGCCCATCTGCTTCGACATCGCGGACTGGCTCAGGCGCAGCCGGCTGGCAAGTTCCACCACCGGCAAAGGCTCTCCCTTGGCCAACTCCCGCAGCACCGCCCAGCGCACGGTGCTGCCGAGGCCCGACAACAGTTTCTCCAGCGGGATTTCAGGTCCGCTGGCACCCGGTTCGGTCTTCATGGGCGGGAATACAGAGTTCTCGTCGGAAATACGCTTTGTTTCGGGAGTGGACAAGCCACAACTCGGAGAAGTTCCTCCGTATCCATCCCAGATACTTCTCAACATTTGAGAAAATCCGCTTATTCCGGGAGAGGAATCTCGTGTCTGGAGAAGAGAGTCTCCATTCCCATGAGAGGAGGGTCTCCTACCAGGAGAAGGAGCGCTCCTACCGGGAGGAATTAATCTCTCACCATGAGCCGGAGGAGTTCTCCAACCCGCCGCGGGAGTCCCCGAACGCGTCGAAGGAGTCCCCAAACGCACCGGGGGAGTCCCCGAACGCGCCGAGGGAGTCCCCGAACGTGTCGAGGGAGTCCTCGAACGCGTCGAAGGAGTCCTCGAACCTGTCGAAGGAGTCCTCGAACCTGTCGGAGGAGTCCTCGAACATGTCGGAGGAGTCCTTGAACACGTCGGAGGAGTCCTCGAACGTGTCGGAGGAGTCCTCGAACGTGTCGGCGGACTCCAAGAACGCGCCGGGAGCGGCTCCCGAGGGCCAACGGCCCGGCACATACCAGCCCGGGGCAACGCCCTGATCCTTATACGCAAATTGGCGTCCGGCGAGATCTCGCTGCGGTAAGCCGGTGGTTGATCCGATGGCAGTCTCCCGGCACGGGACGGGGCCCGATCAACCGTTCCGCAGGTTTCGTCGTCGAGGACGTCGCGATCCGGGCAGCATCATGCCGACGGTTGGCACCAACCGTCCCGCCGCCCCGGCGATCTTCTCACTCGCCGTCCATCACGCGCCACACCAACGCGAAATCCCTCACCCGCGACAGACCCTTCCAGACCGCCTGCGGCCCGGGCTCGCCGTCGCTTTTGCGCCCGAGATGACCTCCGAGCCTGCCGATGATTCCGATGAACTCTCGCAAGGTCGGTTCGCCGGCATTCGCCGGTCGCTTCACCACCGCGCAGGTCGATTTCCACTCCGCCTCGTCGAACACGCAGCCGCAAGGCAGATCGGGGCAGCGGCGTCCGAGGTGGGTCAGGTAAAGAATGCGCCAGGCGACCACAAGATAGACCATCAGAGCCCGCACCAGTGCTTGGCGGTTTTTGAGTTGGATCCGCTCGACGCGGCAGCCGGTCTTGAGCACGCGGAAGAACACCTCGATGTCCCAACGACGCAGGTAGATCCGGATGATCCGCCGCGCCTCTTCAAAACTCGTGATCTTGCGGCTGGTCAGCAGCAGCCAGCAGATCGGCTCCTCGCCCTCGGGCGGATCAATCTCCTCGGCGAGAACCGCATGAAAGGTCACTGGCGCAAGCCTGCGGCCCTTGCGGAACGGTGGGCGGGGTGTCACCTCCACGGCACGCACGCCCTGGCGCACCGTGCGGGCGCTGCGCTCGGTCTTCACCCGGTTGCCTTTGACCTTCCTCATGCCGCTGCGGGCAGGCACCTCGAACTCGATCTCGCCGAGCACCGGGGCTTGCCGGGCGGCCTCGAAGAGCTTGTCGGACCGATCCTCCTCGCCATCTTGCGCGTCCTCGCCCGGCAACAGGGCGCGGTCCTGGTTGGCCCTCACGACCCATTCGGCACGCCGCCCCGGCTCGGCAAGCTGCCACTCCGCGTAGAGCTCGAAGATGTCGCACTCACGGTCGCCGACCGAGAACACTTCGGTGCCGGGCAGCTTGCGGGCCAGTTCGCAAGCACGGCGGTAGCCCTCGATCCAGCGGTAGCTCTCCTTGCTCTCGATGGGCAGCTTCTTGCGCTCGGAGGCGCGCCGGAAGTGCTCGTCATCGCGGACCGTGATGTCGGCACCCAGCAGGCCCAGAGGCAGCCCTTCTTCGCCGACCACGTAATGGCCGTGCATGTAAAAACCCCGGCGGGTCTCGTCGTTGAGCGGCCCGAGCCCCTCGAGGCCCTTCATACGGCTGAAGTCCATCTCGGTGGTGTCCTGGATGGCGATCACGCAATCGTGATCGGCGCAGCGCTCCGAGGTCCTGTCCGTGTGCGGGCCGATGAGCTTCTCGGCGGCGAAGTCCCCGTTGTTGAGCAGGCGGAAGGCGGCCATCGATTCGGCCCATCCGCCGCAGGCCGCCGAGATGCTCGCGGCCGGTGCATCGGCCAGCCTTGCGGCAAGCACGGGCAGCCGCCGGCTGCGCCTCAAATCCTTGAGGTCGGCACCGGTGAATTCCTCTGCGAAGTCCTCGGGCATGCGGTGGCGGGGTGATGCCACCGCCGATTCAAGCACCTGTTTCTAACAGTACAAGGGCTTTTTGGCGTCTTTTCCAGGGGGCGGTCCGAGTCGCGAGCGATGGCCCACTTGGACGCGGACACAAGGCGCGCGGGCCTCTGTCGATCCGACCGATCCCAGACCAGAGCCAAGATGCGTATAAGGATCAGGGCAACGCCCTGGGTATGGGATAATAGCTTGGAACCGCAGGCTGAAGGCCTGCCAGATTTCCCCGCCCCACCCTCGATCCTTGTTCGAAGATCGCGCGCGCCGCAGCCCTTCACGCGCCGATCGCGTGAGGCGCAGCCTTTTA
>CALGOH010000114.1 GCA_937957985.1 uncultured Verrucomicrobiae bacterium
GATTTCGAGCATCACGGATTTTCTCGTATTCCTTTCTTGTGACTGCTTCGGGCGCGGCCATCGCCACGGCCTGGATCATGAGTGCCGCAAGAATACCTAAGAAGGCCAGGCTTGGTAATTTCATGTCCTTTTGTTTAGGGTTCATATCTGCTTGCTTAGGGGTTGGCTGTCACACTGACTCTGACGAGGGCTCGATCCGGTATCACGCTGCCCGAGACGGTGGCAGTCACCGTCACCGACTCGGGGTGCCCGAACGATGTTCCCGATACCGATTGGCTTTGCCCGCCACGTTCGTTGGCAATCCATTTGGGATCAAGGCGTGTCTGGCGGTGGGGGCTCGCCCAAGGCAATCAGGGACCGCAGGGTTACAGAGCCATTGGTAGGGCCGATGAAGCATAGTTCACGGCGTTCGTCGGACACGCGCCATGTCGACGAGAAGACCGTCTTCAGCTCGGGTTGCAGGCGGAAGATCTTCACCGGAAAGGGCTCGTCCCACTCGCGGGCGTGGAAGTCCACCGACTTTCCCGTGGAAAGCTGGATCCGTTTCCTGCCGGCCGCGATGCCAAGCGGCTCGGAGCAGGCGTTGAACACCTTCATGCTGCCCGCTTTCCAATCCTTCGCATTCAGCAGTCTCCCCTGCCAACGTGCCGGTCGGTCAGCCTCGGTCTCCGGCCAGAGGACGATGTAGGCAAGCTTTGCACCGGCTGGGATGTTCATCGAGACGAGGGGCTCGGGCATGGAAGCCTGATCCAGATCGTTCGAAACGGGCTCGTCGAAGAACTGAATCGTGCCTCCCCGTAACTTCACCCGCTGGGAGAAGTAGCGCGCGCTGAGTTGCAACGGCATGGTCGCGTCCTTTCGACCCCGCCAGTGCACCAGCCCCGAGGAATCGGCGGGAAGGCCGAGGGCGGCCACCGATACTTCACAGCTCCGCTCTTCGGCCCCCAGACACGGCGAAAGGAGCAAGAGAAGAGCGTGCAGGAAGGCGGCGGAGGGACGGGGGATCTCAGATCTCATCATGATTGAGCCAGCGGAACGAGGTGATCTCAAATTGCCTGCCGTATTTCAGGTTGGCCGGTTGAAGTGGGGAGGTTTCCCCGGGCAGCTTGCCGGGGATCCGCATCTTCCTGTCCGCCGCATCGGAGGGATCGACGTATTCGGGCATCCGTTGCACCACGGCCTCGCACCACGCCTGGGCGGCGATCCTGCCATCGGCTAGGCTCTCCCCGTAAGCGCGGATCACGAAGGTGTCGCCACGAACGCTCAGCGAGGAGGAGATGCCCTGCAGGATGTCGGATTGCATCACGTAGCCCGGGATTCCCGCAAATCGGGAGCCTCTGGCGGCTTTGGGGTTCGGATAGGATGCCGGCAAGGAGGAGATCATGTCGCCGCCGCCCTTGTAGGCCTTGTTGATGCTTTCGCCGGAGCCACTGGTCGTGCCGTTGTATCCGGCGTTGAATTCGTCCCAGTCGATGGCGGCCTGCAGCGCGCCGGTGACACCGGTGTCATCGGTGGTCAGCCGGCGGTTGATGAATTCCGCCATGTTGAGGAAGGGTCCCCGCAGCTTGACCTGGCGGACGATTTCCTCGGCCAGCTTGTCGATCTGCGGCTCGGTGAGCTTGCGAATGCCGCGCCACGCGTGGTCATCCCGCGGGCCGTCCGCTGCGGAGGCGCTGTTGGCCAGCGGATGGCGCGAAAGGGTCACCTCGTCCTCATCGGGTGGAATCACCGAAGTGCCGGACTTGGGGTCGTAGCAGGCGATGGGGCGGTCCGCCAGGCTCATGAGCAAGGCCTTCCAAGCCTGTTGCGAAGTGCTGTTCACATTGAACTGGCCTTTGTTGAGGATATGGGAGGCGATCCGGTCCCAGCCGTTTTCGCCGGTCGCGGCAGTCGTGGTTTCAACCAGATCGACAAGATCCTCGACGGTCTTGTCCCCGGGATAGGGCACAAAGTGCGGGGACATTTGCGTGGGCTGGTGGGAGAAGAAGTCGCTGGCGACATCCTTCTTCGAGCGGGTGACGTTGCCATTGCCCGTGACCGGTGCGATTCCCGAGCAGAACCAGGAATCCCAAAGCTCCTCGTTGGAGAGGAACAAGTGATCCCAGTAGTCGTCGATCACCGGCAGGAAGGTGCCGGTGTCGTTGTTCCAACCGGTGTCCTCGCCGAAGTCGATGCGGGTGTAGACTTCTTCTGCCTCCACCATCGGGTGGGCGTAGGCATTGCCGATGCCGAGGCCGAACGCGCCGCCGGCATGGGCCTTGTGCTTCAGGTTGAAGAATCCACGGTTCACATAAAAACCCGGACCCAGCGAGCTCCGGACCGATGGATCGGAGTAGTTGTCATCGCTCTGGGCCAGCCGGGCGCTCGCATGATCGACCCGGATTCCGGCGAACGAGGCCAGGCTGGTCGTCGGCCCGACCGGCAGGCTGTGGGCCGAGATGTGGGTCTGCCCGCTGGCCGGGGTGAAGCCGCCACCGAAGAAGCCGCTCTCACCATCCGCCTGCAGCAGCGAGGAAAGCTCCTGGTCGCCGTTCACTGGCCGGAAATGAATCTGGTAGGGGAAATCCGCCCGGTTCAGGTCGTTGGGGTGCATCAGGAAGTGAGCCAGCCGTGAGTGGGGCGCATGCAGCCAGGTGCGATTGCGGTAATCCTTGGCCAGGCTTAAGCCGGTATCGTAGGCAAGCTGTTCGGCGCATTTCGCGGTGATGCTGTAAACTCCGATCGGCATTGGTGCCGAGCCGGGTCTGCCATCCCATTTCGCACGGTAGGCCGGATGATCGGGAATGATCCATGCCTGATCCATCTCCGACGGGCCCATCCAGTCGATCAGGGTGAAGCCCAGATTGGCAACCGGATGCCAGCCAACCGTGTAGTCGACCAGACGGCCATTTTCCTCGTAGACCCCCTGGGTCGCCGTGCTGACTTCCTGGAAGTGGTGGACAATGCCCGAACTCCTCGAACCCCCGGCATAGTAGGGGTCGATCAGTCCATTGACGGGCCGTGTGGCGAAACGCAGCGCGAAGGACAACTCACCGTTCCCGACCTGGCCCGCCGTGCCCGGATTGACGATGTATCTCAATCCTCGGATTCCCGGCAGATTCTCGACCGGGGTGAAGCCCGGGGTCGCGATGAAGTTGCGCTGGTCATGGGCATCGCCGCCCTGGCGCGTCGCCTCCGAGTCCGTGCTGAACACCCGCACCTGACCCGGCTCGAACACGATGTCCGATCCGCTGTCCTCGGTCAGCACCATCCGGTAGCCGGACTGGTTGGCCGTCACGGTGTTGTTGACCTTCCCCTGACCGAACGCGAGGACCTCCGGAAACTGGTCGTCACTGATCAGGGTGTTGCCCCGGTAAACCTTGTGCCACATGCCGACGGAGTAGAACATGGCGGCAAGGTAGGAGACCTCCTTGGAGGAGACCCGCATCGCCACGTTGTATGGGTTCCACACGTAGATCACCGGGATCGCGAGGATCTGGTATTCGATGCCGCCCGGCATCGACGGATTGGGCTCGGAAGCCGTGGCCAGCACCCAGTTCTGGCGCAACATCACCAACTGCCGCATGTAGCCGGCGGTATCCCACCGCTGCGGCTGGACCCCCATGACGAATCGACGCGTCTCCGGGGTAGTGCCGCTCCACTCGATCGGCTGCTTGTTGCCGTCGCCCGGAAACGCCCGATAAAGCCGGTAGTAATCACGCATCTGACGCCACGACATTGGGGCCACGTAAGGATTCTGGGGAGTGATGTCCGCCAGCTCACCGGTCATCGGGCGGATCGGTGCGTCGAACGGGCGCCCGCCGAACAATTGAGCCTCGTCCATTCCCTCCGGGATCTCATTGGATTCGAAGGCCAGGTTGATGTCGCTCTTGAAGCCGCCCGAGCGAACGTCGGTCAGCAGGCCCAGGCTGTAGGCCGTCAGGTCGTGGAAGTGCTCGGAGACTCCTCCGGTTCCGATGCCGGCCTGGCCGGTGGTGACCATTTTTGCGAGCGACTCCGGCCGGGTGTCGAAGCCGGACATGGCCGTCATCTTCTCGATGCCCGTGCGGCCGGTGTGGGAAGCCAGGATCTGGGCGGATGCGATGCTGGTGGCTTCTTCGCGCGGCTGGAGGTCGATGCGGGCTTTCAGCGACTCGTCGGAGACCCACCACGCGTAGTTTCCTCCCACCTGGTTGCCGTTTCTCAGGGCGATCCTCCGGGCCTTGACGTGATGCGTCACATCCGGCCCGGCCGTGTTGCTACCGCACAACTCCACCCAGTCCGCAGTCGGACTTGAGTCGATGGCGGTGCCATATTCGGCGGATTCCGGATGACTGACGAACCATCCACGGGACACCGGAGGATCACGGCCGGGCTTGTAGGTGTCGTCGATGGACAAGGCTCCTTTCTTGTCCGTCAGCCATGAATCCCAGGAATCCCATACTCCCAGATAGTGGGGGTTCGAGACACCCTCGGCATCCTCGGTGCCGGGATTCGGATCCAGGATCTCCGCCCGCGCCGAGATTCGCTGGTCCGGCCCCATCTGCTTCTGGAGTTGGCCGATGGCGACCACCAACCCGAGGCGGGCGTTGGCACGCGCCTCGGTCAGTGCGATCTTCTGTGAACTGCCGCGGAGCGATATCGCCGAGAGGCTGAGAAGACCGACCGCGAGCAGGGCCAGCAGGACCATAAGGGACACGGTGACAACCAAGGCGAAGCCGCTGCGTCCCGGGTTGGTGAATGCCGATGATTTCATGCTGGAATCGGGTCAATAGGCCGGAATCAAACGTGCCTTGGTCAAGCGGTGTGGAAGGGGTGACAAGCCACGACGCCTGACCTTCGGCACGTATTTACTTTTGCAGGTGGGTTTGCAGCTTTTCAACCGAAGAACCGCGGGGGTGCTGATATCATTCCTAGCATAGATCATGGGTCGGGAGCGAGGGCCTCCCTTCCTATGGCGATCCCGCGGACCCGGGTTTGGCTGGGTCGCGCGGTGACTCGTTCCTTGGGCGGAACTCCGGTTGCCGATCTGGTCGTTCTTCCGGTGCGGATCGCGCCTTGATGCAAGACGGATCCGGACCTGGTCTCATGGACGGTGCGCCTGACGAAGCGCCGCACTCCTGGACAGGGGGGGGCGACGATGGCCCGAGCTGCTATTCTGAAAATGGTATCAGCCGCTTTTTCGGTCTCTCATTGATTCGTGGTCTCGATTTGTTCATTCCTGAGGTCCCAACTCAAGATCTGCACCGATGAAGCTCGCCCCCATCCCCTCACTGATCCCCGTATTTCTTGCTGCTGGAGGCCTCCTGCATGCGGATCCCTTGATTTACGAAGGCTTCGACTACGAAGCCGGCTCAGTGAGCGGGGGAAGCGGCGGGACCGGTTTCACCGGGACCTGGAGCACCAGGAATGCGGCTCCTGAAGTGGTGTCTCCCGGCTTGAGTTGGGGCAGCCTCGAAGTGGCGGGCAACTCCGCTGTCAACCCGAACACCGGCGGCAGTGGATATCGCGACATCGGTGCCTCCTCCGTGCTGGACACTGCCAACTTGATGTCTAACGGCGGTGCCCTCTGGTTCAGCGTTGTCTTGGACGTTACGGGAACCAATAGGCTGAACGTCGATTTCAATTTCTCGTTGGGCGCGGATGGCTTCCACAGTTATGTGGCCGGCGGTGGGGGCACATTTGGAGAAAGGATGAATCTGGAAACCGGCGAGGGGATCGGGTTCGCCCTCATCAACCGCAGTACGACTCTGGTGGATGTCGAGAGTGTCTATTGGCAGAATACAGACGCGGATGACAACGGCGAACGCATTCGCAACCCCGGCGGTGATTCTACTGATGTGAAGAATCGTTTTGGCGGAGACGATCTTCTGGTCGTCGGCAGGATTGATTGGGGTGCGGATGATCTGGCGGATGAAACGCTCACCGTCTATCTGCCGGACACCAGTCTGGCCCTCGGGACGGGGAAAGTTTGGGACACCATTCCCGCGCTCGACCAGTCCGCCTTCGATACGGTGGCTTTCGAGTTGAAGGGAGGAGCGAGCATTGACGAGATTCGCTTCGGCGCGACCTCTGACGACGTGCTTCCCGCAGCAGTGGCTGCGGTTGATCCGAGAATCACATCGTTCACTTCGGTTGGAATCAATCTTTGGGAGCTGACGCTCGTGGCTGATGCGTCCACGGACTACAGTTTCTACTCCTCCACAACGCTCGATTTCACTCCGGGCACCCTGATCGAAAATCTGGTGCAGGGCGATCCCGGTGATGCAGGCACCATCGGCGGCACCAACCAGAGCGTGCTGACGACCGACGCCAACGGCGACGGCAAGGTCCGCGTGACCCTGACCGGAGATCCCAGCGACTTCGTCCGCGCGCAATCCGTGCCGTAACCCAATTTTTGAATCCAATTTTGAGATCAAACGAAATCCGAATCCAACTGACAAAATCCGCCATCAAGATCATGAAAGCCAAAAAATCGCATCTATTTCTGGCGACCATCGCCATTCCTCTCGCACTCCTTGCCGGTAAGGCCGGCGCGGCCGCACTCATCTACGAAGGATTCGACTACGGTACCGGATCCGTGAGCGGGGGAAGCGGCGGGACCGGTTTCACCGGCAACTGGAGCACCAACAATGCAGCTCCTACAGTGGCATCTCCTGGCTTGAGTTGGGGTAGTCTCGCGGTGGCAGGGAACTCGGTTGTCAATCCCTCCACCGGCGGCAGCGGGGCACGCGACATCGGCTCCACCTCCGTATTGGACAGTGCCGGCTTGATGGGTAACGGCCAGACCCTCTGGTTCAGCGTTATCGTGAACAAGCCGGCTAGCGGCAATGCGAATGTCGATCTCAACTTCTCACTGGGTACGGATGGGTTTCACAATGTCGGGACCTTTGCAGAGCGATTGAATCTGGAGAGCGGCGAAGGAATCGGCTTCGCCGTGACAAACCGCGCTGCGACTCTGATGGATGTCGAGGCTGCCTACTGGCAAGACAATGATGCTGATACCATCGCCGACCGGATTACACAAAACACAGATGCTACAGATCTCATCAATCGTTGGGCTGGTCCCACAGCTCTGATTGTCGGAAGGATTGACTGGGGAGCAAATGATCTCGCGAGCGAAACGCTCACCCTCTACGCCCCGGACACGGCCCTGAACCTCGGCACGGGAAAGACGTGGAGCACCATTGCCGCGCTCGACCAGTCCGCCTTCGATACGGTCGCATTCGAGTTGAAAGGTGGGGGAACCATCGACGAGATCCGCTTCGGCGCGACCTCCGCCGATGTGCTGATCGTCCCCGAGCCCGGTTCCCTCGCCCTGCTGGGCCTGTCCGGTCTGGCCCTGCTCCGTCGCCGGCGATGAACCCTGAAGACAAATCTC
>CALGOH010000115.1 GCA_937957985.1 uncultured Verrucomicrobiae bacterium
CTGGATCCGAACACGACCTACACCTACACGGTGAAGGCCCGGGACAAGAGCGGCGCCCAGAACGAGACGGCCGCATCGGGCGCAGAATCGGCCACCACAGACCCCAAGGGCACGGCCAGCATCACGTGGAACGCCTTCGACATCACCGATGACGTGGCCAATGTGTCGACAAGCGGCACGCTGGTCGACGCCCGGAATGGAGCCACCTCGGCGGTGTCCCTCAACGGCGTGACCTTCGAATCGGTCGCGAACAGCGGCAACCTGTTTGACAGCCTGTTCGGCAACGACAGCATCGGCAACCGGGGATACGGGACGGTGGTGATGGACGGGAACTATCAGGCGTTCCTTTCGCTGGGCCAGAGGTCGGGCCGGCTCGGCTTCAGTGGCGCCCCGCAGATCGAACCCACCGAAGTCTGGACGACGGTCGAGTTCTTCGGCCTGACGGTGGGCAACACCTACCAGGTCCAGCTCTGGGCGTCGGACGTGAACGCCGGGGCCGGCACCGCGCAGAACAAGGGCCTGCTTCTGGGCGACGGATCGGCGGGTGATCCCGACATCAACACGGACACGGTGCTCATCTACGAGGTCACCGAGGGCGGAGCCGGGCAGTATGGCATCGGGACGTTTGTCGCGGATGCGCCCAACCAGGCGTTCAACGTGCGGACGTACAACACCCCCCTGACATCACCGTCTCCGACCAGCAGCGACCACTTCTCCAACGGATGGCAACTCCGGGACTTGGGGGTGGTCAGCGGAGCCCCTGAGATCGTTGTCGAACAGCCGGCATCCACCGAGATCGCCGATGGCGGCTCGAAGGACTTCGGCACCGTGACGATCGGATCCACCGCGGACTTGACCTTCACGATCCGCAACACGGGCGGAGCTTCGCTCAATCTCACCGGAGCCCCGTTGGTGGACATCACCGGTGCCGATGCGGCAGACTTCACAGTCACCGCCGCCCCCTCGACTCCTGTAGCCGACAGCGGCGGCGCGACAACCTTCACCGTCCAGTTTGCACCTACCGGCGGCACGACGGGGGTGCGCACCGCCGCGCTGGTGATCGCCAACGACGACTCCGACGAGAATCCGTATGACATCAGCATCACCGGCACCGCCCAGACCCCCTACGACGCCTGGGCCATGGGAGGTGGAGCCTTCGGAGATGACGACAACGGCGACGGTATCGACAACGGCATGGCGTGGCTGCTGGGAGCGGCCGACCCGGATGCCGACGCAACGGGCCTGCTGCCCGACGTCAGCGAGGACGGCAGCGGCAACCTGACCCTTGCCTTCAGCATGCTCAATGCGGCCAAACGGGGCTCGGCGACAATGCACACCCAGCACAGCAGCGACTTGGGAGCGACCGACCTGTGGACCGATGGGACAAACCAGTCGCTGGTGCCGGAAGGGCCGGGCATGGACATCTTGGTGGGAGTAGTCAGTTTCGACGTCACGGCAAACGGCAACCTTAACGATGTGGAGGCGACCATCCCTCAGGCCGAGGCCAATGGCGGCGGGAGGCTTTTCGGACGTCTGGTGGCAAGTCCGTGACTTGAAGTCTGAATCCAATTTCAGCGCCGGGTCCGATGTCGGGACCCGGCGTTTTCGCTTGCAGGGGATCGGAGTGGCGAAACCTTTCAGAACGAAACTTCGAATGCAAGGGGTCCAATAATATCACGAAAACCTGTATGGAAAACAGTCAGGATAGTGGGGGAAATTGATCTTGAGGAGCGAATCGTGGCGGTCGATTGTCCCGCGTCGCTGACCATACCCAGCCGCTTCACTTTCGCAATTTGACTCAAGGAAATGAACTCGAATTCGCTCGTCCCATTGACTGCCGCCACTGCGTTCCTTGCAGTCTCCGCCCACGCGGCGACAATCTCTTGGTCTGTTTTCAACATCGCCAATGACCTCACCCAAGTCCAAACGGGTGGGAATCTTCATGCCTCGGCAATGGGAACCCAGGGTGGCGATGGTGGCACAGCTGCGGCTGGCGATGCGACGACACTCGACACAATCAACGGGGTCCCGTTCTCCGACGTGTCAACCCTGGATCTGGCGACGAACCAGGATAACATCGGTGCCCGCGCCGGATCCTATCCGGGTCAGCCGAATCTCCCGGGTAATAGAGGCTTCAGACAGTTGCTAGAGCACGGATCGAGGAGCACCGCCAATGCCAACCAGTCGATCACGTTCTCCGGGCTTACGGTCGGCAACACCTATCTGATCCAGATCTGGGGTGCGGACAATGGCGGGACCGCCTTGACCCAGGGCGTTGTGCTTGGCGACGGCACGGGGGTCAACCCCACCCATGGCGTGCACACCACGCTCCTGTGGGAGGTCACCGAGGGTGGTTACGGCCAGTATGCGCTCGGCACCTTTGTGGCCGATGGCACGACCCAGTCATTCAACCTGCGCAAGTGGAACAACCTGACGACCACGCCTTCGGCGGGAAACAATACTTACGTCAACGCGTGGCAGATTCGCGACCTCGGCGTGGTCCCGGAATCCTCGACGGCCGCGCTCATTGGTTTTGCCGGGTCCATCCTTCTTCTGCGCCGCCGACGTACCTGAGCATACCCAAGTCCATTTCCCTTGAGCCGCTGCATGCAACGTGTGGCGGCTTTTTTCGGCGCGATTAATCCGCAAAGCGAGTTCCTCATCCACTCATGAACCTTGGTACCCTCACTCTCGTCGCAGCCACCGCGTGCGTGGTAACCGTGCAAGCTGCTCCCATCTCATGGTCGGTCTTCAACATCGCCAATGACCTTACACAGGTTCAGTCTGGTGGGACGCTCCACGCGTCGGCCATGGGAACTCAGGGTGGCGATGGTGGCACAGCTGCGTCTGGCGATGCGACGACACTCGACACGATCAACGGGGTCCCGTTCTCCGACGTATCGACCCTGGATCTGGCGACGAATCAGGATAACATCAGTTCCCGCGCCGGATCCTATCCGGGTCAGCCCAATGTCCCGGGTAATAGAGGCTTCAGGCAACTGCTTGAACACGGATCGAGGAACACCGCCAATGCCAACCAGTCGATCACGTTTTCCGGACTTACGGTTGGCAACACCTATCTGATTCAGATCTGGGGGGCGGACAATGGGGGGACGGCGTTGACGCAGGGTGTGGTGCTTGGCGATGGCACGGGGGTCAACCCGACCCATGGGGTGCATACGACGCTCTTGTGGGAGGTCACCGAGGGGGGTTACGGCCAGTATGCGCTTGGTACATTCGTTGCCGACAGCGCGACCCAATCGTTCAACCTGCGCAAGTGGAACAACCTGACGACCACACCCTCGGCAGGGACCAATACCTACGTCAACGCATGGCAGATCCGTGACCTCGGGGTGGTCGCCCCGGACAATACGCCTCCGTCTCCCGATCCGATGACCTGGGCGAGCGTCCCTGCGGCGGACGGCGACAACAGCATCAGCATGACGGCCACCGCCGCCACGGATGACAGCGGGGTGGAATACTACTTCGATGAAACATCCGGCAATCCGGGCGGCACCGACAGCGGCTGGCAGGACAGCCCGTCCTACACCGACACCGGGCTCGATCCGAACAGCGAATACACCTACACCGTTACGGCACGCGACAAGAGTGCGGCCCAGAACACGACCGCTGCCTCCTCGCCCGCCTCCGCAACCACGGATGCGCCGGACACCGATGCCCCGACGCCCAACCCGATGACCTTCGCCGTGGCACCGGCGGCCGACGGCCCCTATTCGATCTCGATGACGGCGACCATCGCCAACGACCCCAGCGGGGTGGAGTATTTCTTCGATGAAACATCCGGCAATCCGGGCGGCACCGACAGCGGCTGGCAGGACAGTCCGTCCTACAGCGACGCCGGGCTCGATCCGAACACCGAATACACCTACACCGTC
>CALGOH010000116.1 GCA_937957985.1 uncultured Verrucomicrobiae bacterium
AAAGCAGGATGGATTGGGCATGCACTGCGGTGGCCGAGAAGGCGGCGACCAGAGCAATCGACAAGGTTGGGGTTTTCATGGATTTTAGGGAGTCGGGCTTTTTGGATTCTTGGTTTCCTGAGTGGGACGATATGCGGCGCTCATTAGCCGATACTCTTTCCTACGGCTACAAGGCTAGGGGAGTTGGAAACTTCTCGTCTATCCCCCGTCTGGGTGGAAAACGAATCACCACCTACCCTGGGTCCGCTCGCACTTTTTTGGGGGGATTCCCCCCAGACGCCCCCCCGGCGATGACAATCATGACCCAGTTACAACCACGACATCCATCGACACCCCAGTCGGGTTCGGGCCCGGCGCGGCGCGGAGTGATCGATCGCCTATCGATGCACGCCCACCTGGAAGAACCGGCGCGGCTCGCCGGGAGCTTCCGGAAGCAGGTAGCTGGTGGTCGAGCCCGGGGCACCCGGGATGAAGGAATCGAGTCGCTCCCACGTCAGCAGGTCGAGGCTGACCCGGATCAGGTAGCGACGGTCCGGCGATGACGGCCAGGAGATCGAAAGGCCTCCAGAGGGATCAAGCTGGGGCGCGATCACATTGGAAGCCAGCGGATTCGTCAGCCACAAGAATTCCTCGAGATTGGTCAGGCCATCCTGATCATCGTCGCCGCCGGGGTCCTGGCCGGTGTTCCCGGTCCCCCAGTAGAGTTCCTCCCAGTCGTCGTCGAGGCCGTTGGGGTCGCTGTCGTTGATCGGCACTTCCTGCATGCCGGTGGCGAGGCGGGTGCCGATGGTCAGGTTGCCCGCGGTACCGAAGTGGATCGTGCTGCTGCCGCCCATCGGCACGTCGTCGGTGGTGACGAGGTAGTTCTTCGCGTCGGCGTCCGCCACCGCGGCCTGCGCCGCCTTCACGGTGGCCAGGCGGGTCGGGTCGAGCATGGTCTGGTTGTCCGACAGCTGGACGATGCCGAATTTCAGGTTGCTGCCGTAGGTGGCGCGGACGTCGGCGATGAAGTTCGTGAGGTTCGTCTGGTAGTTGCCGGCGTTGGTGGCGTTTCCGGCATCGGCCTCACCCTGAGACCATATCATCCCTTCGAGTTGGATGTCGGCTGCGGGGTAGAGGGCCGCCAGCGCGATCAGGCCATTCGAGACCGTCGTCTGGAAGGCCTGATAGACGGCCCCGTCGCCGGTCGTGGTGTTGTCGCCTCCGGGGAACCAGTCGGTATGGAGGCTGCTGCCGCCGAGCGTGTGCTTGATCACCGCGATGCGGGCGCCCTCCGAGCCGAGCGCCTCGTGAATCCCGATGCCGAAGTTCAGCTCGGGGCCGAAGCCTCCGGCATTGCCGCCCATCGAGCCGCTGCCGGGCTGGAGGCGGATCCAATTGTTCGCCTGCAGCGGGCTGTTGCCACCGCCATTGCCGTGATAGAAATCGATGTCCGGCTGGGGCGCCTGGAGTTCGGACGGCAAGTCGCCGGTCACACCGTAGCCGTCGGCATTCGACTGGCCGCCGACGAGATAGACGATCACCTTGTCGGGAGTCGCCGGCGGGACGACCACCGTGGTTCCGGTGAAGCCGATCTCCCGCATCGCCACGAAGCCGCTGGTCGTGTTGTTGGCCTTGTCGTCGATCCGGAAGGTCACCGAGCGGACTCCCGCGTGGGTCGTGCCGAAGTCAAAGCTCTGGGCATCGTAGGTTCCCGTGGCCGGAGCTGCCAACGCCACCCCGCTGTAGGGTGAGCCGATCGTGCCGCCCGTGCCACCGGGACCATCGTAAAAGGTCAGGGTGAAGTCACCCACCCCGCTCGCCGGGGCGCCGCCCCCGTTGTTATTGCTGTGGTTCCAGAGGTGGAAGGCGCTGAGCGACGAGGGCTCGTTGAAATCGAGCGTGACCGTCACCGGAAAGCCGCCGGTTGGCGGATTGGCCGTCGCGTAGGACTCGTTGAAGTCCGCCGCGTTCTCCACGGCACCGGGGGATGCATGACCGGCATTCTTCAGGTTCCCGATGGGAAAGGATGCGTTGAACTCGCCCCCGTCGGTGCTGGCACTGTCGTGGTAGAGGAAGTTGACCGAACCTTCGAAGGCGATTTCCCGCATCGCGACGAAATTGGAGCTTGGATTGTGATTGTCGGCCTTGAAGACCACGGATCGCACCCCGATGTAGGGCGCTCCGAAGATGAAGGTTTCCGCACCGTAGGTCCCGGTGGCGGGGGCCTTCGCGGCGCTGCTGGCGTAGGTGGACCCAATCTGGCTGCCCGTGCCCCCCGGCCCGTCATAGAACATCAGCGTGAAGTCCTTCACGCCCTGGGTGGTGGCGCCGCTCGACCCCGCGTTGCTGTGGTTCCAAAGATAGAAGGCGCTCAGTGATGCCGGAGTGTCAAACTCCAGCGTGATCGTCACCGGATAGCCGTTCGCCGGGCCGTTGGTCGTCGCATACGAAAGATCCGCGGCCGGGAGGGCGGCGTCTTCGAGGTCGGCGGGAGAGGTGTAGCCGCCGTTCTTCAGGTTGCCGATCGAGAAGGTGCTGTTGAACTGCCCTCCGTCGGTCACGGCGCTGTCGTGATAGATGAAGTCGGCCCTGACCATTCCGGAGAGGGCGATCAATAGGCTTGGGAAAACGGCGCTATTCATGGGTTTTCGAACGATTTCGAGGCTCGCACAGGCAACCTCCGCCCGTTGCCACGGCCTGTCGCGGAAAATTTGGTGATGCCCGCCTAGCGTCGGCGGCGCAGCAGAAACGATCCGAGACCGAGGCCGAGAAGGGCCAGCGAGCCGGGTTCGGGAATGGCTTCGAAGCCGAGCTCGCGCACCGCCACCCAACTGGAAGTGGACCCGCCCTGCTTGTTCAGAATCGTAAACTCGACAGAGCGGACTCCAAAGTAGGTCGCAAAATCGAATTCCTCTGAGCTATAGAGGCCGGTTGCCGGAGCCGCTGATGCCGTGTCGGTGAATACCGCGCCAATCTGACTCCCTCCACCACCGGCTCCGTCGTAGAAGGTCAGCGTGAAGTCGCCGACACCGTTGGCCGGGGCTCCGGCCCCACCGTTGTTGCTGTGGTTCCAGAGGTAAAATTTCGTAAGGTCAACCGCCTCGGCAAAGTCCAGGGTAATGGTCACGGGATAGGTCGTCCCGGTTTGCGAGGTGGCATAGGATTCGTTGAAGGCGTTGGCGTTCTCCTGGTCCGATCCCGACGTGTGGCCCGAATTCTTGAGGTTTCCTATGGGAAAGTTTGAGTTGAACTCACCATCCGTGGTCGTCGCGCTATCGTGGTAGATGAAGCCAACGGCGGCGATCGCCTGATGGCAGGCAAAAGCCAAAACGAGGGAAGCTGCGGCAGAAATCTTGAGGCTCATTGCAGGAAGAAGTTATTTCGGCATCGAGAAGGCCTTTCTCGACCTCATTGAGCCTTGTATGGTAGCCGGAAGCACAATCGTGTCCATCCCCCGAGTGGGTTAAAACCGTTGCTCCTGCCGAACTTCGGCCACTGGAGCGGCCGTGGGGCACAAGCAACGCGTCTGACCAGACGTCAGGGATCCGTGACCTTGAGCCGGGCGAAGTCCCCGGTGCCCGTCGGGAAGGTGAACTTCACCTCGGTCGCGCTCGGGAAGGTCACGGTGAAGCCCGGGTCGGGATCGGCGGCCTGCATGGTCCACGGCGCGGCGAGCGTGGCGGAGGTTTCGACCCGGAAGTCGGTGCCGTAGACGCCCGGATAATCCGCAGCCTTGGTCCAGGTGACGCTCAAGGTGCCGGCATCCTCGACCACGCCGGGCAGTGCGGTGAAGCCGGTCGTGTTGCCGTCCGGTCCGCCGATGAAGTACTCGATGCCGTTGGCCACGCCGTCGCCGTCGTGGTCGTCATCAAGGCCATCGTTCACGCCGACGATGACGCCGTTGCTCGTCTTCCACGAATCGAAGCCCGCCGGGGCCGCGACCAGATAGCCGTTGTCGTCGAGTGAAAGCGTGCCGCCACCGCCGTTGACGGTGATCAGGAGAAGCTGGGCCACGGTCAGTCCCCCGCTGCCGGTGCCGAAACGCAGCGAAGAGCCGGAAACGAAGTCGCCGGTGATGTCGAGCGTTCCGCCGGTCCAGTCGATCGCGCTGCTGTCGGCGAAGGCGAGCGCGGCTCCGTCGCCGAGCTCGATGGTGGCGGAGCCGGCGACATCGAGGGCACCGAGGGCGTCGGTGAAGGTGGCGGCGTCGAGTATGGCATTCCCCAGCACCACCTCCGAGGCATCGGGCAGGACATCGCCCGCCCCCAGGGTCAGCGTGCCGGCTTCGATGCTGGTCGGCCCGATGTAGGTGTTCGCGAGGGTGAGCACGGTGTTTCCGGTGCCGACCTGGGAGAAGCCGCCCGAGCCGGTGATCGCGGGCTTGAGGGAATCGGCCCCCTGGGTGAGGGTGTCGCTGCGGTTCACCGCGAGCGTGGCTCCGGTCTCCACGACGATGTTCGGGGAGTTGCGGGAGAGGCCGCCGCTCGTGCCGCCATCGCCGATCATCAGGGTGCCGGCCCCGACGATGGTGTCGCCCCAGTGGCTGTTCTGGACGGTGAAGGCGAGCGTGCCCGCCCCGGCCTTGGTGAAGATGTTGGCGGTGCTGTTGGTGGTGCTGGAGCCGCCGGTGATGATGCCGCTCATCTTCGCGTCGATCGGGGCCGAGCCGTCATCGACCTGGACGATGCGCGCGTTTCCCCAGAGGGAAATCGCCTGCTGCCAGTCGAGCGTGGCATCGGCGGTGTCGTGCCCGAGGACGAGCACCCGGCCGGCACCGATGAAATTCGTGGTTGTCCAGGGAATGGAGGCATCGCTGAACTTCACCGCGCGGTCGGCGCCGAAGGCGGCGAAGCCGCCCGAGCCGGTCCACTGGACCTGATTGTCGCCGGTACCGATGGCGCGTGCGGTGAAATCGCCCGCGCCGAGCCCGAGGACTCCGCCGCCGGTGAGTTCCAGATTGCCGCCCGGCAACGCGGCGGCGTGTTGCAGCCGCAGGACGCCGTCCGCCACCGTGGTGGTTCCGGGGTAGGTGCCTTCGTTGGCGAGCGAAAGCACCCCCGGGCCGGTCTTGTTCAATCCGGCAGGCGTGCCCGCGGTGCCGATCAGCCTGCCGCTGAGGATGGCGTCCACGTCGGCTCCGCCATCCGCCACCTGCACGGTGCGCTTGTCGATGGAGAAGCTGATGCCATTCCTGATCTCAATGGTGTGGGTGGCCGTGGGGTGGCTGAGCATCAGGACATTGCCGGCTCCGATGATGTTCGTCGCCCACGAGAACGTTCCGGTTCCGTTGTTGAGCCTCACCTCGCGGTCCGCGCCGAAGGCCGCGAAGCCGCCGCTGCCGCCGCCACCGGTGTCCGGATCCCAGTTCAACTGACCGGGCCCGGTGCCGAGCTGGCGCGTGAAATCGCCATGCAGCCCGAGCACGCCGCCTTTGAAAAGCAAGGCGCTCTCCCCCGCCCCCGAGGTGTTGTCGATGCCGCCGGGGAGTCCGCCGGCATCCTCGAGGAGCAACAGGCCGTCCTCCAGCGTGGTGACGCCGGTGTAGCTGTTAGAAGAGCTGAAAACCACCGTGCCGGCGCCGGCCTTGGTCAAGAAACCGGCACCGCCGATGCCGCCGGAGAAACTCAGGTTTCCGGAGGCGGACTGGGTGAGCACCAGTTCGCCTGCAAGCGACACCGGTGCCGTGACCGCATCGTTGCCGCCGCTCGTCTTGCTCAGCTCCGCAGGGTTGGCGAACGCCAGCGACCCGGAGGCGAGGGTGAAGGCGTGCGTGCCGTTGGAATCACCCAGGAACAGCCTGCCGACCGGCGTGGCACCGGTGAGCTGGATCGTCTGGTTGCCCGTGATGTTGTTGTTGATCCTCACATTGGGGGCGAGACCGGCGGGCACGCTTCCATCGACCCAGTTGCCCGCGGCATTCCACTGCTTCGCACCCCCGGTGGTGGCCAGCCAGGTGAAGCCGTCGGGGACCACCCCGGTGACCATGAGGCCGTACTGGCCCAGGCTGGCGTAGTCCGAGTAGCCGGTCGTCGCCGGGTTCCCGTTGCCGATGCCGTCGATGGAAATGTAATGGATGCCCGCGGCGACGGAGCGGCTCAGCGTGACCGGCTGCGTGCCGTTCGTGGTGTCGGCCGCGGTGGCGGTCTGCAGCAACTGTCCTCCGCCATTGTAAAGTTTCACCTCGATCCGCAGGTTCGCGCCACTCGGCGCGGGCGTGGCATCGATGGTGAGGGGGCCGCCGGTCGCCTCGACGCGGAAGAAATCGATGTCGGAGCGGCGCTCGATGACGCCGTCGATGGTGGCGGAACCGGAGTCGGTGCCGACCTTCGTCGCGGTGGCCATCGTGCCGCCGTGGTCGTCCGGACGGTAAACCGCGCCCTGGGTGAGCATCACCGCCAGATCGTCCTCCGTGTTGTTGGCGTCGGCATACTCGCCCCTGCTCCACTGGCTGATGGGCTTGTTGTAGCTGTTTCCCATGATCGGCGCCCAGTTGCCCTGGCCGGCGTAGTAGGACGCCCCGCCCTCGATGCCGTCATGCAGCAGGCCGAGCGTGTGGCCCGCCTCGTGGCTGGCGGCTTCGGCGACGTTCTTCGCGGTGTATCCGGAGCCCGCGGGGAATACCCAGCACGGGAGGTCGTTGCCCGCGTCGAACGAGCCGACGATGGCAACGCCGCCCACGTTGCTGCCGAACCAGTCGTTGCCACTGCCGCCGATGACGACGCGGATGCCGTAGGCGGAATCGCCCGGGGCCGTCTTTCTCAGGGCCTCGATGTCCGGCTCCTCGGTGGTGACGTCGATGTCGTACATCGAGTAGTCCTCGGCGACCCGCTGCCAGATCTCGATGATCCGGTTGCGCTCCTCGGTGCTGAAGGTGGCGGGGTTGCTGTTGGGAATGTTGTAGGGCGGGGCCGAGGCGCCGTCCTTCCAGTTGCCGGGCGTGTCGTCGACGTGGCCGTCGAAATCGAGGTAGATCACCCGGTTCGCCCCGGGGCGGCTGTGGAGCAGAAACGCCTCGGAGGTGTCGAACGGACCGGGGTCGGTCGGCTCGATGCCCGCGACCGGCGGGGATTCCGCGGGCGCCTCCTCCTTTCCGCAGTCCTCGCATCCGAGTCCGCACGCATAGACGAGTTCGCCGTTCTCCTCGACCCACAGGGACGGGTCGGCGCGAAGGTGCCGGCGGAGGCGTTCGGGGGAAACGGCATGACGGGCGGCAACTTCCGGCAGCCGCTCGCCAAGGGCCGCGATGGCGTCATCGCCATTCGCCCTGGCAGGCAGGTGGATGCCCGCGGGAAACCCGGGCTCGGTCGGGTTCCGGCCCGCTGCGAACGGCGCGGACACGGCCAGCGCCAGAACGGCCAGGGCCGGACTGCATCGGGGAACGGGGAATGGGTTTGCTGCGATGATCCTCACGCTTCCGGAAGGCTTGGTTCATCCCGGGGCTTGGACCTGATTTCCATCAGGAACGACCATCTTGCTTCCCCGGACTGCATTCTGTCCATCTCCCAATCGGGTGAGACACCACGCCCCGCCGCCGGGAGGGAATCCACTGGACTGCCTGACCCATCAGGGGTCATTCATCCGGTATGCCGGATCACGGTTTTTCCTCCATCACCGAACAGGTCGCCCGGGTCCTGAGGGAGGGCCTGCGTCAGGGACGCTGGCGGGGGACGGTCCCCGGCCGCATCCGGCTGGCGGCGGAACTCGGGGTCAACCACAAGACGGTGCAGGCGGCGCTGCGCCTCCTCGAGCAGGAAGGCCTGCTGGCACCGCAGGGGAACGGGCGGGTGCGCAGGATCGTGGACCCGGGATCGCCGGAGCCGGCGAGACTGCGGGTGATGATCCTCCTTTACTAGAGGTCGGACAAGAAGAGGGACGACCTGGTGGACCTGCTCCACCGGCTGCAGGAATCGGGTCACGAAGCCGCCTTCGCGCCGAGGACCATGCGCGACCTCGGCATGGATGCGGGTCGCATCGCCCGCTTCGCCGAGGCCACGGAGGCGGGTGCCTGGGTGGTGGTGGCCGGTCCTCGCGAGGTGCTGGAATGGTTTTCCAGGCAGCAAACTCCGGCCTTCGCCCTGTTCGGGCGGGCTTCAAGCGTCCCACTGGCGAGCACGGCTCCGAGGCGGAGCGAGGTCTACCGCGAGGTGGTGGATCGGCTCGTGACGCTGGGTCATCGCCGGGTCGTGCTCCTGGTGCGGAACGACCGTCGGAAACCGAGCCCCGGGTGGGAGGAGCAATTGATTCTCGAGGAACTCCGTGCGCGCGGCATCCGGACCGGACCCTACAACCTCCCGGATTGGGACGATAGCCCGGCGGGCTTGAAGCGCCTGATCGACTCGCTGTTCCGCCACACCCCGCCCACCGCCCTGCTCATCGACGAGGCGGCGCTCCTCGTCGCAGTCCGCGACCACCTCTCACGCAAGGGAATTCTCGCCCCGGACCACGTTTCGCTCGTCTGCTGCGACCCCGACCCGGTCTTCGACTGGTGCCGCCCGCCGGTGAGCCACATCGACTGGGACCCCCGTCCGCTGATCCGTCGTGTGGTGAAATGGGCGGGCAACGTCAGCCGCGGCAAGGACGACCGCCGCAGGAGCCACAGCAAGGCGAGGTTCGTCCCCGGCGGGACGATCGGGCGGGTTGGTGGAAAAGCGGGAAGCCGATAGGTCGTGAATTTCCCGACCTTTCATGGCATCCGGGAAGAATCCGAGCAGACTGGGCGGCAATCGCTGATTCCCTCCCGCCGGAGCGTGTCGATTCCCTCCGCGATTCTGAAATACCCGCCGGATTCGTGCGTTACTGACAGGGCAAAAAGATACATGGGACCGCCCGCCGGCCGATGACCGCGACCCGTCCCTCCCATCCACGCAACACCAAGCCATCCAATGAAACCGAAAACCATGCTCGCCTTCCTGACCGTGCTGGTCGCCTCGTCGATCGGAACGTCCAGCGTCTGGGCGAAGAAGAACCAGCCGGCACCCGTGCCTCTTTCGGAGGCGGGTGAGAAGCTCGAAGCCCGCTATGCCGGACAGCTTGATGCGCTGAAGAACGAAATCATCGCGGCCCTGCCGTCGGTGGGCGAGGCGAAGAAGGCCGCCTTGGCGAAGGCCCGTGAGGCCGAGGCCGCCGCGGATGCCGCCCACCAGGAGGCGCAGAAGGGCATGGACGACATCAAGAAGGGCCATGGCCTCGTCGCCCACGCCAAGGGCAAGTGGATCGGTGGCGCCGAGAAGGGCATCGCCGCTGCCGAGAAGAAGATCGCCGAAGCCAAGACCGATGCCGAGAAGAAGGCGGCCGAAGAGGAGCTTGCCAACTCGAAGAAGAGTCTCGCCGAAGGTCAGGCCGCGCTCAAGGAGCGCCAGGCTTTCCTCGACGATGCCCTCGCTCGTCAGCCGCAGCTCGAAAAGGCCCTCGCCGAGGCGGAGCAGGCCCACGCCGCCGCCAAGGCCGCGACGCTGCAGGCGGTGAAGAACCTCGGCCTCGGCCCGGTGCTTTCGTCGGACAAACTCGATGCCAAGCTCGCGAAGTATGTGGCGATGATGGAAGCCACCCCGCGCGGACTCGCCGCCTACGCCGCGCAGGGCGACGTGCAGAAGCAACGCATCGACCAGCTTCTCTCGTCCGGTGATCTGCTGGTCGAGATGGTCGTCGCCGACGGCGCCGCGGGCGGCCGGTACGGCCCCGCGATGGAGATCCTCGAAGCCATCCGCAAGGCCAGCGACAAGGCGAAGGAGGACGCCCTCGGCCGGCTGGCCCTGGCGATCGCCTTGGAACACGCCACACCGATCAAGCAGCGCAACGCCGTGGCCGAGACCGACGCGCCCGAGTTCGTCGATCCGGTGAAGCGCTACCTCAGCTACGAGAAGGCTTTCCTCGACGGAGAACTCGACCCCGCCTTCAAGGACCTGAGCGTCTGGGACTACCGCATGGTCGTCGATGGCGAGGAGCCCGACAAGATCGCCGCCTGGGGCCGTGAGATGCTGCGCAACTACCGCCCCGACCAGGTCACCAAGCCCGACTACCGCTGGCGCTACGTCGAGCTGGTCCGCAGCGACATCCGCTACGGCTCGCAGGACAACAAGTTCGACGAGGACGAGCTGCAGTTCTTCCAGAACATCCTCAAGAACGGCGGCATCTGCGGTCGCCGCGCCTTCATCGGCCGCTTCATCCTCCGCTCGTTCGGGATTCCCACCACCGCCCGTCCCCAGCCCGGCCACGCCGCGCTGGCCCACTGGACGCCCGACGGCTGGGTCATCTGCCTCGGTGGCGGCTGGGGTGCCGGCAACACCAAGGGCCGCTACGGCAAGGACCTTGATTTCCTCGCCAACACCCAGGCCCGCATGGCCGGTGCCGACGACTTCATGCAGGTCAAGCGTGCCCAGTGGATCGGCGACGTGATGGGCGAGGACCGCGTGTTCGGCTTCCACGCCAAGCAGCAGCCGGGCTTCTGGTATGGCGTCTCGCTCTACACCCAGAATGGCATCATCGAGGCTTCCAATGCCAAGACGCTCGCCGCCGTCGGCGAGGACATCGGCGAGGCCAACGTGACCAAGGAACACATCGAGATCGCCAAGGTGGAGATCACCGAGGAGGACCGCAGGATCCACGCCGACGCCAAGGGCGCGATCATCATCCCCGCGGCCGCGACCAGCAGCCCGACCCAGAGCAGCGGGCCGATCATCTTCATGGACAGCGTGCTCGGCGGCAAGCAGCTCCACTACAGCCGCAACGGCGACGGCGAGTTCGAGTACGCCTTCGACGTCCCGGCCGCCGGCAAGTATGAGCTTACCGCCAAGCTGGTGACGCCGAGCTGGCAGCAGAACCTCGTGCTCACCGCCAACGGCGCGAAGGACCCGGTCGAGATTCCCCTGCCGTTCACCGTCGGCATGTGGGGTGAGACCAAGCCGGTCACCGTCGAGCTGAAGGAGGGCAACAACACCTTCTCCTTCACCCGCAAGAGCGACGGACAGGCGAAGGGATTCTCGATCAAGGAATTCAAGCTGACCCCGGCCACCGGCCAGGCCAGCCGCTGATTCCACCGGAACCGCTCAAGCTGTCATGCCGCCCCTTTCCTTGGATCGGGGCGGCTTTCTGTTCAGTCTTCGAAGCCGCCCACGGCTTTTCCAAGGCGCCGCCTCCTCATGGGAACCGCGCTCCTTTCAGCACCTGCGCCGCAGCAGACCAGCGGCCGCAGCCATCAGGACAAGCACGCCTCCCGTCGGCTCCGGCACGGCTCCGACCTGGATCGCCCCGCCCGTGTCCTCGTAGGCCCACGAGTGGAGCGTACCAACTCCGTCGTTGTTCTCGAAGGTCACAAGGGCCCAGCCATAGACGGTCTGCTCGTTGCCCGAAGAGCCGATGACCAGCGAGAACCCAAGGTAGCCCGCCACGCCGTCGGTGAAACCCGAGGCCGTGCCCATGTGCGGATTGATCTGCCCCGAGGCCCCGAAGCCGGTCGAGTAGAACTCGGAATCGAGATCGATGGTGGTGCCCGGAGCAAGCCGGACGATGGCATCGGTGTTGCCGGTCCCGACGCGGATCGGCTGCCAGGTCGGCGAAGTGCTCGGGGCATACGCGTCATTACTGACGCGCGATCCGCCGAGGAAGAAATTGGCGTCGCCGCCGGCCAAGCCGTTCAGGTCCGTCGACCAGGCGCCGGTCTCGAGATCCACCGAGACGCCGGCGTAGGTGCTGGGAATGGCGATGTCCTCACCCGGAAAATGGACGATGGCACCCCGGGCCTCGCCGAGCAGGGCGAGGCCAGTGGCCAAGGTGATCCACTTCAGGGGGCAGCGCATGAGTAACTCGTTGGCGCGGAGACTATCAGGTCGTTCAAGGAGCCTGGGTCACCTCGACCCTTCCGAAGCGCGCCTTCTTGCCGCTGCTCGGGCCGGCACCTGGAATGGCGTCGGGAAACTCGATGGCCACTGCCTCGATGGCCACTCCACCCGCACCGGTGCCGGTGCCGACCACGCTGCCGCCGGTCGCATCCTCGAAGGCGCCGGCTTCCAGCGAGTCCGCCGTAAACTGGGCGGTGTAGGTCAGACCGGCGGCGACGAAGTCGGTGCGCCGGGTGTAGCGGAGGTAATACTGACCGGTGACCGGATCCGTGTAGAACTGCGGCGGGCCGTTCTGGGTGATATTGTTGCTCCCGTCGATCGTGAGCGTACCCCCGCCATCCGAAACGGTCGGATCGAAGGCGAAGCCGAACTCGAGCAGGTTGGCGAAGGCATCGCCGTCGGAATTGCCGGTCGCGGTGAGATCGGCACCCGGCAAGCCGGAGAAGTCGAAGCTCCCAATCCAGCTTTCGTAGGCCGTCAGGGTTGTGATATCCACCTTGGTCGGCGATGCCTGCAGATTTGGAGTCCCTTCGTCATCCTCCGCCACGAACCAGACATCGTAAGGGGTGCCGGGTGTCAGGCCTGCGATGCTTGCGGTGTTCTCGGTGTCCGCCACTGTCAGGCTGATGCTGCCGCTGGCAAGCTCACCCGAGCCGCCGGAGCCTGTGCCGGCCTTAACTTCAGCGGCGGTCGGTGCCGAGGCCGCGTCGGCGACGACCACGTAATAGGCCGTGCCTGGTTCGTTGATCGCCGCAGCTGCGGTGGCACCGGTGGCAGAGATATCATTGACCTGCGGGTAGATGGCAGTCCAGGATGGAGGAGTGGTGTCCGAGCCACTCGTGCTGACATATCCACTCAGCACAATGTCGTCGAACCTGTGCTCGCGAGTAGGTGACGTGCTACCGTCGCTGGCATAGACGCGGAACTCAATCGTGGTATCGGTCAACCCTTGGAATTCAGCGCCGGTCAGAGGGATGATGACATTCTCGCTTCCGCTTGCGCCATCGGTGTAAAGTGAGTAGAGACTATTGTCTGGCGTTGGGTAAGAGAAGCCGGTCTTGTCCGCAAAAACCCCGATGCCGAAACGATACGGACTACTTGTTACGTAGCTCAGAGTCAAACTGGTCACGGTTCCACGCGGAATGGTCACGGTGAAGGTGAAATACATGTCATTACTAACTGCGTTGGTCACCTGAGTTTCCACGTTCGTAGCCGACGAGGTTGACAACGTGTCGTTACCACCGACTTCCAATCGATCATTGGCAAACGCGGCGCCGGATATTCCGGAACCGAAGGTGATGTCGGAGGCGGTTGTATTTGCTTCGCCGTCAGAGCTGGATTGGGAGCCGGAGGTGAACTCGAACAACGCGACCGTATCCGGATCCAAAAGCGTGGTAATATCGACCACTGTGGGGCTGGCCTGCAGGTTGGGTGTGGGTGTGGCGTTGTCCACATCGTCCTCCGCTACGAACCATACGTCGTATGCGGTGCTGGCGGAAAGCCCGATGATGGTTGCGGTTACCTCCGTGTCGGCTGCGCTCAGCACGATGCTGCCGCTGGCGACTACACCAGAGCCGCCTGAACCCGTTCCCGCCTTCACTTCGGCTGAGATGGGTGCGGTGGCCCCGTCGGCCAAGACCACATAGTAGGCCGTGCCCGGTTCATCGATTGCCGCACGCGCTGTGGCGGCGGTGGCAACAACTTCGTCCACCTGCGGGTAGCTGGCAGTCCACGAAGGTGCAGTGGTGTCGGGCACCGGTGTGGCGATGTCCACTTTCTGCACATCGACGTCAGTCTGCGAATTCGGTGTGGGGCTCTCATCGTCCTCGGCCGTGAAGTAGACATCGTAGGCGGTGCTGTCCGATAGGCTGGAGATGACTACGGTGCCCTCCGTGTCGCCCACGGGCAGCGGGATGCTGCCGCTGGCAAGCTCACCCGATCCGCTGGATCCGGTCCCGGCCTTGATTTCTGCTGCGGTCGGTGCACTGGCCCCGTCGGCGACAACCACGTAGTAGGCCGTGCCCGGCTCGTTGATCGCTGCACGCAGGGTGAAGCCGTCCAGCGTCGTCGTGTCCGCCTGTGGGTAGGTGGCGGTCCAGGCGGGGGCTGTAGTATCGGCGATGTTGGCCACGATATCGGTCAACTCAGTGGTGATGTAGAATTCGTCGAAGCGAACTTCGTCGCCGGTGCCAACAGTTCCCCTAAAAGTAGCGCTAGTAAAAGCGGTTGGGGTATTGTTGGCGGCAAGGTCATGGACAATCCCGCGGCAGTCATCTTTATCCGGAGTTCCCAGACTGCCACCCGAGATGGCCGGATTCAGCCAGACCGCGACATCGTCATATCTTGCGTCACTGAGGTCTTCCGTCACCTGCAAAACCAGCAGGTTCCAGTCGCCGTCGGTAAAGGCCTTCTTTACGCCGCTGTTGTAGTTGACGGCGCTCGCACCGCCGAAGGATACGCTGACAGTCCCATCGGTAGCTACAGAGACAACAATATCAAAGCTTCCTCCATCAAGAGTGAAGCCAAGCGGAGCCGCATCCGCAGTCGACCAGCTCATAGCAATGTAAAAGTTCCCCTCGGTCGGGACCGTGTAGGAGAGAGCACGAGAGATACTACGACCCTGGGGTGATATGCCTGCCCTTGCCTCGAAAATCTCAAGTGCGCCGTTCGTGCCCGTGAGAAGCCCTGTGAAGTCCGAACTGTCATCGCGTATCTCGAAGTCGAGATTAGTAGCGACTAACGGATTGCCCCATGCGCCGGTGAATCCGGTCCTCGCGTCAGTCTGGCTTCTAAGCGTCGCGTCGATCTGGTAATCGTCGCCCGATCCGTCCGCAGACGCGCTGAAGCCTTCGTAAACCAGCGGCGCGGCGTAGGAGGCGGTTGCGAGAACGAGGCATGCGCCCAGCGCAGTGAGGAGGGTTCTGATTGCCATATTCATTGTTTTTCCGGAGTCAGGGAGGTCTGGGTCAAAAGTGGGTGAGTGTCATGGTCTGTCGGAGAGCATCACCCTGTTGCTGGTAAGGGGCGCCGGTATTCGGCGTCGTGCAGGCCGGTCCTGGCATCGGCCTGGCCCCTGATGGTCGAGTCATACTGGTAGTCATCCCCTGCACCGGAAGCCGAAGCACCAAATCCCTCATAGACGAGCACGGTTCCCCGGGAGGTCAGCGGGGCCACGGAAAGCACGAGGGCCGCGAGCTTGAAAAATCTGGTGGCGGGACTCATGGGACGGCAGGTTTCAGGAGACTTCGGCGGAAGAGGCGATCGGTTCACGTCAAGGATGTCAGCGTCCGCCCGGATTGGACAAAAAAGCGGAAATCGATGCTCAGCGCCCCCCGGGTCCCGGATTCCGGACCGGTTCGAGGCCCAGTTCCAGCACGGGTCCGGCGGCGACCGGGTGGGTGCTTGAGGCAAAACCGTGAACCAGGCTCCAGGTGTCGAGCGGCGGGGTTTCGCGGACCAGCAGGAAGCCAACCTCGCCGGTCGTGTCGGCGCGGATGAACTCGGCAAGCCCTGGCGATTCGAAGACCACGGGGCCGCTGGTTCTGCCCCGGGGAAGGTCGAAGCTGCCGAGTCGGATGACTTCGTCGTCGTCGATGATTCCTTCCTTGTCCACCGATCCCGGGGCATCCTCCCAACGAAGACCGTCCACCGGCCAGTCTTCGAGCGCGGCATCGTCACGAATCCCATAGACCGCGAAGGTGCAGACCTCCGGCAGCAGCGAGACGAAGCCCAGCCCGGTCGGGACCAGATTGAGCCGCAAGCGGGCCGTCCCGACCTCCCGGACATGGATCCCACCAAGTGCGAACCCGATCAGGGACCGCCGGTCCTTGGGCAGGCCCCACTCATTCCCGACGTCCTTCTTCACCATCAGGAAATCAGGATCGAGCAAGGTCTCCGTGGGATGGGCCTCGGTGTGGCGGATGATCGAGGTCTCCTTGCCACCGGTGCGCAACCGCACCATGCCGGCATCGGAATCCGCATCGACCTGCCGGGAAGGCAGCATCTCAAGGCTTTCGATTCCTTCCTCCGTAAGGCGCACCGCCTTGGCATCCGTCAGGTCTGCGATGGTTCCACTGCGGGCATGATGGACCGAGATCCTCCCGCTCAAGACCTCGAACTCGGCGGATTCGCCGCGCGGGTCGACGTTGACGGCAAAGCGCGTGCCGTGGTCCACCGCATGGCCGCCGGGCGTCTCGACGATGAAACCCTCGGCACCATCGGGCACCTCCACCACGGCGGTTCCCTGATGAAGGCGGCAGCGCATGGGGTCGACGAGATCGAGTTTCACCGGTGCCTCCAAGGCCAGCAGCACCCCGGACTCGAAGCGCAATTCCACGAGACCGCTCTTCAGCTCCAGGCTGCCGGCACTCAGGGCCCCATCGGCGCCGACAGGCACCATCCCGGACCACGCGGCCTCGCTCTCCGAGACCAGCCGGGCCAAAACCGGCTCATGGGAGGCACGTCCCCCGGCGGAGCCGGCCACGAAGGCCAGCACCAGCGAAGCGGCGATGCCGAGACCGGCGGCGGGCACCCACCAGGGACGGCGTCCGGAAGGCTGCCGCCCGCCCATCACCGGCGGCACCAGCTCCGGCTGGGCGGAGCGGAAGGTTGCGAGCAGGTGGGACTCCATCCGCATCCGGGCACGGTAGTGATCCCGCAACGCCGGGTCGGCCAGCAGACTCTCCTGGAACGCGACCATGTCCTTCGCATTCAGGTCACCGCCCCGCATCCGGTCGATGAATTCTTCGAGATCCAGCTTGTCGTTGTCGTTCATGGCCGTCGCGTCAGTGGCTTGGCTTGCTTCCGTCGAATCCATCCTCCGCCATTCGTTGTTCGATGCAGTGCCTCAGGGCGTCGCGGGTGCGCAGGAGCGTCTTGTAGAGTCCGGCAACGTTGCGCCGGAGGGCCTTCGCCACGTCGGCCATCCGCACGCTGGCCGATTCGTAGTAGCGGCAGATCAGGTCGCGCTGACGGTCAGGCAGCGCCTCCACGCACGCCACCAGGGCCCGGAATTCGGCATGCGCCCTCTCCGCCTCGGATTCCCCTTCGATGGCGAGGAGCTCGGCCAACTCCTCGCAGTAAACCAGCGGGCTCCGCTGGCTCTTGCGGATCTTGTTGAGCGCGGTGAACCGCACGAAGGTGTAAGCCCACGACCTGAAGGCCTTCTCACATTCCAGCTCGCCGATCCGCTGCCACATCGCCACACAGGCATCCTGGATCACGTCCTCGGCATCCGCCGGGCACGGCAGAAGCGTCAGGGCAAAGGCCCTCAGTTCCGCCTCGTGGCGGACGAAAAGGCGAACGAACTGCTGCTCCAGGATCATGGGTCGTTTTTCCCACGAAGGGATGTCGCGGGGGCGGAAAATTGGACAGGGAATTCCTCCGCACCATGACGACCGGTCGCGGCGGACTCAACCACCCCCGACCTTTCAATCCGGTCACGTCGCAGGCCCTTCCCATCGGAAGGCCACGAAGCGAGTTCCGGGTTGCCGGTGGGCGCGGGACGTAGTCTGGTGAGCGCGAAACGATGCAGCATTTCATGAATCGATCCCTGACACCCCTGCTCGCGACGCTGGCGCTCGCGGCCTTCCTCGTTCCGGCGCGGGCGGATGCGAAAGACCGCCCCCACATCGTCCTGATCATGACCGACGACATGGGCTGGATGGACCTCGCCTGCCAGGGGAACGACAAGCTGCGCACGCCGAAGATCGACGCGTTCGCGAAACAGGGCGTGCGATTCACCGACGCCTACGCCGCCTCGCCGGTGTGCTCGCCGACGCGCGGCGCGCTGATGACCGGATGGGCGCCGGCCCGCCTGCACATCACGCAGCACGGCGCCGACGGTCCGCGCTTCTGGCCGGAGGACCGCAAGGTCCAGCCGCCGGCCACCGACGACATCCTGCCGCATGAGCGGGTGACCATCGCCGAACGGCTCCGCGACGCCGGCTACGCGACCGGCTTCTTCGGCAAGTGGCACCTTTCGGGATCCGAGGCGGAAAAACACGGCGGCGCCGGCGGCCCGGAATTCTACCCCGACAAGCAGGGCTTCGACATCAACCTCGGCGGCTGCGGCTTCGGCGGCCCGCCGACCTACTTCGATCCCTACCGCATCCCGACGATCGAGCCTCGCAAGGAAGGCGAATACCTCACCGAACGCCTCGCGGATGAAACGATCGACTGGATGCGCAAGCATCACGACCAGCCGATGTTCGTCTGCCTGTGGACCTACAACCCCCACTACCCTTTCGAGGCGCCGGAGGACCTGATCGAGCACTACAAGGGCAAGGAGGGGCCGGGCCTCGTCAACCCGATCTACGGCGCCCAGCTCGAGGCCACCGACCGCGGCGTCGGCCGGGTGCTCGACGAGATCGACACGCTCGGCATCGACGACGACACGCTCGTGATCTTCACCAGCGACAACGGCGGCTGGGACGGCGCCACCGACAACCGCCCGCTGCGGAAGGGAAAGGGCCATCTGTATGAAGGCGGCATCCGGGTGCCGCTCATCATCCGCTGGCCCGGAGTCGCGGAGACCGGAAAGACGGACGACACGCCGGTCATCGCGATGGACCTCACCGCGACCATGCTCGATGCGGCCGGCGTTTCCTTGAAGAAGGACGAGACCATCGACGGCACCTCGCTGGAGCCGCTGCTCCGCGGCGAGGAGTTCTCCCACGAGCCGCTCT
>CALGOH010000117.1 GCA_937957985.1 uncultured Verrucomicrobiae bacterium
CCGGAGGGGCATCGCAAGACAGCAAAACACAAGCAATGAACATCCATACCGTAACGGGCCAGGTCGGCTCGAACCCCATTACCTTCGAAACGGGCAAACTCGCCAAGCTCGCCGACGGCGCCGTCGTCGTGACCAGCGGCGAGACCGTGGTGCTCTGCACCGCCGTTTCGCAAACCAAAGTGCGCGAGGGCCAGACATGGTTCCCGATGTCCGTCGAATACAAGGAGAAGGCCTCGGCCGCGGGGCAGTTCCCCGGCGGCTACTTCAAGCGCGAGGGTCGCCCCACCGAGAAGGAGATCCTCACCTCGCGGATGACCGACCGTCCGCTCCGTCCGCTCTTCCCGAAGGGCTACCTCTACGACACCCAGATCGTCGCGCTGCTGCTCGCCGCCGACCAGGTCAATGATTCCGACATCCTGGCGATGAACGGCGCCTCGGCGGCCCTGACCATTTCCGACATCCCCTTCGCCGGCCCGATCGGCGCGGTGCGGGTCGGCCGCGTGGACGGCGAGTTCGTCGTCAACCCGACCTTCGAGGAGCGTGAGGACAGCGACCTCGACCTCGTCTACGTCGGCAACAAGACCGACGTGATCATGATCGAGGGCGCCGCCAACGAGCTGCCCGAGGAGGATTTCATCAAGGCGCTCCATTTCGCCCAGTCGAACGTGACCAAGCTGGTCGAGGCGCAGGAGGAACTGCGCAACCTGGCCGGCAAGGAGAAGCGCGAATACAAGGTGACCGTGGCCAAGGAGGAACTCCTCGAGGTCGGCTACGCCGTCGCCGGCGACCGCATCGAGGACGCGATCTACGCGCCGTCGAAGGTCGAGCGCGGCAAGAAGGTCGGCGCCCTGCGCGACGAGGTCGAAGCGGCGATCAAGGAGAAGTATCCGGAGACGACCGATTTCGAGATCGAGCAGGTCTTCGAATACATCCAGAAGAAGGCCTTCCGCCTCTCCATCATGGAGAAGGGCGTGCGCGCCGACGGCCGCCAGATCGGCGAGCTGCGTCCGCTCTTCGCCGAAGCCAACTCGCTGCCGCGCGTCCACGGCTCGGCCATCTTCGCCCGCGGCGAGACCCAGGCGATGGGCATCTGCACGCTGGCCCCGGCCGACGAGAAGCAGTTCTTCGACAACTACGCCGGTGGCGACGACAGCAAGCGCTTCCTCCTTCACTACAACTTCCCGCCCTTCTCGGTGGGTGAGACCGGCCGCATGGGTGGCCTGAACCGCCGCGAGATCGGTCACGGTGCGCTCGCCGAACGCTCGATCGCCCCGGTGATCCCGGACGAGGACGAGTTCCCCTACGCGATGCGCGTTTCCTCGGAGGTCATGGAGTCGAACGGCTCGACCTCGATGGCGACCGTCTGCGCCGGCACCATGTCGCTGCTCTGCGCCGGCGTGCCGCTCAAGGCCCCGGTCGGCGGCATTTCCTGCGGTCTGGTGACCGATTGGAACGAGGACGGCACGATGAAGGAACACAAGGTGCTCCTCGACATCATCGGTTCCGAGGACTTCTACGGCGACATGGACTTCAAGCTCTGCGGCACCGACGCCGGCGTCACGGGCTACCAGCTCGACCTCAAGCTTCCCGGCCTGCCGCTGAGCATCCTCGAGGAAGCCGTGAAGCTGGCCAAGGAAGGCCGCACCAAGGTCATCGCCAAGATGAACGAGGCCGTGAGCGGCCCGCAGGAACTCAGCCAGCACGCCCCGCGCATCGTCTCGGTGAAGATCCCGGCCGACCGCATCGGCGAGCTGATCGGACCCGGCGGCAAGAACATCAAGGGCATCCAGGCGGAGTCCGGCGCCGACATCAACATCGAGGACGACGGCACCGTGCACATCTACGCCTCGAAGGAGGAGGGCCTCAACCGCGCCAAGGAACTCATCGACCGCATCTTCGCGGAGATCGAGGTCGGCAAGGTCTACACGGGACCGGTGGTTTCGGTCACCAACTTCGGCGCCTTCATGGAGGTGCTGCCCGGCAAGGACGGACTCATCCACATCTCGGAGCTGCAGGAAGGCCGCACCGAGAAGGTCGAGGACGTGCTCAAGAAGGGCGAGAACGTCACCGCCAAGTGCATCGGCGTCGACGAGAAGGGTCGCGTGAAGATGAGCCGCCGTGCCTATCTCCGCGACCAGAAGGCCGAGCAGTCCGAAGAGACCGAGACGGTCGAGGCCTGATCGCTTCCGAACTCATCCCAAGGCCGTCACTCCGCGAGGGGTGGCGGCCTTTTTGAGTTGGGTCGCCGGAGGGGGAGTCGATGTCCGCTTTGAGACCGGCTTATCTGGGCAGCCTTGAGAGAATATCGCTCAATGCCACCCCTAAACCACCCGCGAGCTGCCAAACCGTTACCGCTGAAGGACTGCGTTCGCCGCATTCAATCATTCGAATGGCCTGGCGGGTGATGCCGCTGCGGTTAGAAAGTTCAGTCTTTGACAAACCCTTTTCAATACGGATGCGCCGTATCTCGGCAGCGAGAGCTTCCCGGAAAGCATCGATGTCTCGTTGCGAGGGCACTTGACAGGATTTCCGGAAAGGCACAACTGAAGGCACGGAACACCTGTTTCCGTTTCTGCCTTGACGCTGGGTGGGTGATTCTTGTAGGAGACTCCGTGTAGTGCTTCTCGATTTCGGCGACTGGGCCGAGCGGCCACACGACAACTCCTTCACGATGAAAATCCTTCAGCCCGTCGGTGGCGTTTTCCTTCTCCTTTGGCCGGTGGTTGAAGCAGAAGAGAGCGAAACGCTTTCGATTCCAGAGCCGATGGCGAGTGGGATCGAGGTAGTGCCTGCGTCCCCACCTGAGCCGATCGATTTCGAGGTCCGTAGCGCATGGACCAAACGGCTCGAAGTCCGTGAATCGCCGCCAATGGCGGGACTTCCGCCGGTGACTGGGACGATCAATCTGACGATGAGGCGGGTGGATGATCCCGGGCTGCCGGATCCGCCTTTGCCGCCGACTCCGAGGCCAATCATCGATCCGGACCTTTTGGCTGCGATCGAGGAGTTCAAGCGGAACTACAAGGGGAGCGAGTTCATGCTTGTGTCGGGAATGGTCCATGATCATTCGCGCTCCTTCCTGCGAACTTCCTGCGAATCTACCCCAACGGGGCCGTTGAAGAGCAGGTCGCGGCTTGGTCAAACGTCGATTTCAACCACTTCGGCGGTTTCCCGACCATCCGGGTGACGCAGGCGGATGGAAGTTTCACCGACCATTCCTTCATTGGCGCCATGGGGCGGAGGCATCGAGGGCAAACAGCTTCACTCGTGAAGATGCCTACGGCAAGAATGCGAATCTATTGGGCCCTGATGGCGAGCCTTATGAGGTTCTGAAGACTACGCACAGGGACGGGGGCGATCTTGAGATTGAGCATCACAAGTGGGGGCACGAGTTCGAGGATGACGGAACCTATGAACTTCCTCACTATCAGGGGCCACGCGGTGAGCACATTTCGTATGAGCGCTAGCCAAGATGTGTTTGGGGAAGTTGCTGAGCTTGTATCTTCTTTCAACCTCGAAGTCCGGGTCGATGGAGAGTTCGCTACTGGCCACTCAGGCTGGAGCAAGTGGATCACATTTCCGTCTCCTAGTTATGTGGAGTTATCAGGATTAGGTCCAGTCAGGATCGCGGAGGTCACCTGTATCGAGCTAAGATTGTTTGAAAGGCGAAAAGGTGGTCGATTGCTTCCGGAGCAAAAAATTGATCGAGCAAACGAGGTGCTTCCGCGTTTGGCGGAGCTTTCAATTCCGCACCAGAGGACTGGGGATTCAGTTGTGCGAATCAACTTAAGGGCTCAAGAGTGAAAGGGAATCACAGCCATCCCACAAAATGCCGGCGATGTTGGGCGAAAGCGGGCTGGTGAACAGTGGCAACCAACCGCAATAGTGGCAACCAACCGCAGCGGCCATGCAATCCGGTTTCGAAAACTTGTTCCGGCTCTGAGCTTCTTCGGGAACGGTCCGGCAAGAAGGCGGCGTGGCTCCTCTATTATCTCACGACGTTCCAATGCACGGGCCACCCACATCCAGCACTCGTCCTTGAACTGACGGTTGCCCTTCATGGAACTCTTCGTCCTCGGGCCTGCGTCCGAAAAAGTAAGAAACGCGACTCGTCCGGTGTTGCGAAGGAAGACTGGGTGACTTCTGACTTTCAGCTCAAGGCTCGATTTTGTAGTTCCTCGACGTGCGATTGCGTATCGTCATCCTTTCGATGCTCTGGTCTTCACCGCCTCCACGTTCATGACCGGGACGGTCATGTCACTGGCAGGGGCTCAGGGCGATTCGACCCGCGAGAACTCGGCGGTCGTGCTGAGGTAGTAGATGCCGCCGAGGGTGCCGAGAACGGCGACCAGCAGAACGATGGCAATCAGCATGCCGAGGCAGGACTTCATGGAGGGAGGCTCGGGGTTTCAGGCGGAAGTTTCAAGCCTGGCCGCGAAGGCGCCGTCGGTGCCGTCACGGTGGGGCAGGGCCTGGCGGGTGCCGGCGAGCCTCAGTTCCGGGTGGTCGGCGAGGAAGCTTTCGATCTGGCCTTCGTTCTCCTCGGGCTCGAGCGAGCATGTCGAGTAGACGAGGCGTCCGCCGGGCTTCAGGCAGGGAAGGGCGGCATTGAGAATCGCGCGCTGGATGCCGACGAGTTCGGTGAGCTGTTCCGGATGCAGGCGCCAGCGGACATCGACCCGGCGGCGGAGCACGCCGGTATTCGAGCAGGGGACGTCGAGCAGGATGGCGTCGAAGGCGCCGTGCCAGCGGCCGGGCGCGGGGCGGGTCCAGTCGTGGCAGGCGACCTCGTTAGGCGTGATGTGGAGGCGTTCGAGGTTTTCGCGCAGGCGGGGAAGGCGCTTTTCGTTGGAGTCGGTGCAGACGAGGGCGCCGAGGTCGGGCTGGGCGGCGGCGATGAGGAAGCTTTTGCCGCCTGGTGCGGCGCAGGCATCGAGGACGACTTCGCCGGGTTGGGGATCGAGAAGTTCGACACAGTGCCGGGTGGCGGGGTCGGTGATGTAGATGGCGCCGGTGGCGAGGAGGTCGGTGGGGAGCGGGCCGGGAACCTGGAAATAGCCTTCGAGGTCGGTCGGGATGCCGATTTCATAATCGGCGCTCCCTGCGAGGGGATTGAGGCGGGCGATGGTCGGCGGTGGCTGGTTGTTGAAGGCCATCAGCTCGACGGCGGCGTCGCGGCCGAACTGTTTTTTCCAGCGGTTGAAGAGCCAGTCGGGATGGGAGAAGGCGACGGCCGGCGGCAACTCCGAGAGATCCAGTAGTTTGTTCTTCGAGGACTGCGCGCGGCGCATCACGGCGTTGATGAGTCCGCGGACCGGGGACTTGCCGAGCTCGACCGTCTCGAAGACGGCGGCATGGTCCGGGAGTTGGAGGATGAGGAGCTGGCAGAGGCCGACGCGGAGGATGTCGCGGGTTTCGTGGTCGAGCTTGCCCTTGCGGAGGTGGCCGATCCACTCGTCGAGCAGCCTGCGGTGTCGGAGCACGCCGAGGACGATGGCGTTGAGCAGGGCGCGGTCGGCGGAGGACAGCTCGTTGCGCGAGGCGTGGCGCTCGATGAGGCTTTCCGCGTAGGCGTGACCCTTGCCCCAAGCCCGGAGGATGGAGACGGCGGCGCGGCGGGGAGATTTCATCGGAAGACGGAAGACGGAAGACGGAAGACCCGTCGACCGGGTCAGTTCACGTCTTCCGTCTTCGGTCTTCAAGTCTTGCGTCTCCATCAGTGAGGGAGAATCCGGTCGCCGAGGAGCATCACGATGGCGAGCGTGAGGAAAAGCACCGCGAGCAGGATCTTCACCGCGGCGGTGGATTGCTTCTGGATGCGGATCAGGGTTTCCGACCGCAGGCCGGCCCAGACGGCGATGAAGATGACGACCAGCGGCAGGATGAAGGCGAGATTGTAGAGGAGGAGCATGCCGACGGCGTCGGCGCGGCCCTGCTGGATCTGATAGATGATCGGGGCATAGACCTGGCCGGTGCAGGCGAGTTCGAGAAAGGAGATGATGATGCCGGCGACGAACGCGGCGATGACGAAGCGGCGGGCGCGGGCTCCGGTGCGGATGACGCCGCGGATGCGGTCCTTGAGGAAGGCGGGGAGCTGGAGGGTCATCTCCTCGGCCCGGCCGCGGTGGGCGAGGACCGCGTCGCGGGCGGAAAGCACCGCGGCGAGCAGCGCGAGGAGGCCGAAGATCCAGTTGAGCCACTTCTGGATGCCCTGGACGTGTTCGGTGAGGGTGGCGAGCACCCGGTGCAGCGCGAGGCCGGCGGCGAGGTAGGCGAGGAAGACGGCGAGGATGAAGGCGGCGCCGACCATGAGCATTTCCCGCGGGGTGCGGCGGGCGACCTGGAGGTAGGAGAGGAAGAAGATGATGGTGGCGAAGGCGCAGGGATTCACTCCGTCCAGCAGGCCGGCGCCGATGACGATGGGCAGCGTGAGCGATTCGTAGCGTTCCTCGACCTGTTCCCTGGCCTCACTGATCTCCGTGCTCCCGATCCGGCTCCAGGCGTCGTCCTGGGGGAGTTTCATCGTGTCGGCGAGCAGGGCGCCGAGCGCGCTGGGGACGATCTTTTCATCGACGAGGAACCCGGCCTGGACGAAGACCGAGGGAGCGATGTTCTGCTGGTTGGACGGGACCCGGAAGCGGTCGCAGAGGGCCTGGTTGAGCAGCGTCGAGGGGCCGTCGAGGATGTTGTGTTCCTCGACATCGAGCAGGGGGAAATCGTAGGCCAGGGCTTCGAGCAGATCGCTCACGCGGGCACATTCCCGGCAGCCGGGTTTGAAGAAATAGACGAGCTTGAGGGAGTTGCGCTCCGCCGGCTTGGTCGTGGAATCGACGGGCCGGACCTGCTGGCTGCTGTCCCGGGCTTCCTTTTCGCGTTCGACGAGTGCCGCGAAGCTGGCGAAGCCCTGCGCGCCGTCGTCCGAACCGCCGACCGCCCGGGCGATGTTCTGGATCCACTCCGGGTTGAGGCGGGCCGTGTCGAGTGCGGAGAGGACGGGGGAGAGGCCCGGTCCGAGGCGCTCGGAGTGGTCGTTCATCCAGTCGGCCAGGCGGTAGGAGGCGTTCGCCTCCTCGGGCTGGCGCGGGATGAGGCTGGCGAAGGCGTCGACATCGATCTCGCGCCCGTGGCTGAGCAAGGCGAAGGCGGCCTCGAAGCGGTTTCCGGGCGAGGGATCGGTTTGCGCCATTTGTTCAAGAGCCGCGGCGGTGGCGGCGTCCAGAACCCGGGAGTCGCGGCTCGAATCGTAGGAGCTGTTGTTTTCGCCGTGGGTGTCGGTGAAGCGGTGTTCCCAGCGGCTGGACATGCGGCCGGCGATCTCGGGGAGGACGGCGCGCACCTGGGGCGAAGGATCGGCCGCGAGATCGGGGACGAGTTCGCGGAACCCGGACGGGTTCGAGGAGCCGAGGGCGTGGAAGGCCGCCCTGCGGACCCAGCGGTCGGGCGACCGGGAAGCCAGTCCGGCGATCAATTCGTGGCCGGAATGCGCGAGTTCGACGAGTCCGAGGACGATCTCCTCGGCGGAGGCTTCGGCGTTGGACAGGGTGGCCACGGCCCAGTTGCGGATGACGCCGCCGGTGCGGCCCGAGCGTGCGGCGTACTCGAATCGATAGGTGTAGATCTCATGGGCCCGGAGCACGCCGTCGGGCCGGTTGAGTTCCTCGAGCACCATGGCGGCGAAGGCCGGGGCGTTGCGGTTCGACAGGGCGGCCTCGGCGGCGGCGGTGCGGATTTCGGAAACGGGTTCGTTGAGAAGCTCGCGCAGCAGTTCGAGGGCCTCGCGCTGGGACGGCTCGTAGAGTTTCTCGGCGATCGCGGCCTTGCGGGCCGTCGATAGCTCCGGCAGCATGGAGATCAGGATCTCGAGCCCCTCGGGGTGGCCCGATTGTCCGAGGACCAGGGCGGTGCGGAAGGCATCGTCGGAGTCGGAACGCGCGATCTTGAGCAACTCATCGGCCAGCATGCCGAGCGCCCCGGGAAGGGCCGGGGCCTGCCGCGGGGCCGTGTCGCCGACCTTCAGAAAGGCGTCATACAGCGGATCGAGGGAGGTCTCCTCGGGCGAGTCCGCAAACTCGCCGAGAACCTCGGCCATCGCGGGGTCGAGGGCTTCGGTCTTCGGCAGGTCGAGCCGGTCGAGCACGGCCGAGCGCTTCTCGGCAGGACCTTCGCGCAAGGCGGTGAGAAGCGCGGTCGCCACCCGCTCATCCTCCACCCGGTCCTCGTCCGAACCGAGATAGCGGAGAGCCGCACAGGCGACGTCGAGGTCCGCGTCGGTGGCGAAGCGGAGGACGACGGGATCGAGCGAGTCGTTCGATTCCGCGGCACGGATCACCGAGAGACGGGCGTCGGCCGGATAGCCCTCGAGAGCCTTGAGCATGGTCTCGTCCGGCTGCCTGCCGAAGGTGCCGTAGCCCTGCAGCACGGGCCCGACCATGTCCGGGCCCGCCAGGAACATCTCCTTGAGCTTCGGCAGGGCGTCGGTCGCCTTGAGCGCCCCGGCGGCCTTGATCGCCTGGAAGCGCACGAATTCGTCGGGGTCATCGAGCATCTCGACGACCCTTTGCTTCGCCTCGGCGACCTGGCGGCCGGTGATGAATTCCAGGGCGGCGGTGCGGACGCGCCAGCTCGGCGAGTCGAGCAGTGCGATCACGGCCTGGTTCACCTCGGCGGCGGTGCCGCTCGCGGGCGTCGGTTCGGAGGAACCCCAGTAGTTCCGCTCGGCCCCTCCGACGAGCTTGAGGCAGGTCTGGATGGCCGAAACGAGGAGATCCTCGTCGTCGTGATCGAGGAAGCCGGCGGCGAGCTTGAGCGACGCTTCGCCGGAGACATCCTTGAGACGCCGGAGCGCGCCGTGGACCACGTTGACATCGGTCTCCTCCTCCAGCACCGGAGCGATGACGGGCAGGGCCTGCGCGCCACCCGATGCGAGCATCGCATCGATGGCCGACTCGCGGACGAGCGGGTCCGGGTGACGAAGGAAGTCACGAAGGATGGGCAGGGCGGCGAAGCCGGCCGAGCGCAGCGATCCGAGTGCCGAGAGCATCTGGTCGCGGCTGCCGAAGGCGAGGTTGCGGGCGACGGAGGGGGCCTGCTCGCCGAAGGCGCGGGCGAGGACGATCTGGTACTGTGCCTGGCGTACTTTTGCCCGGCTGCCGGGCGGAAGGCCGGGGGATTCCGTGAGGAAACTCTCGAGGAAGCCGACCGAGCCGAGGCCGTCGGTCTGGAGCATGTGGCGGGCGCGGGCGGCCTTGTCGCGGTCGTCGGAGAGAAGGTCCCGCAGGTAGCCGCGGCGTTGGGTTTCCTCGAGCAGAGGGCGGCCGGATTCCGCGGAGGAGTCGGCCTCGGCCCATTGGCTCCAGCGTGCGAGCGGGCCCTCGTTGTCGGCGGCGCCCGGTTTCAGCCAGGGGTTGAAATCGAAGTCGCCGCCGGCTTCCTCCTCAAGCAGTTCCAGCGCGCCGAGCCGGACGGCGAGTTCGGGATGCCGGAGGTTCTCGATCAGGGCCGGCGCCGGAAAGGGATCGGCCTGGAGGAGTTCGAGCCGGATCGCGCTGCGGGCGGCGGTCTCCGCCATCAGCGGCAGGATGCCGGCGAGCAGGTCGGCGGAGGGCTCGTCGGCGGCCTTCAGCTCGCGGATCGCGGCGGCCACCGGGTCGGGCTCGTCCTGCGCCGGGGCGGCGAGGGTGAGCGGGACGAGAACGAGGAGAGCGAGGACGCGGGACACGGCGGGTCGAAGTGGGAGGCTGTCTAACGTGAAGCAGGCGGGAGTGGCGGGCGGGGCGTGCCGATTTCATCATGGGCGCTCCTTACCGCGGGGGCGCGTGTCCGAAGGCTCGTTGTCGAAGGATCTTCCATCTCTTGTCCACCGTCCCCCGGTCAGTGGAGCAGGGCGTAGGCGAGGATGTTGGCGTTCATCTCCATCGCGTTGCGGATCTCGTTTCCACCGCAGCAGCAGCAGCCCTCCGCATTCGAGCTGTCGTTCAGACCGTCCGAGGAGAAGACCACGACGATCTTGTCCTCGTGGAAGACGCCGCGCAGTCGGGCCTCCTCGGAGCCGTGCGACAACTCGAGGTCCTTGATGGAGAACACCGTGCGGAAGATCTCGTGGTCCATGGGAATGTCCTTGAGGGAGTCGTTGCCCATCAGCCGCTTGATCTCGCGCTCGAAGGCGGCGGCCCACTCGGCATTCGAGCAGGACGGCGAGGCGACCAGGAAGCCGCCGCTTTGCAGGTACTTCCTGAGGTGCTCCCGCTCGGCGGACGAGAGCGTGAAGTCGCCCTCGCCGCTCATCACGACGAAGGGGATCTTGTAGAGCTCCTCCGATGCGAGCTTGACGGGCTTGAACCTCCGCTCGGTCGCGATGGAGGTTTTCTGTTGGACGGTGGTGAGGAACTCGTCGCTGAAGCACTTCGAGGTCTTGGTGCCGGAATAGATCAGGTTGCCGCACTCGACGGCACCTTCCTTGGCCGCCGCACAGGGCAGCAGCAGGAGCGGGATCAGGAGCAGGTGTTTCATGGGAGATGGTGGTTAGTTTTCCGGGGTGAAGTAGGCTTTGACGGCCTCGCGGTAGGCTGCGGGAACGTTCTCGAGATCGGGGGAAGCCTCGCCGACGCGGGGTGTCTCGACGGGCTTCATCGTTTCGGTTTCGGAAGCCTGGTCGAGCGGGTTGCCCCGCTGGCCGTCACCGCCCGACCGGCCTTCCGCATCCATCGATGGCGGCTGGAAGAACATCCGTTCGGGCCCGACCACGGGGATGTCGAGGGTGGCGAAGCCGGGCTGGGCGTTTCCGGTCGGGCCGGTGCCGCCGAGACCCATGCCGCCGCCGCCGAATCCCTGGTTGGGGCTCATGCCGGGATTCTGGCACATCATCCCCTCGAGGAGCTGGCGCATGGTTTCGTTCACGTCGGGCCGGGGGATGGAGAATTTCGGGCAACTGCCCTTGCAGGCATTGCAGAACGGATCGTTCTGACTCATCAGGCTCTCGAGCATGCCACGCGCGAGTTCGGCGCTCACGAAGGCGTCGTTGGCCTTGCCGAGGCGGGCGGATTCGGTGGCGAGGTCCATCACCGAACCGGGATCGGAGAGCGCGAGCCGTTCGAGGAACTCGAGGGACGAGGACTTGAGCGGCGCGAGGGCCGGATCGCGGATCGCCTCGGCGCGCTTCTTCAGTTCCCCGGCGAACTCGTCGAGCGCCTCGCGGTTCTTGCGCTGGGTTTCGCCCAGCGACGGGAGCAGGCGGCGGTTGGAGTCGTCGCCCTTGGCGATTTCCTTGGTGATGTTGTGGATGCGCTGGGCGACCGAGACCTGATTGAGATAGATCTGCTGGAACTTCGCGGCCATTTCGAGGATCTTGCCGGCTTCGGCCAGGGTCTGCGCGTCCTGCTGAAGCTGGTTGAGTTTCTCCTGGCCGCCGCCGAGGCGTTCGCGCATCTCGCGAATGGCGCGGCGCTGGTCGCCTTCCGGTGCCTTCGGATCGAAATTATCGAGCGCCTTCATGTTCTCGCCGACCTGCCCCGCCTGTTCGCGGGCGATTTCCTGGAGGCGCTTCTCGATTTCGAAGGCGGGAAAGTCGTCGGCGAGTTTCTCCAGCATTTCCTCAGAGCGCTTGTGGGCGTCGGCGGCCTGTTGGCGGGCCTTCTCCATGGCGTCGGCATCATTCAGGTCCGCGGCCCGGTCGAGGGCGTCGAGTGCCTCGCGGGCTTCCCGGAGCGCCTCGTTGAGGGCGCGGAAGCGGGTGGAGAATTCGGCGAGCGTGGTCTTCGCGCGGATGCGGTAGGCGTATTCCTCCTCGGAGATGATCTGAATGCGGGAAATCTCCGACGCCCCCTGGCCGAGCAGCGACGGGTTGTGGTCGGACGCTTCGAGGAAAAGCTCGATCGTTTGGCCGGGAGTCACGCCGATGTTGCCGAGGTCCAGCTTGTCGGAAAATTGATACTGTGGTTGCCGTAGTGAGGGGGCGACCATCCGCGCGCGGTCACGGAAGCCCTGGAGCGTGCGGACGAACTGGACGCGGGCGAGGGCGTTGTCGTCCTCGACGTTGCCCTTGAGCGGGATGCGGGTGGTCGGCGTGGCGAGCAGCAGCCGGGGCGGGGAGGTGAGATCGACGGCGGGCGGCTGGTCCGGCACCGCGCGCAGGGCAAGCTCGACCGGCGACGAAGCGGGGGTGCCGCGGACGTCGCGCAGGGTGACGGACAACCGCCCGGTGGCGTCCGCGGTCCAGCGGAAGGTGATGCGGTTGGTGTCGCCGGGTTCGCCCTCGATGGTCCGGGGCAGGGCTTCGTTTCCCGGCGTGGTGGCGGGCGTGATGACAAGCGACGACGGTGCGAGCGGCCGGTTGCTGGTGAGTTCGAGGACGATCTCGGAGCCCTGCAGCGCGGCGATCTCGTTGCGGTCGAGCGGCGTCTCCACCGGCGGGCGCTCGGTGTAGGCGGGCGGGGTGATCGTCACCTTTCCGGCCAGGACTTTCGGCTGGAGAAGCAGTTCGACCGGGTGCCAGCCGGAGCGGGCGCGACCGCAGGCGAACGCGACTTCGATGGGTTCCGTCACTCCCTCGAGCGTGCGCGAATACTGGGTCGCGGACTCGCGGAAGGCGGGAAGCCGGCTGACCTCGCTGGAATCGGTGCGGCGGACGAGGCACTCGACCGGGAATTCGAGTTCTCCGCCGGTGATCTCGACGGCGAGGTCGAGTTCGCCGCCATAAACGCAGGTCGGCTCGGCGGGAACGACCGCGAAATCGAGCGGACTCCACGGCGGCAGGTCGGCGGAGGGATTCGCGAGGCGGTGGGCGATCGTCTGGAAAGCGCGCGGGGCGGCGGCGGCGAGGATCGCGACCGGCAGCAGGCAGAGGATCACGACGGCGGCGGCGCGGGCGAGCGGACGCCAGGCGATCAGTCGCCGCCCGGGCATCGCGTTGAGCAAGATCGAGGCGTCGTCGAGCGAGCGCTGGGTGAGATAGCGGGACAGGGCGGAACCGGATTCCAACCTGCTCAGCGAAAGCGCCGCCGAGGCGGAATGGCGTTTCGCGTCCGCGAGGCGATCGGCCAGCGCGGAAGCCCGGCCGCGGGAGAAACGAAGCGCGATGACGAGCCCCGCGACGAGCCCGAGCAGGGCGATCACGCCCGCGGTCGTCACAAGAGCCTGCCGGGCACCCGGTTCGAAGCCGGTCCACGCATCGGCCAGACCGAGCAGGAGGACGAGAAGCGTCGCCGCGGCGAATGCCGCGAGCACGGCGGCCATCAGGCGGCCGAGGCGCTGCCACCGGCGGACGCGGTCAAGGGCTGGGAGGAAGCTCATGAGAGGAAGGACTTTCGAACTTGGAACTTATCACTTGGAACTCGGGTCAGGCGAGCCCCTGGCGTCGGCGAAGATACCACTCGGCGGCGAATAGCGCTGCGATGGCGACGGCGACGGGCCAGATGGCCCATGACGATTGCCACACCGCGCCGCCGCTGCGTTCGGCCGGGGGCTCGGGTTGGAAGGCTTCGGCGAGGAAATCCGGGAGTTCGGCGGCGGTATGGAGGGCGCCGCCGGTCGATTCGGCGAGGGAGGCCAGGAAAGCGGGGTCGGGGCTGAGGTCGTCGGCCTCATTCGGCGGCGCCGGGACGAGGTAGGCCGCCTCGGGAGCCGGAGGAGCATCATCGCGCGGATCGGTCACGCGCAGGCGCCACTGGCCGGGCCGGTCGGGATGGAAGGTCGCCCGCCAGGTGGGATGGCCGCCGGGGTCGGGCTGGGTGGCAGGACGAAGTTCGGTCGTTTCACCAGCGGGCGATTCGATGACGAGGCCGGGCTGCGGGTCGGCGTCGCGGCCGCGGTAGGAAACCTGCACGGACACCGGGTCATCGACGCGGCCGCGGCTCGCCGGAAGACGCAGCGAGAAATCCTGACCGGGAAGGAATTCCGAGTAGGAGGCCATCCACTGGATGAGCTGGGTCCAGAAGTCCTCGTACATGTTGCCGAGTTCGCGGGCTTCCGGGTAGAAGTCCCACTTCCACAGGCCGTCGCCGTTCACCAGCCCGCAGACGCCCTGGCCGTAGCGTCTAACAAGCAGGACGGGCGTCTTTCCGGCGAAGCCGCCCTCGGTGGAGCCCTCGGCGAGGATGCGGGTGAAGGGCTTGACGAAGGACACGGTGCGCGCGTCCTGCAGTTCCGGGAGGTTGGACCAGACCGAGGCGTCGGGAGGCGGCAGGGCTTCGCCAAACAGTCCGGCCGCCTCGCCATCGGGCGTGGGGACGAAGCGGAAGCGGTCGCTGCGGGTCGCGGCCCAGGTGACCGGCTCGAGCGCCTCGAGCGCCGGCATGGTGGAGGTGGTGGCTTTTCCCCGCGCGAAAAGAACGGCACCGCCGCGGTCGCGGATGTAAACGCGCAGCGCGTCGAGGCGGGCGGGAGTGAGGAAGGAATCGACGTTCTTGCCGAAGACGATCAGGTCGTAGGCGGAAAGCGCCTCGAGGGTGTCGGGAAAGACCGCGTCGTCGGTCTCGGTGGCGTCGCTTTCCCCGGTGTCGATGCGGAAGAACCGGTCCTCGGAGATGCGGTGGACCGAGTGCACCTCCATGTGGCTCTGCTGGCGCAGAAGTTGGGCGAGGAACTTCGAGTCCCAGTAGGGGGCGCCCTCGGCGAGGAAGACGCGGGTGCGGGAGTGGAGCACGCGGATGTTTACGGCGGAGACGTTGTTGGCGGCGCGGACTTCGCCGGGGACGGCGGCGGTGCGCAGCGACCAGCGGGCGCCTTCCGCCGGGGCATCGACCTCGAAGGAGGCGAAGGCCGGCGAGCCGTCGGACACTTCGACCTGGGTGCGCGCGAGTTCCTCTCCGTCGGCGTTTTCGAGGATGACCTCGGGTTTGAGTTCGCCGAGCCCGGACGCCTCGACGACGAAGGGCACGCGGGCGGTCTGGCCTGTGAATACGGTGACGGTCGGCCGGGTTGCCCGGAGCGCGAGATCGCGGAGCGGTTCGCCGGCACCGATGGCGACGGCATGGAGCGCGGTCCGACGGGCGCGGAACCGCAGCGTGAGTGACTCGAGTTGGGCGTCGGTGGGAGCGACGGTCTGGCGTCCGTCCGACAGCACGACCACCCCGGCGAATCGGTCGCCGGTGGCCGCGGCCTCCTCGGCGAGGGATTTCAGGGAGCCGACGAGATCGGTGCCGTCGCCGTCGGCGGTGGCGGCACTTTCGATGTCTTCCAACGCGGCATCGACCGACGATGCGAAAGGTCGCACGCGGACCGGAACGTCCGGCGGTGCGATGGCGACGGCCTGCGCCGCGAGCTTGGTCGCTTCGCCGATCCGGGTGCCGTCGCCGAGCGGTTGGGACATCGATGCGGAGCGGTCGAGCAGGACCAGCCACGGGCTCTCGCGCTCGTCGGTGGGGCGCACCCAGCGGCCGGGATTGAGCAGGAGCGCGGCGAGGGCGGCCACGGCGAGGGTGCGCAGGGTGAGGAGCAGCGCGCGCTTCCCCGTCTCAAGCGAGCGGGAACCACGCCACGACGCCCAGGCCGCCAGCGCGACCAGCGCGAGCAGCACGGGAATCAGGAAAGGGAGTGGAAGGGGAGGGTTGATGAAAGTGCCAAGTGAGAAGTTCCAAGTTCCAAGTGCGAGATGACAGGGCGGACCGGCTAGGGGGTGGCGGGCTTGGGGGTGAGGGAGGCGACGAGGGATTCGGTGAGGAGGAAGAGCAGGGCGGCGGCGAGGAGCCAGGGCCAGAGGGGCAGGCCCTCGTCGAGGGCGGCGAGCCGGGCGCCGTCGGCGCGGGACTCCCCGGTGCCGAAGGTGGGAGGCTCGGGCAGGGGGGCGAGGTCGGACTCGGATTCGGGGAAGTTGACCGCCGTGTAGTGGACGGGCTGGCCCGAGACGGTCCAGCGGAAGAGGCCGGTGCCCGGGGCGGATTCGGTTTGCCACACGGTGCCGTCGCCTGAGACGGAGGAGACGAGTGGCACGCTGGAGCCGTCGGGCGCCTCGAGCACCGGTTGCCCGGCGGCATCGTCGGTGGTCCAGGAAATCGGCTCGCCGGGTTCGTTGATGAAGGATTCGCCGGCGGTGGCGGGGCCGAAGTGGAGGATCAGCTCGGCGAGGGCGGGGAGGAACTCCGGTCGGTCGGTCCAGGTCGTGTGGGCGGGATCGAGCGGCAGGTTGGCGAGCACCAGCGGCGCGTCCTTGGCGGCGAGCAGCGCGGGGACGCTGTCGGAATACCGGGCGATCACCTCGGCATTCCCGATCTCCGGCAGGCGGAGGCGCTGGCGAAAGCGTCCGCCGAGCGGATTGCCGAACTCGCCGCCCGCGAAGAGCGCGAACGCCGGATGCTCCGCGACGGGGGAAGCCTCCCAGCCGGCGTCGTCGGACTGGAGCGCGAGGCGGCTGCCTTCGCTGGACGTGGCGGACGGGTTGAAGAGTGTTTCGATGGCCGACCCGGTCGCGTCGGTGGGAAATACGAGGACCATCGTAGCATTCGCCGCGACGGCACGGATTTGCTCGGCTTCGGTGCCGGTCCATTCGGGAATGGCGAGGATGTCGCAGGCGGGCGGGTTCCCGGGATCGACACCGGTGAGCACATCAAGCCATGGCAGCGCGGCCGCGGCGCGGAGCAGCGGTCGCGCCGCGGCGCTTCCGGCGTCGCCGGTGATGGCGAGACACAGCGACTCGCGCACGCGGACGACGGCGTGGCGTTGGTCGTCGGGCGTGAAGGCATCGCCATCGATCTCGGCCGTCAGCGGCAGCAACCCGGCCGCGCCGCAGCGGACGCTGAAGGTGGCCTCGGCCGCGCCGCCGGGCGGGAGGTCGAGCGGTTGCGACTGGCGCGAGCCGCCGGCGTCGAGGGTGAGCGACACGCGCCGGGCTTCGCCGGAGTGGTTGTCGATGCGGCACTGGACCAGCAGCTCGCGGCCGGCGACCGGCGAGGCGGGCACCGGCACCAGCGAGGCCACCGAGACATTGGGCACCGTGGTTGAAGCGATCGGCACGAGGTGCAGGTCGATGTTTTCCGGAATCAGGGGATCGACGTCCTTCCACGTGCTGGCCTGGAAGTCGGAGAAGACGTGAAGCTCGCGGCGGCCCTCGGCCTGGGGAAACTGCCGCGCGGCGAGTTCGAAGGCGGCCTCGATCGCGTTCGGCTCGGGCCGCACGCCGGCACGGCTCAGTTCGTCGGCGAGGAAGTCGCGGTTGGGCCCGGGCTCGGGAAAGGCGGCGTCGGGCCGGGCGTCGATCCAGACGAGGTTGGCGAGTTCGGGCCGGGCGGATTCCAGCAGCGCGGCGGCTTCCGCGCAGGCGGTGCCGAAGCGCGAGGTCGCACCATCGGAGGCGGCCATCGAGCCGGAGCGGTCGATGAGACAGACGACGGTGCGCTTTTCTCCCGGGAGCGGAGCGGAGTCCGAGAGCAGCAGCGGCCCGAGGAAGGCGGCGGCGAATGCCAGCAGCGCGAGCGTGCGCAGCGCGAGCAGGAGCCAGTCCTTCGGCTTGCGGAGCCGGCTGGTGAGTCGCAGGACCTTGCGCAGGAACTCGATGTTCGAGAAATGATAGTTCGGTGGCTTCGCGCGGGAGAGCAGGTGGACCAGCAACGGCACGGCGGCGAGCGCGAGCAGGCCGAGAAGCGCGGGGTGCTGGAGGAACAGGTTCACGGCTTCAGTCGCGAAGACGGTCGAGGAGGGTGAAGTAGGTCTCGGAGGTCGGGGCCAGCGCGTAGTCGGCGCCGCGGGAGGATGCGAGGGTGCGCAGGGCGCGGATGTGCGACTGGAGGTGGCCCTTCCACGCCTCGCGCAGCGACTGCGGGTGGACCGTGAGGCGGTCGCCGCTTTCCATGTCGATGAAGCGCGACAGGCCGCGGTTCCCGAGGTCCATCTCCGATGGATCCAACAGATGGAAGAGATGCACGCGGAAGCCGCGGTGGAGGTACGGGTTCAGCGCGCTGAAAAGTTCGGCGGGGTCGCAGAAGAAGTCGGAGAGCAGCACTAGCGTGCCGCGTCGGCGGAGCAGCGGATGGGCGCGGCGCAGCGTCTCGGTGATCGAGGTGCCGGAGCCGGCGCGGTTGGCCTCCAGCGTGGTGAGGATGTCGTTGAGGTGGCGGCGGGTGGAGCCCGGCGCGAGGAAGCGGCGGATGCCCTCGTCGAAGAGCGTCAGCGAGACGCGGTCGTTCTTCGAAATGACCAGCCACGCCAGGCAGGCGGCGAAGAAGGATGCGTATTCGAGCTTGTTGAGCGCGCTCTTGTCCCCGGCGAACTCCATCGAGGCGGAGCAGTCGAGCAGGACGTGGCACTCGAGGTTGGTTTCCTGCTCGAAGGTGCGGAGGAAGAGCTTGTCGTTGCGGGCGAAGACGCGCCAGTCGATCTGCGAGAGATCGTCGCCCTGGGTGTACTGGCGGAACTCGTGGAACTCGATCGACGAGCCGCGCTGCTTCGATCGGTGCCGGCCCGCCAGGTAGCCCTCGACCATCGCCTTGGCGCCGAACTCGTAGTTCGCGAGGCGCTTGATGTCCTCGGGCTTGAGGTACTTGTAGGTGGCCATCCGGTACGGAGTCAGAGGCTGGCGGTCAGCTTGCGAATG
>CALGOH010000118.1 GCA_937957985.1 uncultured Verrucomicrobiae bacterium
AAATTCGGGAGAGTCGTCCCGCCAGCCTCATCGGCGGCGGGCGGCGGGGCGGGACGGCGTCAAGTCACCGTCCCGGGTTTCAAGAAGCCGACCTCAAATGAGGGGCGGCTTGTCCATCAGCAACACGGGGCCTTCCGGCGTCTCCTCATCCCCATGAAACCACCGGGTCCGCGCGCAGTCCGTCGCCCGCAGCCGGCAGACTTCGGAGTCTTCCACCACCAGAACCCCGCCGAAGCAGGATCCCGTGTGATGGTGGTGGGGCCCGGGAGGACAATGGGGACCGTGATGGTCGTCATCCTCGGAATGGTGATCGTCGTGACTCCCGCAACAATCGTCGGAAACCACGATATCGACCGTGAAGCCACCGACCTGAGCGATCACACGCTCCCCCAGTCCGACGAAAACGCCGAACACCAGAAGCGCCAGGATCAGGCGGTGCATGGTGGGCAAAAAGCACCACATTCGGCCTGATTCAAGCCGAAATCCGGATGGGGCAAGGAAGAGAGCCCTTCACCGGCCGACCACTCCAGGGTGATCTTCGGGCCGGAACCCCGCCCTGCCGGGAGTGGCCTCGCGCCCCGGCCGGCCCCATTTCCAGGCCCGATCGGATTCGCGGAAATGAGTCGGCCCGCGCCCACGTAAAGAGGCGCCATGTTCCACAAGAACCCCATCCCGATCCTGCTCTGCCTCCTGCTGCCCGCCGTCGCCGGGGCGAAAGAGCTTTTCAACGGCAAGGACCTCACCGGCTGGGACGGCGACCAGCGGCTTTGGCGCGTCGAAGACGGCGTGCTGATCGGCGAGACCGACAAGGCCGACCGCAAGGTCGACAAGAACACCTTCCTCATCTGGAAGGGCGGCCAACCCGGCGACTTCACGCTGCGCTACAAGGCCCGCGTGACCGGCAACAACTCCGGCGTCCAGTACCGCAGCCGCCGGATCGGCGACGAGGGCTGGCGGATCGGCGGCTACCAGATGGACCTGCACCCGAAGCAGGAATACCTCGGCATGCTCTACGAGGAACAGGGCCGCGGCATCCAGTGCCTCCGCGGCCAGAAGGTCGAGCTGCCCGCGGCCGGCGGGAAGCCGAAGGAAACGGGCAAGCTCGAGGTCGAGAAGGTCGATCTCGCGGAGTGGAACGAGTTCCGCATCGTCGCCCGCGGCAACGTCGTCCAGCACTACGTCAACGGCAAGCTGGCCGCGGAAATCACCGACCTGAATCCCGACAAGCGCGCGCTGGAAGGCCTCCTCGCGCTGCAACTCCACGCCGGCCCGCCGATGAAGGCGGAATTCAAGGACATCGTCCTCGAAAGCGCTCCCGCGATGGGGAACGCCGCCGTCGCGCCCGAGGGGATCGAGATCGCCGATGGCTTCCAGCTCGAGAAAATCTACAACATCCCGAAGTCGCAGGGCTCGTGGGTTTCGATGACCGTCGATGACCAGGGACGCCTGATCTGCGGCGACCAGTATGGCGGACTCTACCAGGTGACCCTCGGCGACACGCCCGAGGTCCAGTGGCTCGATCTCGGCATCGGCGGCTCCCACGGGCTGCTGTGGCACCGCGGCACGCTCTACGTTTCGGTGAACGAGCGAGCCGGCGGCAAGGAGGGGGTCTACCGGATCACCGACGCCGATGGCGACGGCAGGCCGGAGAAGATCGAGATGATCAAGGGACTGAGCGGCCGCGGCGAGCACGGGCCGCACTCGCTGGTCCCGTCGCCCGACGGCGAATGGATCTACTTCATCGCCGGCAACCACACCGACCCGCCCGAGTATGACTCGTCGCTCGTCCCCGAGGTGTGGCAGGAGGATCAGCTTCTTCCGAGCCGTCCGGACGCACGCGGACACGCCACCAACCGCCGCGCCCCCGGCGGCTGGGTGGCCCGCTTCCGTCCCGACGGCTCGGACTGGCAACTTTTCTCGATCGGCTACCGCAATCCCTACGACCTCGCGTTCTCCGCCGACGGCACCCTGTTCACCTACGATGCCGACATGGAATGGGACCTCGGCATGCCGTGGTACCGGCCGACCCGCATCTGCCAGGTCGTCCCCGGATCCGAGTTCGGATGGCGCACCGGCACCGGCAAATGGCCCGACTACTACGAAGACAGCATGCCGTCGGCCTACGACATCGGACCCGGCTCGCCGACCGCCCTACTTTCCGGCGCCGGCGCCCGCTTCCCGGAGAAATACCAGCGCGCCCTGTATGCCTTCGACTGGACCTTCGGCACCATCCACCTGATCCACCTCGAACCGGACGGCGCCGGCTTTTCCGCCACCAGCGAGGAATTCATCTCCGGCCAGGGCATGCCCTACACCGCCGCCGCGATCGGCAAGGACGGGCACATGTATTTCCTCACCGGCGGCCGCAAGATCGACTCCGCCCTGTGGCGCGTGAAATACATCGGCGACGAAAGCACCGAACCGATCCCGACCTCGACCCGCGAGCCTCTGGTCGATCCCTCGCTTGCCAGCGAGAACCGCGTCGAGCGCTTCCTCGCCCGGACCCGCATGGAACTCGAGGGACCGGACGCGTTTCCGCAGAACCCCATCGAACCTTGGGCGGTGATCCAGAAGGCGCTCGGCCTCGCGCGGGTCGATGCGGAGAAGTCGAAGCCGAGAATTCTCGCCTCCCTCGTCGGTCTCGACTGGGGCGCGCTGTCCAAGCAACAGAAGCTCACCTGGCTGCGCGCCGCCGGGCTGGCCTTCATCCGCGGCGGCGAGCCGACCGATGCCGAGCGTGAGGCGATACTCGGGAAGATCGACGCCGCCTTTCCCGCCACCGACGACGAACTGAACGCCGAACTTTGCCGGATGCTCTGCTACCTCGAGGCGCCGGGCATCGTGGGCCGCACGCTCTCGCTGATGGACGCCGCCGGTCCCGAACCCAAGCCCGATTGGGCGGACCTCGCCTCGCGCAACCCCCGCTACGGCAAGACCATCCTCAACATGCTCTCGAACCTGCCGCCGTCGCAGGTCATCCACTACGCCTACTGCCTGCGCACCATCGAGGGACCGTGGACGCCGGACGAGCGCCGGCGTTACTTCGCCTGGCTCGACCGCCTCGCCAAGAACAGCGGCGGGGCGAGCTACGGCGGCTTCATCGGCGGGATCCGCCGCGATGCCTTCGACGGCGCGACCGAGGAGGAAAAGGCCCGCATCAAGGACCTTCCGCCCACCACCAGTCCCCTCGCCGACCTGCCCCAGGCGAAGGGTCCGGGCCGGGCGTGGACCGTGGACGAGGTGATCGCCGCGGTCGAGGCGGGCGAAGGTGAGGCCGAACGCGGCGCGGTGATGTTCCAGGCCGGCATGTGCGCCGCCTGCCACCGCTTCGGGTCCGAAGGTGGTGCCGCCGGACCCGACCTCACCGCCGTCGGCGGCCGTTTCGACGCCCGCGCGCTGGCCGAGGCGATCCTCGATCCGAGCAAGGAGGTCTCCGACCAGTACCACTTCGAGCAGTTCACCCGCGAGGACGGCAGCCAGGTCATCGGCCGCCACATCGACGAGAAGGATGAAAAGATGATCATCGCCGTGAACCCCTTCGACTTCAGCCAGACCGTCGAGGTCGCCCGTTCGGAACTCGTCAAGCGCCAGCCCTCCCCCGTCTCCCCCATGCCCGCCGGCCTGATCAACTCGATGAACGAGCAGGAGGTGCGGGATCTGTTCGCCTACCTGCTGGGGAGATAAGGAGCGCGGCTTTTCAAGCCGCTACAGATTCGGCATCACCGGCCAGATCCTCGGCCCATCATCGCCCGGCGCCGACAAACGCCTCGGGACTCACGGCGATGTCCGGGCACTTCGTCAAGAGCGCCTTGTCGGTGGTGATCAGGCGTGTGTCGAGCTTCGCGGCGAGGCAAAGAAACTCCGCATCGTAGGCGGAAACCTTGTGTACCGCGGTGAAGGGCAGCACCACCTCGGAAGCCACCGAATATTCACGGTCCACAACGAGTCGTTCCGCCTGTCTCATGCGTTCCGTAGCGCCCACCAGAGTCATCCCGGCATGATGCATGTGGGTGGCCAGAACGTTGCGGAACTCGGACCGCCACAGAAACGGCGCACACCACTCCGCATCCTTCGCGAGAACCTCCCGGCACGCTTCCGTCCGCTCCCCCTCGATGAGCAGGTAGGCAAGGACGCTGGTATCGACCACGATCACGGCCGGCCGTCCTTCAGCGCGGATTCCAGCATGGCGGGGGCAAGCCGCACCCCGTCACCTTCCCGTACTCGATCAACCGCCGCCAGCGTGTCGGACACCTCGATCCGCGAAACCGCTACGGCAGCCTTCAGACACGAAAGCACCTCCCCGTTGAGGGAACGCCCGTGCTCCCGAGCCCGGGCCTTCAAGGCTCCGTGAAGATCTTCAGGGAGATTCTTGATCGTGATCGCTGCCATGGAAAAACCATACTGGTTGCATTTTGGTTGTCAATGCTTGAGCTAGCTGATCCGGCCCGCCGTCAACGACCCGAAGGCTCGGGAGACCAAAGACCAAAGACCAAAGACCCGGGCCACCGGCCCGGGGATGGCGAATCGCACGAACCACCGCGGCCTGAAAGGTCGCGAGAACCGTTCTGGCGACCTTTCAGGCCGCTCGATCTCCTCCGCCAACACCCCCGGGACCGCGGCGCGACGCGCCTTGCCACCGGGCTTTGTTCTCATGACCCTTCGGGCCATTCCCGAGTCGCCGCCGCGTCATGGCACACCTAATCCCAGAATATGCCTGACATCTTATCGGAACCGCCCTGTACGGAGCCTTACGCAGGGTGGTGTGGGACCGGGGAGCAAACTACTCCCCGGGACCCGATTGCCATTCTGATTTTGAGAAGTGTCTGCGCAGCTCACGAAGCGCATACATGGCACCAACGGCTTCTCCTCGAAGTCTCTCAAGGTTGGGCCCCTCGAACTCGTCAAGCTCGTCAGCCTTGAGTGCGATCCAATCCTCGAGCTGGGCAGTCAGAAGATCAATTCGCTGGGCCACAGGAAGGGATTGATCAATCGGATCCTGGAGCCAAGTGCGAGGAAAAGGACCATCCCATTCGCCGAGAAGCTGTTGAGCGATCATCGAGTCGCCAAACCGGCGCAACGCAGATTCGAACTTCGGGTTGGGTTCCATTCTTTGGACAGAACAGGGTAGATCTCCCGCCCCTACCAAGGGAGACGGGAATGCAACTGATTCATAAGTGACAAATCATCACCGCGCGGCGACGAGATCATACCCGCGCCAGTCGCGGATGGTGACCTCGGCAAACTCGCCGACCGGGAGACTCTCATCCACGTGCACCGAGCCGTCGATTTCCGGCGCATCCCACTCGGTGCGGCCGACGCCGGGTTCCTCGACCAGGACGCGGACCTTCTTCCCGATCTGCTCCTGGTTCAACTCGGCGGCGATGCGCTGCAGCTCGGCCATGGCGCGGCTCCAGCGGCTCTTGCGAGTCATGTGGTGCAGGTGGCCGTCCATCTTGTAGGCCGGTGTGCCCTCTTCCTTGGAATACTGGAACACCCCCGCCCGCTCGAAGCGGAACTCGCGGATGAACTCCAGCAATTCCTCGAAGTCCTCCTCCGTCTCGCCGGGAAAGCCTACGATGAACGTCGTACGAATCCCGAGGCCCGGAATGCCGGCGCGCATGCGGCGCAGCAGGTCGCGGATATAGTCGCCATCCGTCTTGCGCTTCATCACCGCCAGCATCCGGTCGGAGATGTGCTGCAGGGGGATGTCGACGTATTTCGCGACCTTGTCGCACTCGGCGATGGTCTTGATGAGTTCGTCGGACCAGTGCGCCGGGTGGGTGTAGAGCAGGCGGATCCAGAAGTCGCCCTCGATGGCGTTCAGCTCGCGCAGCAGCGAGGCCAGCGACTCGCCGCGGGTGGAGTCGACCGGCGAGTTCGGGTTCGGCCGCTGGCCCTCCCACTTGTCCATGCCGAAGTAGGTCGTGTCCTGCGAGATCAGGTTGATCTCCCTCGCACCGCCGGCGACGAGATCCTTCACCTCGCGGACCACGCTTTCCTGGGTCCGCGAGCGGTGCATGCCGCGGATCTTGGGGATGATGCAGAAGGTGCAGGTGTGGTTGCAGCCCTCGGCGATCTTCACGTAGGCGCTGTGCTCCGGCGTGAGCCGCCAGCGCGGCGTGTCGTAGTCGGGGACGTATTTCGGCTTGAGCGTGACGAAATCGCGCGCGTCGTCGGTGGAGACGCCGGCCTCCTTCTCCGGCACCGGCTTCTTTCCGACCAGTCCCTCGATGATGGGCGCGACCTTGGTGATCTGGTCGAGGCCGATGAAGGCATCGACCTCGGGCATGAGGCCGGGCAGTTCCTTGGCGAAGCGCTGCGAGAGGCAGCCGGCGACGATGATCTTCTGGTCGCGCCGCTCGACGTCCTCGCCGCGCGCATTGACCGCGCCGAAGACCGCCTCGATCGACTCGGTCTTGGCCATGTCGATGAACGAGCAGGTGTTGACGATGAGCACGTCCGCCAGCTCGGCGTCGGGCGTGAGCGCCATGCCGGCCTGCGCGAGGTGGCCCATCATCACCTCGGAGTCGATGAGGTTCTTGGCGCAGCCGAGGGAAATGAGGCCGACAGTGGTGGACATCGGCGTCAGGGAGCGAGTTCGACGATCGAGTTGAGGATCAGCTCGTCGCCGGGCTCGGGTTTCACCTCGTCGAAGCGGGTGATCGGGTTGGCGATGGCGCCATCGATGCTGACCTCGCCGACGCGGAGCTTGCCGAGGATGCCGCCGTTGCGGCGGATGGCGAGCACGGTGCCGGACTGGACGTTGTCGGAGCTTTCGATGTGCAGGGTGGCGAAGCCGCCGGTCTCGGGGCTTTCCACCCACTCCTGGATGGTCGCGATGAGCATGGCGTCGTTGATCAGCCGCGAGCGGCGCGCCTCCTTGTTGCGCTCCTCGGCGTGGCGGCCGTTGAGCAGCAGGGCCTCCTGCTCGGCGAGTTCGGCATCGGCCTTGGCCTCCTCGGCCTCCCGTTCGAGCTGCTTGAGCCGCTCCTCGAGGTCGCCGACCTTCTCCTCGGCCTCGCCGCGGGTGACGAGATCGGTGCTGGCTGGCTCGCTCGTGGCCTCGCGCAGGGCGACGCGCTGCTTCTCGGTCCGCAGGCGCTCGATTTCGGCCTCCATCTCGGTGAGCTGACGGCGCATCGCCGTGATGTCCTCCTCCGGCGCGCTCTTGACGCCGTCATTCATGCGGTTGGTGAAGACCACCAGCGCCCCGAGCAGCAGCGCCAGGGTGGCTCCGAGCAGAATCTTCAGCGTGTCCATGCGCGGGAGGGTGCCGCCCGCGCCACCCGATGTCAACGCGGCTGGAAAGGGCCTCAGCGCAGCTTGCGGACCTCGATCCGCTCCCAGCAACGACGGTCCTCCGCGGCGGAAAACCGCACGGTCCAGGCATCCAGCGCGCCTCCCGGACGCACGGCATCGCCGCCGACGAGCGTTTCGTTCATGCTCTCCGGGGTGATGACCGACCGCACGCCGTCGAAGCGCCGCTTGAAGGCCGCGCGGGTGCGGCTCTGCATGCGCCGGTGGCCGCTGCCGGTGATCAGGTTGGTCAACAGCAGGCCACCGGGACGCAGCCGTTCGGCCAGCAGATCGACACCCCAGCCGGCACGCGTCTGTGGACGGAAAACGTCCTCCGCCCCGGTGAGGTAGCAGTCGTCGATGACGATATCGAAGTGCCTGCGCGATCCGGCGGCCCACTCGTAGGCATCGGCGACCACCACCTCGACGCCGATCTTGTCGAGCTGCATGTGCCGACGGGCGAGTTCGATGATCCGCGGGTCGATCTCGACCGCGGTGAAACGACAGTCCGGCAGTAGGTGTCGGAGGATGCGCAGGGTCGTGCCACCGGCCAGCCCGAGCATCAGCAACGAACGCGGCGGGCCGTCGGGACGGAGCAACGCCCCGGCGGCGAGATTGTCCCACGCCAGGCCTGTCAGGAAGCGATCGCGGTGCCACCAGGCGTGGACCGCTCCCGCGACCCGAAATTCGCAGCACCGCGCCGACTTCCCGACCTCGACGGTCTGGTGCGCGGTCTCGACGCGGGCATGACGGCGGGCGGCCAAGGCGCGCGAGGGATGACCGCTGCCGTCCGCGATGCCAAGGAAAAGCGCGGACCTACCGCCGCCAGCGTCGCCGGGGATTCAGGACCTCCTGCCGGGCATCCTGCGGAAGCCCGCTGCTTTCCAGCCAGATGCGCGCGCCTTCCGGATCGCGACGGTAGTAGGCCTGACCGACCTGCGTCAGCGATCGCTCGCGCAGCTCCGGATCGGAGATGTCCTGCGCCCAGGCGATCGCCGTGGTCGGGTCCTGCCAAGCGTAGCCGTTGGCGAAGCCGGCCACGGCCGCGTCGCGCTGCGGCGAGCGTTCCATCGACATCAGGTACTGCCCGGCGGCCTCGGGGTCGCGGTCCTCCCACTCGCCGAGGGCCTGGGAAAAGCCGGTGTTCTGCGAAGCGCCGGCTGGCAGCGTCTCGAGCCACGCCACGGCGGCCTGCGGATCGCGCTCGGCCCACTCGTCACCGATCTCGCCAATCGCCGACCTCGCGTAGTCCTGGTCGGCGAACTGCCCCGCCCAGGCCGCGGCCGCCTGCGGATCCTGGCGGACGTAGGTTTCGGTCACCCGGCGCATCGCGCCGCCCTTGGCGTCGCCGTCGGGCAGGGACTCTACCCACAGCGAGGCGGTCTCGGGGCCTCCCTGCCGGATCGCTTCGTTGGCCACCTCGCGCAGGAGCCTCTGGGCATGATCCGGATCGTCGGCACCGAACCGCAGCGCCACCTCGGTCGCCAGGTTCAGGTCGTGGTCGGCGATGCCGGAAATGATGTTGCCCTGCAGGTTCCGGCGCTGTCCCTCGAGTTCCTCGGGCAGGTTGTCCAGCATTGCCAAGGCCCCGGCGGGATCGGCCGCCGCCCAGCCGGTCAGCGCCGCGCCGAGGTCCGGCTCGTCACTGGTCCGCGCGAACTCGAAGGCCTCGCGCCCGGCCAGCGCGCCCCAGGCGTAGTTGAAGTCGTTCCACGTGTCTCCCTCGGCACCCAGCGCGACGAGATGCTCGCGGATCTCCATCGCATTCTCCGCCGTCATGCTCTCGAGCAGCCTGGCGAAGGCCAGCCGCCGGGTCAGCGGATTCGGGTCGCGCACGGCCTGTTCGGTGACCGCTTTCAACCCGGCGGCGCCCGGCGAGTAGCTGCCGAAGAGCCGCGTCAGCGGGCCCTCACCCAACCGGGCCGTGGCCGGGTCCGCGGCATCGCGCTCGTTGCGGAAATTGGAGCGTATCCCCGTCGGACGGTCCGCGCGTTGTGCCGCGGCGGCGACCTCCTCGGCCGATGGAACGCCGGCCTTCGATCCGATGAAGAAAGCGGCGCCCGCGGCGATCGCCCATCCGAGGTGAACGTAAAGCTGTCTTCCGATCATGAAATCAAGGGTTCCCTGGAATACGCGGCCCGCAAGCAGGTCTTGTCTCCCTTCAGGAATGGCATGTCCGTTTCACGCCGCCGCGGCCAGCCGCCGCACCATCCGTGGAAAAAGCCACCAGTGCGCCGGCAGCACGGCGAACCAGTAGAGGCGGCCGAGCAGGCCCTGCGGCCGGAAGGTCGCGGTCTGGCGCAGCTCTTCCCTGCCGACCACGAACTCCAGCCAGGCCTCGCCGGGCAGCTTCATCTCGGCGTAGAGGATCAGACGGCCCGCGTCCCGGTCGGCCAGCACCACGCGCCAGAAATCCAGCGCGTCGCCCGGACGCAGGTCCTCCGGATCGCGCCGGCCGCGGCGGGTCCCGATGCCGCCGATCAGCCGGTCGATGGCACCACGCACATCCCACGCCCAGTTCATCGACGGCCACCCGCGCTCGCCTCCGAGCGACCAGACCGCCGCCACCACCTCGTCGCGGTCGGCGGCGAGCGGGCAACTACGACGATCATGGTAGACGCCGTGCTGCGGCACCTGGATCGCGTCGAGGAAGCGCGGGTCGAGCGAGCCGCCGACCAGCGAATCGACCCAGCTCGACGGCACCCGGTTCTGCGCGATCCGCGACAGCGCGCGCCCGACCGCCACGCGGTAGGGGGAAAGCTCGACCGACACGAGTTCGCGGATCCTTTCGTCGCGGCAGACGGTCTCGTGCTCCAGCGAATCGACCAGCGCGCGGGCGAGGGAGAAGCGCGTCGAGGTCATCAGCACCAGCCACCAGGAGGACAGCCGCGGACTGAAGAAGGGCACCGGCACGAACCAGCGCCTGAGCCCCCGCACCTCGGCGTATCCGGAAAGCAGATCACGGTAGCGCATCACCTCCGGGCCGCCGATGTCGTAGGTGCCGCCCGCCGTTTCCGGCACCTCGAGCACGCCCCGGAGGTAGGAGATCACGTCGCGGATCGCGATCGGCTGGCAGCGGGTGGCCACCCAGCGCGGGCAGATCATCACCGGCAGCTTCTCGGCGAGGTCGCGGACGATCTCGAACGACGCCGAGCCCGAGCCGACGATAATCGAGGCCCGCAGCACGGTCAGGTCCGCCTTGCCTCGCCGCAGCACCTCCTCCACCGCCAGCCGCGAGGCGAGGTGCGGCGAGAGTTCGCGCGACGGGTCGACGAGCCCGCCGAGATAGATGACCCGCCGGCATCCCGAGCGGTCCAGCCAGGCGGTGAAATGCTCCGCCACCCGACGCTCCTTCTCCGCGAAGTCCCCGCCGGCGCTCATCGAGTGGACAAGGTAGTAGGCGGCGTCGAGATCGTCGGGCAGTTCCGGCAGCGTCGCCGGCTGCAGCAGGTCGCCCTCGATCACCTCCAGCCTGCTCCCGATGAATTCATCGGCGGGAAACCGCCGGCGGTCGCGCACCAGGGCGGTGATCCGGTGGCCGGCCTCCAGCAGCGCGGGGATGAGCCGCAGACCGATGTAGCCGGTGGCGCCGGTGAGGAGGAGATGCACCGCCCAACTTCGACCAGGGCGGGCCGCTGTCGAGCGCGATCGCCACACGCGCGTTTGCAATCCGCACGCGGCTCTCCCATGGTCGCCACAGATGGACGAGGATCGCAGCCTGACCCTGCCCGATGGCCGCGCCCTCGGCTACGCCGAGTATGGCGATCCCTCCGGCGATCCGGTCATGTTTCACCACGGCTGGCCGAGCAGCCGCTACCAGGCCGCCTTCCTCGACCCGATGGCCCGCGATCGCGGCCTGCGCATCCTCGCTCCGGACCGCCCCGGCGTCGGTCGCTCCGACCCGCGACCCGGACGCGGCTTCAGCGACTGGCCGGCCGACCTCGCCGGCTTCGCCGATGCCTTGGGAATCGACCGTTTCAAGGCCTTCGGCGTTTCCGGCGGCGGCCCCTACACCCTCGCCGCCTGCGCCAGGCTCGGCGACCGCATCGAGCGCGCCGCGGTCGTTTGCGGAGCCCCGCCGCTCGCCGACAAGTCGGCCCGCAGCCACATGCACTGGGCCTACCGCACGCTCGCGACGAGCCGGAAACTGCGCCGCGTCGCGATGCCGGCGGTCGTCCGGCTGAGCCGGTGGATGGTCGATCGCGGCCACGATCACGCGCCCATGTCGTGGATGCTGAAGAGCGTGCCCGACGTCGATCGCGAGGCCATCCGCAACGGCGGCGGCTGGGAAATGGTCACCCGCAGCTTCCTCGAAGCCGTCCGCAACGGATCGGACGGCATGCGGGAGGATGGCGAATTGTATCTCTCCGACTGGGATTTCGATCCGTCGGGAATCCACGTCCCGGTTCATTTCTGGCACGGCACCGCCGACGCCAACCTGCCCTGCGAGGTGGCCAAAAGGCTCGCCGAGAAGGTGCCCAACGCAGAGACCGACTGGATCGAGGGCGAAGGGCACTACTCGCTCGCCATGGGCTATGCGGAGAACGCGCTGGATTGGTTGAAGAACCCGGCTACCGATACCTGACCCGCTTCTTCGCGGGCTTCTTCACCTTCTCCCCGTCCTTGAGCTGGGCGATCTGGTCGCGCAGGTGGGCGGCCCGCTCGAACTCGAGCTTGGCCGCGGCGTCGCGCATCTCCTTCTCCAACTCCGCGATCACCCGCACCTTGTCGTAAACCTCCTCGTCCTCGGCGACCAGTGAGCGGTTGAGCTTGTCGGCGCTCTCACGCTGGTTCGAGTAGAGGTGCAGGCTCTCCTGCACCGCACGCTTCACACTCTGCGGGGTGATGCCGTGTTCCTCGTTGTAGGTCGTCTGCTTCTCGCGACGGTACTCGGTGACATCGAGCAACCGCTGGATCGAGTCGGTGACCTCGTCGCAGAACAGCACGCACTCGCCGTTCACGTGACGTGCGGCCCGGCCCGCCGTCTGGATGAGGCTGGTCTCGTTGCGAAGGAAGCCCTCCTTGTCGGCGTCAAGGATGCACACCAGCGAGACCTCCGGCAGGTCGAGGCCCTCGCGCAGCAGGTTGATCCCGACCAGGATGTCGAACTCCGCCGCCCGGAGCTGGCGCAGGATCTCCACCCGCTCGACCGCGTCGACATCGGCGTGGATGTAGCGGACCTTCAATCCGACGTTCTGCAGGTACTCGGAAAGATCCTCGGCGGTCTTCTTTGTTAGAGTGGTCACCAACACCCGCTCGCCTTTCTCGACCCGCTGGCGGCAGAGCTCGATGGTCTCGTCGATCTGGCCCTTGAGCGGCTTGAGCGTGAGCACCGGGTCGAGCAGCCCGGTCGGGCGGATGATCTGCTCGACGACCAGCGGCTTGCCCGGCTTGGTCACGTCGAAGGCTTCGACCGGTTCCGTCGAGGGGCTCGGCTGCAGGTTCATCTTGCGCAGGTCGAAGACGGTCAGCCCGCGGTCGTCGCCCTTGCCCTTGGTCGGAATGAAGCGCGGGTTGTCGGGGCGCGAGTTGACCATTTCGAAGGGCCCCGGCGTCGCCGAAACGTAGAGTCGCTGGCCGGTCATCTTCATGAACTCGTCGAAGCGAAGCGGGCGGTTGTCGAGCGCGCTGGGCAGGCGGAAGCCGTGGTCGACCAGCACCGTCTTGCGGCTACGGTCTCCCTCGTACATCCCGCCGATCTGCGGGATGCTGACGTGGCTTTCGTCGATCAGCGTGAGGAAGTTTTCCGGGAAGAAGTCGAGCAAGGTGTACGGCCGGGCGCCGGGCGGGCGGCCGGTGAGGTGGCGCGAATAGTTCTCGATCCCCTGGCAGAAGCCCATCTCGCGCATCATCTCGAGGTCGTAGTCGGTGCGCATCCGCAGCCGCTGCGCCTCGATCAGCTTGCCCTGGCTCTCGAACTCCGCGCCGCGGGCGTCGGCCTCCTTGCGGATCTCGACGATCGCCTTCTTCAGCTTGTCGCCGGGCGTGACGAACTGCTTGGCGGGGAAGAAGGTGTAGCGATCGACCGACTCGATCATGGTGCCGGTGAGCGTGTCGATGGTGGAAATCCTGTCGATCTCGTCGCCGAAGAACTCGACCCGCACCGCGGTCTCGTCGAGGTAGGCGGGGTGGACTTCCACAACGTCGCCGCGCACGCGGAATTTGCCACGGCCGAAGGCGATGTCGTTGCGCTCGAAGAGCAGGGCGACGAGGCTTTCCAGGAGTTGGTCGCGGCCGATCTCCTGGCCGACCCATACCGGCACCATCATCCCCTCGTAGTCCTCGGGCGAGCCGAGGCCGTAGATGCAGCTCACCGAGGCGACCACGATGGTGTCCTCGCGGGTCAGCAGCGAGCCCATCGCCGACAGCCGCAGCCGCTCGATCTCGTCGTTGATGCTCGAATCCTTCTCGATGTAGGTGTCGGTGCGCGGGATGTAGGCCTCGGGCTGGTAGTAGT
>CALGOH010000119.1 GCA_937957985.1 uncultured Verrucomicrobiae bacterium
TGGGAGTGTTTAAGATCAGTGAGCCAATATTTTTTAAAAAAGTCAAGGTTCTGGTCATAGAGGTCCACCGACGACGCAAACGCAAAAACGCGCGGCCGCCACGGGGACGGTCGCGCGTTGTGAGGAGAGAGGCCGGATGGCCGGATCAGCCGATGAAGGGGGCGATCACCAGGGCCACCACCGACATCAGCTTGAGCAGGATGTTCAGCGAGGGGCCGGAGGTGTCCTTGAAGGGGTCGCCGACCGTGTCGCCGACCACCGCCGCCTTGTGCGGGTCGGAGCCCTTGCCGTAGCTCTCGCCGCCGATGGTCACGCCTTCCTCGATCATCTTCTTGGCGTTGTCCCAGGCGCCGCCGGCGTTGGACTGGAAGAGGGCCATCAGCACGCCGCAGACGGTGACACCGGCAAGCAGGCCGCCGAGCATGGCACCGCCGCCGACGAAGCCGACGAGCACCGGGGCAAGCACCGCGAGAAGGCCGGGGCGGACCATCTGCTTGATCGCCGAGGTGGTGGAGATCGCGACGCACTTGGCGTACTCGGCCTTGCCGTCGGCGGCCTCGAAGATCTTCTGGTCCTCGGGGCTCCAGTCCTTCACCTCCTTGCCGTCGTTGCGCTTCATCGCCTCGAGGGCCGCGCCGAGTTCGGGGATGGAGTGGAACTGCCGGCGGACTTCCTGGATCATCGACATCGCGGCGCGTCCGACCGCACCCATCGACAGCGCCGAGAAGAGGAAGGGCAGCATGCCGCCGACGAGCAGGGCTGCCATCACCTTGGGATCGGTGATCTCGATGCTGAGTTCGCGGCCCCCGGGGTGGGAGAGTTCGTAGGAGGTCTTGAAGGCCGCGAAAAGCGCCAGCGCGGTGAGTGCGGCGGATCCGATCGCGAAGCCCTTGCCGATGGCGGCGGTGGTGTTGCCGACCGCGTCGAGCTTGTCGGTGCGGCCCCGGACCTCCTTGGGCAGTTCGCTCATTTCGGCGATGCCGCCGGCGTTGTCGGCGATCGGGCCGTAGGCGTCGACCGCGAGCTGGATGCCGGTGTTGGAAAGCATGCCGACGGCGGCGATCGCGATCCCGTAGAGGCCTGCGAAGTGATAGGCGCCGAGGATGCCGGCGGCGAGCACGAGGATCGGGAGGGCGGTGGAAACCATCCCGACGCCGAGGCCGGAAATGATGTTGGTGGCGGATCCGGTGACCGACTGGTCGACGATCGAGCGGACCGGCTTGGTGCCCGTTCCGGTGTAGTGTTCGGTGATCTTGCCGATGGCCAGTCCGGCGACGAGTCCGAAGATGATCGCGAAGAACGTGCCGTTGGCGGTGTAGGTCATTTCGCCGACCGTCCAGCTACCGGGCAGCATCGCCTGGATGACGAACCAGGTGATGATGATCATGGCGATCGAGGAGCCGAACTCGCCGACATTGAGGGCGGTCTGCGGGCTTCCGCCTTCCTTCACCTTCACGAAGAAGGTGCCGGCGATGGAGGTCACGATGCCGAGGCCGGCGAGGACCAGCGGCAGCAGCACCGGTCCGAGGCCGCCGAAGCTTTCCTGCATCTCGGGGATGCCCACGAAGACCGCGCCGAGCACCATGGTGCCGATGATGGAGCCGACGTAGGATTCGAAAAGGTCGGCGCCCATGCCGGCCACGTCGCCGACGTTGTCACCGACGTTGTCGGCGATGGTCGCGGGGTTGAGGGGGTGGTCTTCCGGGATGCCGGCCTCGACCTTGCCGACCAGGTCGGCGCCGACGTCGGCGGCCTTGGTGTAGATGCCGCCGCCCACGCGGGCGAAGAGAGCGATCGAAGAGGCTCCGAAGGAGAAGCCGGTGACGATGGTCATGACCTGCCGGACATTGTCGGCGGTATCGGTGCCGAAGACCGACGAGAAGACGGCGAACAGTCCGCCGAGGCCGAGGACGCCGAGACCCACGACGCCGAGGCCCATGACGGCGCCGCCGGAGAAGGCGATCTCAAGCGCCGGACCGAGGCCCGTGCGGGCGGCGTTGGTGGTACGGACGTTGGCCTTGGTCGCGACCTTCATCCCGATGAAGCCGGCAAGCGCCGAGCAGAAGGCGCCGACGATGAACGACAGTGCGACCAGCGGGTGGGACTGATCCGAGCGGAACCCGCCGATCATCAGCAGGACCGCGACACAGACGACGAAGATGGCCAGCACCTTGTACTCGGCCCTCAGGAAGGCCATGGCTCCCTCCTGGACGGCTCCGGCGATCTTTTTCATCCGATCGGTGCCGGCGTCCTGTTTGGCGACCCAGGAGGATTTCCAGAATGTGAAGGCGAGGGCGAGAACGCCGAACACGGGAACCGAGTAGATCAGTGCTTCTTTGGTCATGGAATGAGGGTTTGAAACGTGCTTAGAGAGGCAGGATCACCACATATTGCAACCCGGGAAATCCGTTAGGACGCGCATTTTCGACCCTCTGGCGCTGAGGGGCTCCGGCGGTTTTCCCGGAACCGGAGATTTTTGATTCATCAACAAGCCGGGATTTGTTAAGAATCCTCAAGCAATGCCTTCGCGTCGACATCCCGCCGCCTCCAGGATCAGCCGTCTGCGTGCGCAGACCAGGGCGATCCACTGGATCAACGGATTCGTGCTGTGTCTCTTCGGATTGTCGCTCGGGGCGTTGGCGGTGGCATCCGCGCTGCCCCAGATGCGGCAGCTCGAGGACAAGCGGATGGAACTCCTCCGGATCGAGGAGAAGGAACGGGAGGTGATCGCCCTGAAGGAGGACGCCGAGGCCGGCTACAGGGCGTTGCGCGAGGACCAGGAGTATCTTGAGCTGCACGCCCGGGACCGGCTGAACCTCCACCACCCGGACGAGAAGATCTACCGGCCCGAAAGGACGCGTTGATGGAGGCCGATGTCGAGCGGGTGTTGATCGCCGAGGACGTGATCGAGAAGCGCCTCGACGCGATGGCGAAGGAGATCCGGCACGACTTCCCCGGCGAGGTGATCGTGGTGATCGTGCTGCTCAAGGGGGCGCTGGTTTTCGCCTCGGACCTGCTGAGGCGGCTGCCACGGATGCTGGAGATCGAGTGCCTGAATGTCGCCAGCTATCATGGCGGGACCGAAAGCAGCGGGCGGGTGGATTTCCTCGACCGGAAACTGCCGGAGGTCGCAGGCCGGCGGGTATTGGTGCTCGATGACATTCTCGACACCGGCCGCACGCTGCGTGCGGTGGCCGACCGGCTCGTGGCGGAGGGTGCGGCCGAGGTGAAGACCGGCGTGCTTCTCGCCAAGGACCGCGAGCGGGCGGTCGAGGTGGAGGCGGACTACGTCGGCTTCGAGATCGGAGATGAGTTCGTGATCGGCTACGGGCTCGACTACCAGGGCCGCTACCGGAACCTGCCCTACGTGGGGACCCTGAAAAAGGAGGCCATGTAGCGGGAGTCAGGTCCGGCGGAGCGGGAAGACCGAGACGTCGACCGGAGTGGCGACGAGCGCGGATTCGGGAGGTGTGTCGGGAAGGTCGATTCCATCCCAGGTGGCGGGAGCCGCGGACCACCCCGGGCATTCGGCCGGGGCGAGGTGGTAGGGGCGGTGATGGACGCGACCGTGATGGATGCGACTGCGTCGGTCCGCCGAGTAGAGCAGGTAGCGTTCGGCGAGGAAGAATTCGAGCGAGCCGGGCGTGGCGGGCCGGGCATCCTCGGCCGGGCGGTATTGATAGGCCGCGGTTTCAGCACACCCTTTTCTACGGCAGGTGTAGTGGATGAAGTCCCCGGTTCTCGCCGACATGGCGGCGTGTTCGTAGGGGAGGTGGAAGAAGCGCCTGGCGAACTCGACGGCGAGCGGCTGGTCGCAGTCGAGCGAGAAGAACCAGACGCCCGGCACGCCCCGGTCGTCGTGGACGTAGGTGCGGACGTTGAGTTCGAGGAACCACGAGAGGCCGGGGACAGGGGGTAGGAACGACGGGCGGACCCGCCGCATGAAGAAGGGGACGATGCCGAGCCAGGCTTCGCCGTCGTGGAGATCGAGGTGGAGGCCGTCGGGGAGGCGGGCCCGGAGCATGTCGGGATCGACCCGCCAGTGGAGGAAGAGCAGGCAAGACCAGCGCTGGCGCATGACGATCGGTCCGCGGGGCCGTTCGCGGAGGGCGAGGCGTTGGTCGAGGGTGGGCATGGGGAAGATCGACAGGAATGTCGATGCTCCGGAAAGGCGGCGGGCCGCCGCCGGCACGGCCTGCCCCGGGCCGGGGCAGCTACGGTAGGGCGTTCCACAGCGCCTCGAGGCGCTTGCCGTATTCGACATAGGAGTCGTAGCACTGCTGCCAATCGACGGCGTCGGGATCGGGGGCGTGGAAGACGGTGGCGACGTGGGGCTCGATGGCGATCCAGCCGTCGTAGCCGCGGGATTTTGCATCGCCGAGGATTTCGCGGAGCCGCGCCTTACCCTCGCCGGGCATGGTGTATTCCGGCTCGACGTCGTCGGAGACGGGGTTGAGGCAGTCCTTGATGTGGATGTGGACGACGTGGTCGCGGACCTTTTCCCAGAACTCGAGGGGATCCTGCCACGGATACGGCTCGGGCTTTGAGCGGTCGCGCTGGAAGACCGGGTTGCCGGTGTCGAAGACCAGCTTCAACCCCGGGACCTCGTCGACGAGCCGCAGGGTGTGGTCGGCGGAGAAGCCGCCCCAGTTCATGCAGTTCTCGTGGATGGCGGTGAGGCCGGCGTCGGCGAAGCGGCCCACGATTTCGCGCAGGCGGCGGAAGCGCTCCTGCTCGTGCTGGTCCTCGCCCCACGGCTGCTGGGCGTAGGACATGACGCGGACCAGCTTGGTGCCGAGCCGCTGCATGCGCGGGATGGCGCGGTCGATTTCGGCGAGGGTGACGGCGAAATCGGAGTCGATGGTCTTGCCCCAGTTGCCGATGAGGGAGCCGAACTCCGGAACCTGGATGCCGGCGGCGTCAAGTTGGTCGGCGGCCTGGTCGAACTCGGCCTCGGGCATCTCGTGGATGTTGTGCCCGCCGATCATGCGGGTCGAGATGGCGGACCAGCCGATGGCCTTGGTGGCGGCGATCTGCTTGGAGAGGTCGCGGGAGGCTTCGTCGGCGAAACCGGTGAGTTTGGCGGTTTGAGACATGTTGGCTTGCTGAAAGAGGATGGGCGGCGGGCCGCCGCCTGGACGGCCTGCCCCGGGCCGGGGCAGCCACGGTCAGAGTTCGACCTTGGTGCCGCCGTTCTGGGCGGACTGGTAGATGGCCTGGATCAGGGCGACGGGCTTGCGGGCCTCGGCGGCGGAGGTGCTCGGCTCGCGGCCTTCGGCGATCGCGCTGACGACCTCCTCGAAGTTGCGCTGGTGCTGGTAGAAGTTGATGGCCTTGGGATCGTTGGCGCCGAGGCCGGCCTGCTGGCCCTTCATCAGGGTCGAGCGGATCTCGGCGTCCTCGGGCTTCTCGTACATGAAGTCCCAGATTTCGAACGCCTCGTCGGCTAGGAACACCGAGCCCTCGGTGCCCGAGAGTTGGACGCGGGCGGGGTGGCCGTCCTTCGACCAGGTGCAGGTCGAGCACTCGATCACGCCGCGGGCACCGTTCTCGAACTCGACGATGGAGACGACGATGTCCTCGACCTCGATCCGCTCGTGGGCGAGGCAGGCGGTGTTGGCCTGGACCGATTTCACCGGTCCGGCGAGATAGAGCAGCGCATCGACGGTGTGGATCGACTGGTTCATCAGCGCGCCCCCGCCGTCGAGCGCCCAGGTGCCGCGCCAGCCGGCCGAGTCGTAGTAGGCCTGGTCGCGGTACCATTTCACGTAGCAGGAGGCGTTGGTGAGAATGCCGAAGCGGCCCTCGTCGGCGGCCTTCTTGAAGGCGTCCATGCCCGGGTGGAAGCGGCGGTTGAGGACAGCGGCGAGGGTCCTGCCGTTCTTCTCGGCGGCAGCGATGAGCTGGTCGATGCGCTCGGTGGTGACCTCGAGGGGCTTCTCGCAGATCACGTGCTTGCCGGCGTTGAGCGCGGCCAACGAGGGCTCTAGGTGGGCGCCGCTGGGGGTGCCGACGGTGACGATCTCCAGCTCGGGATCGGCGTAGAAGGCGTCCATGTTGGAGTAGGCCTTGACGCCGTATTCCGAGGCGAGTTTTTCGGCGGCCTCGGCGCGGAGGTCGAAGACCGAGTGGAGTTCGCCGCCGGTCATGGCGGTGATGGCCTTGGCGTGGAACTGGCCGATCATGCCGGCGCCGATGATTCCGAATTTCATGAGAGGGTGGAGGGGTTCATGGGGTCATGCGTTGCCAAACCGATCGGGGGATCAGTTGACGACGGGGGCGGGGTCGGGAGTGACCTTTTTGCGGGTGGTGAGCACGATCACGATGAAGATCGCGAAAAGGACGAGGCCGTACCAGCCGTGTCCGGTCCACTTCTCGAAGTTCGACCACAGCGCCCACATGCTGCCGATGCCGGCGAAGGTGCACGAGCCGATCATGAGCACGTTCCAGACGATGCGGCGGCGACCGGCGGGCATGTCCTGGCCGAGGATGGTCTTGTTGTTCATCATCAGCGCGAAGACCACGTAGGCGATGGGCAGCAGCACCATGGCGAAGACCGAGGTAGGCACCGCAAGCCACATCTGGGCATCACCCTTCCAGAAGAAGGGTCCGAGCACGCCGACGCAGACCATGAGCGAGCCGAAACGCTGGGTCCAGCCCTTGGGAGCGCGGTTGCGCAGCTCGCAGAAGCAGAGGCCGTTGATGAGCATCAGCATGGTCGCGGCGTTGAGCGCCATGCCCAGCACGCCGAAACCGAAGACGTAGTTGGCCACCTTCTTGCCGACCAGCGGCTCGAGGGTCTGGGCGAGGTTGAAGGCGTCGCGTTTGACCAGCATCGCGGCCATCTGCTGCTCCCCGACCGGGAGCAGCGCGGCCTTCTCGGCGATGCGATCCTTCTGCTGATCCTCCGGCAGCGCGGCGAGTGCCGCCAGGGCTTCGGCATCCATGTCTGCCTTCACGCGTTCGGCGAGCAGCCCGTTGTAGGGGCCGACGAGATTCTTGGGCGGTTCGACGATCGCGCCGTTGGGGTCCGTGGTGCTCATCAGTCCCGGAGCGGCCTTGGCGTGGAACTGCGAGGCGGCGGAAATGACCACGCAGCCGGTGGCGAGCATGAAGGGGATGAACAGGCCGGTGGAGAGGTCGAAGATCGCGAGCCCCCGGAAGTCGCGGTTCCAGCCTTTCCGCAGCATGGAGTAGGGAAGGAGGAAGGTCATGTTGATGCCCACCGCGGTGGCGGCGGCACCGATCATCACGTCACGCTGCTGGCCGACGATCAGGTCGGACCAGAACTGCCGGCCGCCTTCATCGAGTTGCTCGAGGAAGGGAGCGAAGGTCGGGGCGGGGGTGAACAGGCTTTCGAAGCTGGGAATCATTCCGGCACCGATGGCGCCCCAGTCGATCTGGCCGGCGACCGAGAGTTGGACGACGACGCCAAAGAAGCAGATCACGATGGTGCCGACCATCAGCTTCATGATGATCTCGAAGACCTTGGTGCCCTTGCCGCCGGAGATGTAGATCATCACGTTGGTGATCACGAGGGCGAGGACGATGACCGCGGCGATCAGCATCCCCGAGAACTCGGAGAGTCCGGACTCCGCGCCGAGCACCCCGGGCAGCAGGTTCTGGCGCAGTGCCGCCACGGCGAGCGCAAATTGCGGCAGCGACCAGACGATGTTGGCCATCATCGAGGCGGCGAGCCAGCCCCAGCCGAGGATCGGGCTGATGTGCTGGTTGATCGAGCGCAGCGGGCGTTTGCCGGTCGAAAGCGTGATGTAGGCGATGGCGCTCATCATCACGATGCCGAACATCATCGCCATGGGCTGCAGCCACATGAAGGCAACGCCGCCGAGAACACCGAGGTAGAGGGCGTTGGCGAGCGAGCCGCCACCGAGGGTGATGGCGCTCTGCAGCCAGCCCGGACCCGAGAGGCGGGCGTAGGCCAGAAACTTGCCGGCGCCGCCCTTGGCTTCGCCGTCCAGAATGATCTGGCGGTGTTCCTCGATTTGGGAGTTCACCGACATGTCGGCGGGTTCATTCGAATTCGGGTCGCTCATGATGTTCTGGGTCGGGAATGGAGAATCCAGGTTAGGGCCGTTGCCCGGACCGTGTCGTCGCCAGAGCGCCGATACGGGAGAGTTCCACGGGTCTGTCAATCCGTGGAATTTGTCGGACAAGTCAGAGACTCGACGGCTCGGGCGTCAAGCCTTTCACGGGAGGCGGGTCTGGGAGCCGGGGGGCTCAACGGACTGATGATGACCTCCCATTTTCAGAGACGGGGAATCGTAAGTCCTCCATCGATCATGATCACCTGGCCGGTCGAGTAGGGGAACCGGCCGGCGGCGAGGGCCGCGACGGCCCGACCCACATCCTCGGGCGTCCCCCAGCGCGGGGTGACGCAGAGGCCTTCCTCGATGAGCCGGTCGTATTTTTCGGTCACGCCGGAGGTCATGTCGGTGCGGGTGACGCCCGGGCGGACTTCGTAAACCGGAATCCCGAACTCGCCAAGGCGCGTGGCGAAGAGCTGGGTGACCATGGCGAGTCCGGCCTTCGAGACGCAGTATTCGCCGCGGTTGGTCGAGACGACGGTGGCGGAGATCGAGTTGATGTTGATGATCGAGGCCTCGAATGCCGGATCGTTTTCGCGCTCGGCGATCATCCGGTTGGCGATTTCCTGGGACAGGAAGAAGGGTCCCTCGAGGTTGATGCGCATCAGTCGCTGGTAGGACTCGGGCGTGGTCTCCAGCAGGTCGAGGCGCTCGAGCGGGGCGACGCCGGCGTTGTTGACGAGCAGGTTGAGGTGAGGAAAGCGGGAAAACAGGCTGGAGAGGACGGCGTCGCGGCCTTCCGGACTACCGACGTCGCCGCGACAGTAGATGACCTCGGGCGCGCCGGCCGCGCGGATCTCTGCGAGCACGTCGGCGACCTGGTCTTCGGGGCGCACGCCGTTGATGGCGATGGCGAAGCCGTCGGCCGCGAGGTGTTTGGCGCAGCCGAGGCCGATGCCCCGGGAGCCTCCGGTGATGAGGGCGGTTTTCATGAAGTCCAGAAGGTGAGGTAGGGTTTTTCCTCGATCAGGCGCTGGAGATACACGGCGAGTTCCATGGCGTGGTAGTCGCCCCACATACTGGACTCACCGTAGGCCGCCTTGCCGGGATCGGGCTGGTGGTCCCAGCCGTTGGGCTGGTGGTAGATCGAGTGGAGGATCAGTCCGTGGTGGCTCGGGTCGGTCGAAAGGTAGGACTCGGAGTAGATCGAGCGGGCGGTGACGAGTCCGGCCCGCTCGTAGCGGTCGGCGCTGGAGGTGTCGCCCTTGCCGCGCAGGTATCGGGCGAGGCGCAGCAGGCCCTGGGCGGTGATCACCGAGGCGGAGCTGTCGACCGGTTCGTGGGCGTTGAACGGATCTGCCGGGCGATCGAGGTAGTCGCCGAGCAGGTGGAGTTTCGGGGCCCCCTGGTCCCAGTAGGAAATGCCGTCGGTGGGCGTGTTCTCGATGAAGTTGTCGGCCACGGCGGTGGCTGCCTTCAGCATCAGGGCCTCCCATTTCTCCTTCCCGCCGAAGTCGGCGAAGGTGGATTCGTCCATGTGTTCGAGCAGCTCCAGTTCCTCGGCGAAACCGAGGCAGGCCCACGACTGTCCGCGGGTCCAGGTGGAGAAGCCGGTGTAGCCCTGTTGGGAGTTCGGGCAGCGGTAGGCGCCGTCGGTGGTGTTGAAGACGCATTCGTGCGCGGTCCGGCCGCGGACGTCGTAGCTGTCGCGTCCCTCGCCGTAGAAGACGGAATAGTTCGCGGTCGATTCGATGTGCTGGAGTGCCCGGCCGAGCAGTGAGACCGGCTTGTCGCCCTCGGCCATCAGCACGTGGCCGAGGCGGTGCGCCTCCATCAGAATCCGGCAGGAGCGGATGGTGTCGACGAACAGCGAGTGGGGACCGTTGAAGGAATGGATGAACCCGCCGTGCTGGTGCCGGGTCCAGCGCGACGCCTGCACGGCGCCGGAGACCTTGATGGCGAGCTCGTAGAAGTGGCGCTGCCATTCGTCCTGCGGCAGGCGGCCCTCAAGCATCAACCTACGAAGGTTGCCGTAGGTCGATAGGTTGTTGAAGCCGTGGTCGTGCACGCCGATGTGCGAGACGTGCGAAGCCATGCGCTTCACCGTCCTCGACCGGCCGCTCTCGAGGGAGGATTCGTCGCCGGTGGCGTCGAAGTGCAGGATCGCGATGCCGTAGCGGAATCCCTCGGTCCACTCGGTCCAGCCGCGGGTGGTGTATTTCCCCTCGACGGTGAAGACGGGCGAGCCCTTCGACTCGTCGTATTCGGCGTCGAGCGCCGCGATCTTGCACTTCGTGAGCTCGAAGAAGCGGTCGAGGGCGGGTTTGAGATCGGGGAGGGCGGGGGCGCTGGTGAGGTCGATCATGGATGCTAGAATCGGTGGGGTTTGGTCAGGTGGACGATGGTCAGTTCGGCATCTTCGAGGATTTCATAGGTGTGCTCGAGGATGGCGTCGAACTTGAGGGCTTCGCCGGCGGCGAGTTCATGCGTTTCGCGGGGCAGGGAAATCCGCACCCGTCCACGCAACACCCAGCAGATCTCGAACTCGTCACCATGGGCCTCGGGGTGGGTGAGCGACTCGCCGGCCTTGGCGGTGGCGTGGAAGCAGTCGATTCCGTGAAAGCCCACCTTCTCGAAGTCGAAGGGACCGGAGCGATAGCGCTCGGCGGTCTTGTGGTGGGCGGAAACCGACTCCGACAAGGCGAGCAGGTCGGAGGCCGAGAGATGGAAGGCGCGGGCGAGGCGATAGAGGGTTTCGAGTTCGACGAGGTTCTGGTTTCGCTCCAGCTTGGAAAGCACCGAAACCGAGAGCCCGCTCCGCCGGGAAAGTTCCTCCAGCGTCAGTCCCTCCCGCTTGCGGAGATCGCGGACGATGCTGAAGTCGAGATGTTCGATGGCGGGACCGTCCGGCATTTCTTAGGAGCAGGAAATACCCTATAAATTTCACTTGCAAGAAAAACCCATGATGATTGATTTCGGCCTCTGCCTGAATGGCGGCGCTAACCTTCAGATCCGATCCGACGATGCTTGAAAAACGATTGCTGCCGGTGGTGGTCCTCGAGGATGAGGAGCACGCGGAACCTCTCGCCGAGGCCTTGTTGGCGGCCGGGCTCGACGTGATCGAACTGACGCTGCGGACCGACGCGGCGCTGGAGGGCATCCGGCGGATTCGTGAGCGGTTTCCCGACATGCATGTCGGTGCCGGGACGGTCCTTGATCCCGAGGTGGTTCCCCGGCTCGCCGACATGGGGGTGGAGTTCGCCGTGGCGCCCGGAATCAGCGCTCCGGTGGTGGAGGCGGCACAGAAGGCGGGCCTGGAGATCTTTCCGGGGGTGACGAGTCCGACCGAGAGCGCGCTGGACCGGGAGCTGGGTGTGCCGACGCTCAAGTTCTTTCCGGCGGAGCCGCTCGGCGGCGTGCCGATGTTGAAGGCGTTGATCGGTCCCTACGGGCACACCGGACTCCGCTTCGTGCCGACGGGTGGCATCAACGCCGAAAAGGCGTCGGAGTATGCGAAGCTCGGGGCCGTCGCCGCGATCGGCGGGTCGTGGTTCGTGAGTCCCGCCCTGATCAAGGAGGGCCGCTTCGACACCATCACGCAGATGACCCGCGAGGCGATCGAACGCATCGCCAACGCCTGACGCGATGGAATATCCCGAGCTGGCGCTGCACACCTTCACGAATCGGCCGTGGTCGATCTCGGAGTGCATCGAGCACTACGCCCGCCGCGGCATCGGCGGCATCTCGATCTGGCGCGAAACGATCGCCGGGCAGGACCTGGCGAAGGTGAGACGGCAGATGGCCGACGCGGGCATCCGGCCGGTGGCTCACGTTCGCGGTGGATTCTTCACCGGGAGGACGGCGGAGGATCGATCCAAGGCGATGGAGGCAAACCGGGAGTGCGTGCGGGAGGCCGAGGCGCTCGGGCTGCCGATGATCGTGCTGGTCTGCGGGGCGACGCCGGGTCAGACGCCGAGGGAAAACTACGAGCAGATCCGCGACGGAATCGCCGAGATGGCGGGCTGGGCGGCGGAGGCCGGTTGCAAACTGGCAATCGAACCGCTGCATCCGGTCTATGCCGGCGACCGATCGGCGATCAACACGATGAAGACCGCCAACGATCTCTGTGAGGAGATCGGAGCGTCGAACCTGGGCGTGGCGCTGGACGTGTATCACGTGTGGTGGGACCAGGAACTGGAGGCCGAGACCAAGCGCTGCGCCGACAACGGCCGGCTGCTCGCTTATCACATCTGCGACTACAAGCCCGACCAGCAGGACATGCTCTTCGACCGTGGCGTCATGGGGGAAGGCTGCGCGCCGCTGCGCGAGATCGACGCGCTGGTGAAGGGCACCGGCTTCGACGGTTTCACCGAAGTCGAGATCTTCTCCCGCAGGTGGTGGTCGGAGAACCAGCACGACTATCTCGATTACATCCTCAGGCAATACGAATCCATTTACCGAACACCATGAGCGACAGGACCATCGGCATCATCATGAACGGCGTCACCGGACGCATGGGCACCAACCAGCACCTCGTGCGCTCGATCCTCGCGATCCGCGAGCAGGGCGGCGTGGTGCTTTCCGACGGCACCCGCCTGATGCCCGAAGCGATCCTGACCGGGCGCAACGAAGACAAGCTCCGGCGACTGGCCGAGGCGCACGGCGTCGAGCGTTACACCACCGACCTCGACGCGGCGCTGGCGGACCCGGCCTATCCGATCTTCTTCGACGCTTCGGGGACGCCCTACCGCAAGGCCTTTCTCGAGCGTGCGATCGCGGCCGGGAAGCATGTCTATTGTGAGAAGCCGATCTCGACCACGGTCGCCGACGCCTTGTCGATCGCCGACACCGCGGAGAAGGCCGGCGTGAAGAACGGCACGGTGCAGGACAAGCTGTGGTTGCCGGGCATCCGCAAGTTCCAGCTTCTCAAGGAACAGGGATTCTTCGGCCGCATCCTGAGCGTGCGGGGTGAGTTCGGTTACTGGGTGTTCACCGGCGAGTACGAGGGCCAGCCGATCCAGCGTCCGAGCTGGAACTACCGCAAGGAGGACGGCGGCGGGCTGGTCATCGACATGCACTGCCACTGGCGCTACGTGATCGACAACTGCTTCGGCAAGGTCACGCGCGTCTTCTGCAAGGCGGCGACGCACATTTCCGAGCGGCGCGACGAACAGGGGAAGATCTATCCCTGCACGGCGGACGACTCGGCCTACGCGGTGTTCGAGACCGACAGCGGGGTGACCTGCCAGTTCAACTCGTCATGGAACGTCCGCGTGCGTCGCGACGACCTGTTCACGATGCAGGTCGACGGCACCAAGGGCTCTGCGATCGTCGGTCTGCGCAAGTGCTGGGTGCAGCACGAGTCGATGACCCCGCGGCCGGTGTGGAATCCCGACATCGACAGTCCGATCGACTACTACGCCGACTGGAACGAGGTGCCCGACCAGCTTCCCATGGACAACGCCTTCAAGGTGCAGTGGGAGCTGTTCCTCAAGCACGTCGCCGAGGACGCGCCCTTCCCGTGGACGCTGCGCGAGGGGGCGAAGGGCGTGCAACTCGCCGAGCTGAGCCTGCAGTCCGATGCCGAAGGGCGCTGGATCGAGGTGCCGGAGTTGGGGTGAGCGGCGACCGCGGGTCCGAAGGAGTGTGTGTGATCTCAGGCCCCAACGGGGCCATTCATACCAGCCCGGCACCGGGTGCCGGGTATCCGGGTCGGTTCAACAACCCGCGTCCTGAAGGGACGCTTCATCCGGCCCCGCCAATCGTGTAGCATCACCCATGCCCCAGTCTCTCGCCCGGATCGTTGTCCATCTCGTCTTCTCCACCAAAAACCGGGAGCCATGGTTGGATGACGACCTGCGTCCGCGGGCCTTCGCCTATCTGGCCGAAGTGGGGAGGGATCACGGTTGTGAGGTTCACCGGGTCGGCGGCATGCCGGACCATGTGCATCTGGGCGTGCAACTTGGGCGCACGATCTACGTTGCCGACCTGGTCAAGGTGGTCAAGCAGACGTCCTCGGTTTGGATCAAGCGCGAGGGGCGGAATCATGCCGGGTTCGCCTGGCAGGCGGGATATGGTGCCTTTTCGGTGGGGGCTTCGCAATTGTCGGCTTTGCTGGAGTACATCGAGAGGCAAGAGGAGCATCATCGCACCAAGGGGTTTCAGGACGAGTATCGAGGATTTTTGGAGCGGTATGGGGTGGAGTATGACGAGCGGTATGTGTGGGACTGAGATCCACCCCGCATGAGGCGTCCCTTCAGGACGCGGGATTGGGTGGACGCGTCAAACCCGGCACTGCGTGCCGGGCTGGTATGAAACGTCCCGATGGGACGGGGGAACCTCTGGAGCGAGGCTTCAGCTTTCCGCGCCGAGCTCCTTGATCCGCAGGTTGCGCCAGCGGACGTTGCAGGACTTGCCGCCGTGAACCTGGAGTCCGAAGAAACCTTCGGGGGTGAAGTCCTCGCCCTCGTCGGTGTAAGCGACGCGGGGTTCGCCGTTGAGCCAGATCTGGATCCGCTTGCCTTCGCAGAGGATGCGGATCTCGTTCCAGTCGTCCCACTTGATGATCTCCTTGCCCTGTTTGGTGAACGCCTTGCACTGTTCCTTGTCGGCCTTGTCGGGGAACAGCCAGCCGCGGCGGGCCTCGTCGTAGAGGCCGGCGGTCCAGGCGCGGTCCTTGCCGTTGTCGTGCTCGCACTGGTAGCCGTAAACCCGGCCGTTCTCACCCTCCTTCTGCTGGGCGCGGAACATCATGCCGGAATTCCCCGACAGGTTGTCGAACTTCATCTCGAAGCGGAAATCGAAGTCGCCGTAGGTCTTCTCGGTGATCAGGAAGGTGTTGCCCTTGATGTTCTTGCCGAAGCCGACGATGGCGTCGTCCTCGACCTTGTATTCGCCGGTGCCGTTGACCTTCTTCCAGCCGGTCAGGTCCTTGCCGTTGAAGAGCGCGGTGAAGCCCTCCTCAAGAGCGGCGGCGGGGAGGATCAGGGCGAGCGAAAGAAGGATCGTTTTCATGGATTTGTCGGACAGATTGGAGACCGTAGGGGTTACGGTCGGCAAGGACCAAGTTTTCACCCCAATCGGGTGAGTCGGGCCGCGAGGGCTTCGACGGCATCCGTCGGGTGGTCCGCCGAAAGCGAGATGCGGAGTCTTTCGGTGCCGCGCGGAACCGTCGGGTAGCGGATCGCCGGTACCAGGAAACCCTCGTCGGCGAGCGCTTCGGAGGCCTCCAGAGCGGCGGCGCTGCTGCCGAGAATGATCGGAACGATGGGCGTGGACGGACCATCGGGACGGAGAATCGAAATCTTCGATGAGAGCCGGTTCCGGAGGTCGGCTCCCTCGTCGGAATGGATCACGCCGAGCGCCGCCGAAGCGGCATGGGCGAGGGCGGGCGACGGAGCGGTCGAGAAAATGAAGGAGCGGGCGCGGTTGACGAGCAGGTCGTGCCAGACGGCGGGGCAGGCGATGTAGGCGCCGGAGAGTCCGGCGGCCTTGCTCAGGGTGCCCATCTGGAAGTCGATGCGGTCCTGCACGTCGAGTTCCTCCGCAAGGCCCATCCCGGTCGGGCCGAGCACGCCGAAGCCGTGTGCCTCGTCGAGCAGCAGCAGCGCCTCGTGCCTTTCCTTGAGTTCGAGGATTTCCTCGAGGGGGCAGAGGTCGCCGTCCATCGAGAAGACCGACTCGGTGAGGATGAGGATGCGGGCGTCCGCATGCTTGTCGCGGATGCCGGCGAGCAGCCTTCCGAGTTTCGCGACATCGTTGTGGGGGAAGACGCGCAGGGTGGCGCCGGAGAGCCGGGCGCCGTCGATGAGGCAGGCGTGGCAGAGCTTGTCGAGGACGATGAAGTCATCCTTGCCGACCAGCGCGGGAATGACGCCGGCGGCGGTGGCGAAGCCGGATGAGAAGAGCAGCGCCGCCTCGCTGCCCTTGGCGGCGGCGAGCTGCTCCTCGAAGCGGTGGTGGGGCGGCTGGCTGCCGGTGATCAGGCGCGACGCGCCGGCACCGTGGCCGAAGCGGTCGAGACCCTCGTGGAAGGCCTCGCGGATCGCGGGGTGAGAGGCGAGACCGAGGTAGTCGTTGCTGGCGAAATTCCAGAGTTCGCGACCGTCGCGGAGGACGCGCGGGCCTTCGAGCGGCGTGGTTTCGCGGAGCCGGCGCAGCAGGCCGGATTCGGCCAGGTCGCTCAGTTCGCTGACTGGGGATTTCTTCGGCATGGCGGATGGAATCCGCCGCCACGGCGGGCTCAGCGTCGGGGCGACTCGAGGGCCCAGCGGAGCAGTTTTTCCGAGTCGTCCCAGATGTGGCGGGAGTTGCTTTTCAGGACGACGGAGATGGCCGAGCGGCCGTTGTAGGTGCCGGTGGCGACCAGGCAGCGTCCGGCGCGGTTGGTGGTGCCGGTCTTCATCCCGTCGCAGTAGGGCACGCTCTTGAGCAGCTTATTGGTGTTCTCGAGCACCTTGGTCCGGCCGCTGGCATACTGGAAGGTGTACTTCTGGGTGTTGGTCCACGAGCGGATGGTGCCGCTGCGGTAGGCGTGGCGGGCGGCGATCGCGATGTCGCGGGCGGTCGAGTACTGGCCCTCGGCGGGGAGGCCGTTGGGATTGATGAAATGGGAGTTGCGCATGCCGAGCGACGCGGCCTTGCGGTTCATCAGGGCGGAGAACCCCTCCTGCGACCCGCCGACGTCGCGGGCCAGGGCGCGGGCGACGTCGTTGCCGCTCTTGACCATCAGGGCCTTGGTCAACTGGCCGCGGGTGTAGACCTCGCCGGGACGGAGGTAGAGCTTGGTCGGCTCGCAGGCGGTGTCGCTCTGCTGGATGGTGATCGGCTTGGACAGACTGCCGGCGTCGAGGACGACCAGGGCGGTGACGATCTTCTGGGTTGATGCCACCGGGCGGATGCTGTCGGCGTTCTTCGCGTAGAAGACCTTGCCGCTGCTGGCGTCGATGACGATCGCGCTCTCGCCATGGATCTGGGGCGGGGCGATCGCCGGGATGCCGTCGCTGGCCGGGGCGGCGGCGCGGGTCGGGTAGTTTTCAACGTAGGGGCCGCTGCGGGGCTCGCCGCCACAGGAGCTGAGGGCGGCGAGGCAGAGCAGGGCGAGCGGGCGGAAGCGCCGGAACATGCGGGGGATGAAAACCGCATCCGCCGAGGGCCTCAAGTGGGAATGATGGCCGGGCCCTCGGTCCGCAGGCGGGAAAAAGTCCCGGATTTGGCTTGCATTGGGGTCCCGATGGGGTATCTCCCGCGCCCCGAATTATGGCCAAGAAGAGCTGGATCGCCCGCAACGAGCGCAAGAAGCGCACCGTCGCCAAATACGCCGACCTCCGTCACAAGCTGAAGGCGGAGAAGGACTATGTCGGTCTCACGATGCTGCCGCGTGACGCCAGCCCGACCCGGGTGGTCAACCGCTGCGAGTACTCCGGCCGTCGCCGCGCGTTCATCCGCCGCTTCCGGCTTTCGCGGATCAGTTTCCGCGAGCTTGCTTCGCACGGGATGATTCCCGGCGTGACGAAGTCGAGCTGGTAAGGCATCATCCTTACCCTCGACGGGAGGCGGAAACCGCTCGTCCTCCCGTCCCGCCATGCCGATCTACGAATACGTTTCCGAGCAACCCGACGATCCCGAGCGATCTTGTCGGATCTGTCGCGAGGGGTTCGAACTCCGTCGGCCCGCCGACCGGGCACCTCTTGAAAAGTGTCTCGCCTGCCGGAATCCCGTCCGGAAGGTCATTTCGAGGGTCAACACCCCGAAGGTGGCCAAGCCGCTGTCGGTGAGCGACGCCAAGAAGGCGGGCTTCACGATCCTCGAGAAGCGGGACCGGGGCGTGTACGAAAAACTTTGAGCCGGTGATCGCTTGGTTTTCAGAAAGCTTCGCGCTGTTGGCGGCGGGCGCGGGGGAGATTTCCAAGGATTTCCCCTCATTGCCGATGACCCTGCTCTATCTGTCGGGCATCGCCTTTTTCCTGCTGCTCAACGCCTTCTTCGTGGCGTCGGAATTCGCCATCGTGAAGGTGCGGCCGAGCCAGCTCGAGACGGTCGAGAAGGAGAAGCCGGGCAGCACCACGACGGCGACGCGCGTGGTCGGGTCGCTCGACGGTTACCTCTCGGCGAACCAGCTCGGCATCACGATCGCCTCGCTGGCGCTCGGTTTTCTCGGCGAGCCCTTCGTCGAGGCGTTCGTCTCGCCGGTGCTGCTGCGGCTCGGGGTGCCCGAGGTGGTGGCGCTTGCGAGCCTGCAGATCCCCCTGATCGGCTGGCTCTCCTTCGGCCTGGCGATCGTGTCGTTCACCTTCCTTCACGTCGTCATCGGCGAGCTGCTGCCGAAGTCGATCGCGATCCGCAAGGCGCTGGCGACGACGCTGCTGCTGGCGAAGCCGCTGCATGTCTTCTACAAGTCCTTCCACTGGGCGATCCGCGTGCTGAACGGCACCGCGAACCTGTTGCTCAAGAATCTCTTCCGGATCGACCCGATTTCCGAGGGGGAGCACATCCACTCCGCCGAGGAACTGGCGTTGTTGGTGACGCAGAGCGGCGCGGCGATGGAGGTGACGGACACCGAGCGCGAGATCGCGGTCAACGCGCTCGAGCTGAACGAACTCTGGGTGCGCGACGTGATGACCCCCCGCCAGGACGTGGTGGTGCTCGATGCCGACGAGGACTTCGAGAAGGCGCTGGAGACCGCGCGCCGCACCAAGCACACCCGCTTTCCCCTGGTGAAGGGCGGGCACCTCGACAACCACATCGGGTTGATCCACATCAAGGACGTGCTGAAGCTGGTCGGCGGTCCGGACCCCGACCTGATGAAGATCCGCCGCGATCTGAAGGTGGGGCCGGACACGATGCCGCGCGACACACTGCTGAAATTCTTCCTCAAGGAGCGAGCCCACCTCGCGCTGGTGGTCGATGAGTTCGGCACGCCGGTCGGTATCGTCTTCCTCGACAACGTGATCGAGGAGATCGTCGGCGACATCCAGGACGAGTTCGACAACGAACGGCCGGAGTTCGTCCGGGTGAACGACGAGGAGTTCGTGGTCGACGGCACGCTGACGCTTAACGATCTCTCCGACATCGAGGAGGGCCTCGAACTGGAGAGTGGCGAGGTGACCACCGTCGGCGGCTACATCACGCAACAACTCGGCCGCTTTCCCGAGGTCGGCGAGGCGATGGAGATTCTCGGCTGGGAGGCCAAGGTCACCAGCACCGACGGCCGAAGGGTCGGCCAGGTGCATTTCCGCAAGCTCGAGCCGGTGGTCGAGGATGCGGCTGCCGTGAGCGGGTCGGACGAGCAGGAGTAGGACGACTCACCGCCGCAGCCGGGCGATGAGGGTGATGATCTGGGCTTCGTCGGTGACGGGCTCGGCCTCGTCGAAGTCCGCGCAGGCGCGGTCGATCTCGAATCCCGCGTCGTCGAGCATCCCGGCCAGCGGTCCGGGCTCGAACCAGCGGATCGATTGTTCGGACCGGTGCTCGCGAATCGCTCCGTCCTTATCGAGCCGGTAGCGATGCTCACGGTGGAGGACGTGGTTCCCGCGGTCGAGGTGGTGGCGGGTGTGGAGCGTGGCCCGGCCGCCTCCCGGCAGGTCCGCCTCATGATCGAGATACCACTCGTCCTCGGGAAGCTCGCCGTCGAGTTCGGCGAAGGGGCGGAACACGGTGAGGTAGAGGACGCCGTCGTCGGTGAGCATCCCGCGGAGGTGTCGGAGGTCCGCAACCGGGTCGCTTGAAAGCTGCAGCGTGAACGAGGGAATCAGGATCGACCGGTAGGGGGAGTTGCTTCGGAAGTTGGCCATGGTGGCCTCGTGGAGGACGGGTTGGAGGCCGCCGGCTTTTTCCCGGCAGAGCATGAGCATGTCCGGGGATGGGTCGAGCCCTTCGACGGTGTGACCTTTCTCCAGCAGCGGCAGCAGCAGGCGTCCGGAGCCGCAGCCGACCTCGAGGGCGCGCCCCGGGAACTCGGTGAGCAGCGCGTCGAGCCACGCCTGCTCGGGAGTTTCCTCGTCCTCCCAGAAGAGGTCGTGGAGCTCGGCTTCGAGGGAAGTGTAGGGGGTCATGATGCGTCGCGCCGAAGCTGGTGCTTCGGCGATCTCTCGCAAAGCATCGCTTTGCGCCACCCTCAGCCCGGAGCCACGCCGCTCTTGAAGAAGGTTTCCATGCGGCGGTGGAGGTCCTCGTAGAAGCTGGCCTTCATCTTCTCGAGCATCGCGAGCTTCTCGGGGCCGGAGTGGGCGTGGGCCTCCTGCTCGAGGCGCATCTGCTCGGCGAAGGAGCGCTCCATGGCGATGAGGGAATCGAGGAACTCACGCGCGGCGCGGGAGTGCTCGACGCCGTCGACGAGCGCGTGTTCGAGACGCTTGTTGCGCGTGACGGCGATCAGGTTGCCGTCGGCGAGCTTCTCCATGTAGCGGCCGTGGCTCTGCTTGAAGGCCTGGTGCTCGGAGTCGAAGGAGATCTCGTCGCGGTCGAGCAGGGTGTCGTAGGGCCCCGGCTTGGTGAAGAACTTCACGACCAGCGGGATGGTGTCGACCAGCATGAACAGGCCGGTGAGGATGAGGTAGGTGTAGAAGGCGAACTTGCCGCCCTCGGCGCCCTGCTTGAAAAGGTGGTGGAGGGCGAGGGTCTGGGTGAGGACGTCGCGGCGGGGTTCATCCTGGATCGCGGCGATCCGCTCGCGCTCCTCGGTGCCGACCGAGGCAAGCTCCTGCTTGGCGAGTTCCTGCTCGGCGAGCAGCGAGTCGATCTGCTGCTTGATGGTGTCGCGCAGGGCGTTCTGCTGGGTGACGAAAGCCTGGGCCTGGTCTTCCTCGACCTGTCGTTTGAGCGCGGCGATGCGTTCCTGCTCGGCGCGGTTGGCGGCCTCGATCTCGGCCAGCCGGCCCTCGAAGGCGGCGATGGCGTTCTTTTCCGCCTCGCGGATCTGGGTCTGCAGGGTGGCCTTCTCGGCGCTCAGGTGTTCGAGCAGTCCGGCGATGCGCTGCGACTCGGCGCGGCGGGGCTCGAGCTGGTCGGCCTTGATCGAGCGGGCGCGCGGACCCTCGCCGACGAGGCCGGACCGCTGGCCGTTGAGCTCCCGCTCGTATTCGGTCTGCCAGTAGGAAAGCTCGGTCTGGAGCTTGGCATACTGCGGCGAGAGCTCGTCGTGCTGCTGCTGGACGATCTCGAGGCGTTCCTTGAACGGAGCCACCGACTCGGCAATGGCGGCGTCGAGTTCCTTCTGCTGCGCGGCGGTCAGGCCGGGGATGGCGTCCTCGGCATTCTCACGGTCCTGGATGATGAAGCGCGCCTGGAAGCTCTCGGTCCACTTCTCCCGCTGGCCGGCGATGGCCTGCTCCAGCCGGGCGATCTCGCCGCGGATGCGCTCCTTGGTCTCGCCGAAGCCGCTGCGCGCCTCCTCGATCTCGACGGCGCGGTCTTCCTCGATGACCGAGGTGATCGTGTCGCGGAAGAGCAGCAGCACCAGCGGGTGGGCGATGGTGAGGCCCATCAGGATCGCCACTCCGAGCCGCAGGGCGAACTGGGAGAGCTTCCGGGTCCAGGAAAGGAACGGGCGGTAGCCGGCGAGCAGGGCGCGGTCGATGGTGAGGATGATGAACGCCCAAACGGCGGCGACCGGGTAGATGACGGTGGCCTTGTCGGTGAGGGTCGACAGCGCGTAGGCGCAGGCGATGAAGGCGAAGGCGCAGGGGACGAGCACGGTCGCGCCGAAGGCGACGTATTTGCGCTGTTCCCAGTTCGGGCACTGCTCGAGGGTTTCGGTGCCGGCTCCGGAGAGCCAGAAGAAGACGTGCTTGAGGGATCGCATCATGGCTGAAGCGGTTTACTCCCCCGCGCTTGCCTGTTTATCACCCGTGGCGTCGGGTTTCGGCAAAAGGACGTAGAGCGTGGTTCCCGGGGGAACCCGTTCGAGGTCGACCGGGGCGGGGCGGAGCCCCTTGGACTCGCCGGAAAGGAAGAGGATGTGGTAGGGCTTGCCTTCGTAGGTGAGCCGGAAGTCCTCGATGGTGAAGATGTCGGTGATCTGCGATTTCTTCACCACCGCTCCCTGGGCGACCAGCCGCTGGAGGGTGGCGTGGTCGGGGGCGCCGGTGAAGCACACCTGCGAGCGGACGTCCGAGGCGGCGGCGGTCTTGTGACCGCCCTCGCGGTCCTGCGGGGCGAGCTGCCACACCCCGGCGCGGCCGAACTGGTGGATGAAGCGCTGGCTGGCCATCGAGTTGACCTCGTCGTTGGGCGTGCCGGCGATCAGCGAGCCGATGCCGTTGAAATCCAGCTCCTCCTCGGCGAACTCGGAGAGGATGTTGGCGCGATGGGCCTCGAGTCCGAGCATCTTGGCGGCGGAAACGTTCGCGTAGTTGGTGTCGAGCAGCATCACCCGGTGGCGGTCGTCGGCCAGCGCCTTGGCGGCGAGGCGCGCCCAGCCGTCGGCCCCGGCGAAAAGGATGCCGGTGGGATTTTTCGATGCCAGACCCAGTCCCCGGGCCAGCGGCGCGCCACCGAGGCCGTAGACCGCGACGGTGCCGATGATGACCAGGAAGATGAGGGCCGAGATCTCGGCGGACTGGGTGGCGATGATCGCCGCCTTGTCTCCGAAGTGGCCGCCGGAGGTGGCGGCGACCTCGAACTCGAGGGCGAAGATCGAGGCCACCGCGGCGGCGACGATCCCGCGGGGTGCGAGGAAGGCGAGGAAGATTCGCTCTTTGCTGGTGGTCTGGTGCGAGCCGAGGAGCGAGCCGAAGACCGAGACCGGACGGCCGACCAGGATGAGGAAGAGCAGCAGCGCGACGCCCTTCCACAAGGTGCCGGTGAGGTCATCGACCGCGATCCGGCCCGAGAGCACGATGAACAGCGAGGAGATGATCAGCGTGCGGAGGTTCTCCTTGAACTCGAGGATGTGCTTCACCGAGACCGAGCGCTGGTTGGCCAGCGTGATGCCGAGCACGGTGACGGTCAGCAGTCCGGCCTCCTTTTCGAAAACGTTCGAGCCGGTGAACGCGACGGCGACCACCGCCAGCAGGAAGACCGGCTGGAGGTAGTCGGGGATGAGGTGCTTGCGCAGCAGGACCTCGACGATCTTGCCGAGCAGGAAGCCGCCGACGACACCGATCAGCAGCAGCTTGCCGATCGCGACGAAGACCTGCAGCCAGGCGGCGTCGGCATCCGATGCCAGCGCGGCCTTGAAGACGAGCACGCCGAGGATGGCGCCGATCGGATCGACCACGATGCCCTCCCACTTGAAGATGGAGGCCATCTTGCGCGTGGGATTCACGTGGCGCAGCAGCGGCGCGATGACCGTGGGTCCGGTCACGGTGAGGATGGCTCCGGTGAGCAGCGCCAGCCGGATGTCGTAGCCGAGCGCCTGCGACATGAAGACGGCGGTGGCCGCCATGGAGATGATGACCGCGATGGTGCACAGGCGCAGGACGGGAAGCCCGGATTCGCGGAGTTCGCCGAACTTCAGGGTCAGCCCGCCTTCGAAGAGAATGATCGCCACGAACAGGCCGACGGCGGAAAGCAGCGGATTGAAATGCGCGTCGCCCTGGGCCAGGTAGTCGTCGATCTTGACGCCCGTCCACTGCCCGAGCGCGAAGCCGAAGGCGAGCAGCAGCAGGATGGAGGGCAGCTTGAATCGCCACGCCAGCCACTGGGCCAGCACGCCGATCGCCAGGACGAGCGTCAGGTAGACGAGCGGGGACATGCCGCCACCGGAGGCCAGCGCAAGGAAATCGGGCATCGGGAGGGATGTCAGCGGATACCGGACCAGCCGACGATTCAAAAAGCGGTCCGGACCCGCCTAGACGGATCGGCCGGGCAATCGCCCGATCTGCCGGAATCTCAAGGCTTCGGGGATGGATCCTCCGCATTTTTTGCGCTTACGTGATTACGGAGTTTAGAATTCCACATATTCAGGATATCTAAAACTTCATGCCTTCCCAACAACCCTTCGTAAGCCAGTCGGATCGTATCAGAGCTCTGTGCGATGAAGCCATGAAGAAGCCGGACATCACGGTGACCGAGAAGACGCTTGAGACCCGTTCCGAGCGTCCCGCCACCGAGACCTCCCGTTTGAAGGTCTCGGCGATGCGGGCCGCGGTCGAGGCGTCCTCCGGGCAAAAGGTCGATGACTCGGCCGAGCGCCCGGAGCGCGTCGAGGAATCGCCGCAGCCGGAAGCCAAGGTCGAGCAGCATCACACCGAGCAGGACCAGGAACTGGCCGCGATGCTCGAGGAGCGCGACAGCCGCCTGAACAAGCGCAAGGGCCGCGTCCGCCTGCTGGCGAACGTGGCGTTGCTCGCCCTGTTCGTCACGCCGGTGACCGTTGTCGCGGTGAATCCGGAGCTTCGCGCGAAGTTCGAGAAGTTCGCCACGAACCTCGGCGAGGGGGTCGATGACGTGAAGAGCATGGCCAACGCCAAGGACAGCTTCGACGAAGCCCTCAAGGGCGTGGCGGCGCGTGGCGAGCATGTCGATGAGGCGACCAAGATGCTCGGCTTCGACCCGAACAGCGTGTCGGAGGACGACGACCTCCAGATGACCGCCGAGATGACGAAGTTCATGGGCGAGGAGGCCGACGGCTTCGCGATCCGCCATGGCAAGCTCAAGTCGATGGGCACGGTGGCCACGGCCCTGACCGGCATGGAGGAGACCACCCTCGAGGACATCAGGGCGGCCGAATCCGAACAGCAGTGATTTTCCTCCGGACTGAATTCCTTTGCCCGCCGGGACGCCGGCGGGCTAAGGACGGTCCGTGACGAACCGGTTTTACGGAGCCTTCGACCTCGAGCGTCGCTCGGGGCGGGCCGATGGAGGGGACTTCCGGACCGCCTTCCAAATCGACCGCGACCGGGTGCTGCACACGCCGGCCTTCCGCCGGCTGCAGAACAAGACCCAGGTCTTCTGGAGCGGCGAGTATGACTTTTATCGTACGCGGCTCACCCACTCGCTCGAGGTCGCCCAGATCGGGCGCTCGATCTGTCATTGGCTGAGGGCGCAGGGCGATCCGCTGGCGGAGGATTTTTTCATCGATCCCGATCTCGTCGAGGCGGCCTGCCTCTCGCACGACCTCGGGCATCCTCCGTTCGGCCACGCAGGCGAGCGCACCCTCAACCACCTGATGGCCGGGTGGGGTGGCTTCGAGGGCAATGCCCAGACGCTGCGGCTGCTGTGCGAGCGGATCTTTTCCGCGAAGCGGACGGGCATGGACCCGAGCCGCGCCTTCACCGACGCGGTGCTGAAGTACAAGTCGCTGTGGAGCGAGCGGAAGTATCTGGAAAAGGAGGTCCCTGAGAATCATTTCCTCTACGATTTCCAGCAGGGCGAACTCGACTGGACGCTTGGTGGAAACGACTTCCCCGCGGAACTGCCGCCCGGTGACGAGCGCGACGGCTTCAAGTCGATCGAGTGCCAGGTGATGGACTGGGCCGACGACACCGCCTACTCGCTGAACGACCTCTCCGACAGCGTGCGCGCGGGATTCCTGAATCTCGAGCGCATCGAGCGCTGGGCGGAGAAGACCGGCGAGCTGTTTGGCGAAGGCACCCCGCTGGGCGAGCTGAGGACCGCCATCCGGCGCGGGCGGGTCGACCCCTTCGTCGGCAAGCGCATCGGCCGCTACATCCGGGCGACCTCGCTGCAGGGTGACGCGAACTTCATGAGCGGCACGACCAACCGCTACCGGTTCCGCCTGGTCGTCGATCCGGAGGTGAAGGCGGAGTCGGAGGTCTTCAAGCGGCTGGCCTTCGAGGTGGTGTTCCTTTCCCCCCAGCTCAAGCAGCTCGAGCACAAGGGCAGCCACATGCTGCGTCGCCTGTGGGAGGTGCTGGAAACCCGCTACGTGAAGGGCGAGGGGATCGACGGCCAGAAGTTCCAACTGCTGCCCGAGGATGCGGCGGACGAGATCGCGGCGGCGGGCAGCGAGTGGGAGCGGGCGCGGCTGGTGTGCGACTTCCTGGCCGGCATGAGCGACGGCTACGCCGCGAGAATGTACCAACGGCTCTTCACCCCAGACTTCGGCTCGATCGGGGATCTGGTCGGGTGAGTCACCCCTCGACCGATTCGTAGAGCTCGGCCAGCGGCAGTTCGGCTTCGATCTCCGCCAACGGGATGACCGCGTCGAGGCCGGAGTGAATTTCCGGGGCGAAGCCACCCTCGTCACGACGACGGTGGAGGGTCACGCGCGGGGTTTCGGGTTCGACGAAAAGCAGCACCTTGAGCGAGGGCAGGGCGAGATAAGCCTCGCGCTTCTCCTCGAGGTCGGTGCGGCGGGTCGAGTCGCTGAGGACCTCGATGATGACCACCGGGCTTTCCTGAAAATGATCGCCCGCCGGATTCGAGCGGCAGACGACCATCGCGTCGGGATAGTAGAAGCGGGTGTGGTCGGGAAAGTCGATCCGCACCTTGGTGTCGCTGTTGAAGGGTCGGCAGGGTTTGCCGCGGAGCTGCGATCCGAGCGAGACCATCGCATTCACCGCGATCGCGTTGTGGCGGTTGGTGGCGCCGGCCATGGCATGGACGGTGCCGCCGACGTATTCGTGTTTCACCTCCGCGAGTTCCTCGCCGGCGAGGTATTCGGCGATGGAGATGAAGTCCGGCTTCTCCAGGGCGGTCATGCGGAAGCTTTAGCAGATGTCCACCGGGCTGGCAATGTGGAGAGGGGATGCGGCAAAGCCGGCGCGGGTGGATGGGATTCGTGGTGGCCATCCGCTGCGGATCAAGCAATGTCGGGTTGACCGCAAGGCGGGAAACATATTCACTTGAACAGTGATTCATGTCCGGGATTTCCGAGAAAACACTGACCCAGCAACCGCTTGAGGCGCTCAAGCGGCACTTCGGGCATTCCGGGTTTCTCGATGGCCAGGAGCGGGTCGTTTCCGAGATCGTGTCGGGACGCGACGGCCTGGTGGTGATGCCCACCGGTGGCGGCAAGTCGCTCTGCTACCAGCTCCCGGCGCTGTGTTTCGAGGGCGTGACACTGGTGGTGTCGCCGCTGATCGCGCTGATGAAGGACCAGGTGGACGCGCTGGTGGCGAAGGGGATCGCGGCGACGCTGATCAATTCGTCGGTGCCGTGGGACGAGCAGCGCCGGCGGCTCGACGGGATGCGCGGTGGGGAATTCAAGCTGGTCTACATCGCCCCGGAGCGCTTCCGCGCCGAGTCGTTCGTGCGCGCGCTCGACGGAGTGGAGGTCTCGCTTTTCGCGGTCGATGAGGCGCACTGCCTGAGCCAGTGGGGTCACGACTTCCGTCCCGACTACATGCGGCTCGGGCGGGCGCTGGAGAAGATCGGCCGTCCGCAGTGCGTGGCGCTCACCGCGACGGCGACGCCGATGGTGCGCGAGGACATCCTCAAGGTGCTGGGCCTGCGCGAGCCCTTCGAGGTGGTGAGCGGCTTCTCGCGTCCGAACCTTTCCCTGACGATCACGGCGGTGGACAAGAAGGCGCAGAAGCTGGCGCGGCTGCGCGAGGTGGTGACGGCGAACAGGACCGGGATCGTGTACTGCGCGACGCGCAAGCGGGTCGAGGAGGTCGGTGAGACGCTGGCTTCGTGGGGCGTGAAGACGATCGCCTACCACGGCGGGATGAGTGACTCGGAGCGCGAACAGGCGCAGGAGGTGTTCCTGAAGAGACAGGCCGACGTGGCGGTGGCGACGAACGCCTTCGGCATGGGGATCGACCGCGCGGACGTGCGGTTCGTGATCCACTACGAGGTGCCCGGCAGCATCGAGGCCTACTACCAGGAGGCCGGTCGCGCCGGTCGCGACGGCGAGGCGGCGGTGTGTGAGCTGCTCTTCAACTACGCCGACACCCGTACCCAGGAATTCTTCATCGAGGGCGCGAACCCGGGTGCGCAGGCGATCCGCGACGTGTACCGCTACCTGCTCGACGAGGCCGACGGCGACCACGAGGTCCACCGCAGCATCGAGGACATCACCGACGGAGCCGGGCTGAAGAACAGCATGGCGGTGAGCAGTGCGCTGGCGACGCTGGCCCGGGCGCGCTACATCGAGCGCTTCGACATTCCGGGGAAACGGATGCGCGGCACGCGGATCAAGCGGCCCGACGTCTTTCCCGAGTCGCTCGATCTGGACGAGCAGGCGCTCGAGGAGAAGGAGCGGCGCGATCGCGAGAAGCTCAAGGCGATGGTCGAGATGTGCTACGCCCGTGCCTGCCGCCAGCAGTGGATCCTCGAGTATTTCGGGGAGGAGGACGCCGACACCTGCGGTACCTGCGACGTGTGTCGCGACGACGGTGGCGACGAGCGCGAGCCGACCGAGGAGGAACAGTTGATCGTGCGCAAGGCGCTGAGCGGGGTGGCGCGGATGTCACGTCGGGCGTCGGCCGGCTGGGAGGGGCGCTACGGCCGTGGCAAGATCGTGCTGATGCTCACCGGTAGCCGCTCGCAGGAGGTGGCGGCGGCCGGGCTCGATCAGCTTTCGACCTACGGACTCCTCAAGGAATTGGGGACTGGCTACGTGAACAGCCTGTTCCGGGCGATGACCGATGCCGGCCTGTTGCGGGTCGAGACCGGCGAGTATCCGCTGCTGACCCTGAGCGACCGCGGCGAGCGGGTGATGAAGGGGAGCAGGAGCTACCGGCTGGCCTGGCCGCCGCGCGGAAGGGGCGGCGAGAGCGAGGTGGAGCTGGAGGACAAGGGATTCGATCCCGGGCTGTATGCCGCCCTGCGCGACCTGCGGATGAAACTCTCCAAGGCGCAGAACGTGCCGCCCTACGTGATCTTCGGAAACCGCACGCTCGAGGCGCTGGCGCGGTATCAACCGAAGAACCTGGACGAGGGCCTGGCCGTTCCGGGCGTCGGCGAGGTGAAGGCCCAGCGGTATCTGCGGGGATTTCTCGACGTGATCCGCGATTGGCAGGCAACGAGGTAGGAGGCGGCGCGCCCCGCGCCGCAATCTTTCAGGGTGATCAAGCGGGGGAGGGGCAGCATGCTTGATGGAGAGGATGCAAAGGATGAATTTCGGAGATGGGAGCCTGGCCGGTCCTCAGCGCTCCCGATGCAGACACCGCATACAAGGAAAGATCCTCTTCATCCTGCCCATCAGGTTCATCGAGCCACCTGATTTCCAGCACTCCGCTTCATTCTCTCCCCAGCTTGATCGCCGCAATCTTTCAGGCCGGCGTCTTCCTTGCATTGCGAACCTTTTGATGATCGCGCCGCGAGGATTGTGGCGCGGGGGCGCGCCTCCAAAGCACGCCACTTGACCCCCGCCGCATCCCTACGCAGGCTCCCGGCCATGGCGGCAAAGAAATCGGTGCTCTTCGTCTGCACGGGAAACACGTGCCGCAGTCCGATGGCGGAAGGTCTGTTCCGTGCGGCGGTGGGGAACCGTGACGATTTCGAAGTGGGGTCCGCAGGAGTCTCCGCCGCTCCCGGTGGAGCAATCAGTCCGGAGACGGACGCGATCCTGCGGAGCCGTGACGCGGCGGTTGAGGGTTTCTCAAGCCGGCCCGTCACCGGGGATCTGATCGAACAGGCGACCCATGTCTTCGCGATGACGCACCAGCACCTGGCGTCGCTGCATCGGATGTTCCCGGAGTATGAGGGGAAGTTCTACCTGGCCTGCGAGTTCGTCGATCTGCCGGGAAAGGGCGTCGGCTGCGACGTGCCGGATCCGATCGGCTGCGGTCCGGACGCGTATCGCGAGGTGGCGGAGACGCTCGACCTGGCGATTCCCACGCTGATCGCGTTCATCGATCAGACCGCGAAGTGAGTCGGGGGTTGCATTTCCGGGGGTCGCGGGTCATTTCCCTGCGGCGGCCAAGCCCCACCCATTCATGAGCGAGAAGACCCTGCGAATTGCGATCGGCGCCGATCACGGCGGAGTGGAACTGAAGGATGCCATCGTGGCCCACCTCAAGGCCGCAGGCCACGATTTGACGGACTTCGGCACGCACGGGAAGGACTCCGTCGATTACCCCGACTACGCCGATCTGGTCGGTCGCAACGTCGGCGACGGCACCCACGATTTCGGCATTCTCTGCTGCACCTCGGGCGTCGGTGTCTGCATGGCGGTGAACCGCCACGAGCACGTCCGCGGCGCCAACGTGCGCACCGTCGAGGAGACGGTGATCACCCGCCAGCACAACGACGCCAACGTGCTGTGCCTGGGCGGCAAGACGGTCGATGAAAAAACGGGCCTGGAAATGGTCGATGCCTTCCTTGCCACGGATTTCGAGGGTGGACGTCATGAGCGCCGGGTGTGCAAGGCATCCGGCTCGCGCATCAAGGTCACGGATCCCGATGTTTACGCCGCGATCGTCGATGAGGAGAAGCGGCAGCGTTTCAACATCGAGCTGATCGCCTCGGAGAACTTCGCCTCGCCGGCGGTGATGGAGGCGCAGGGTTCGGTGCTGACGAACAAGTATGCCGAGGGCTATCCCGGTCGCCGCTGGTATGGCGGCTGCGAGAACGTGGATGTCGTCGAGACCCTGGCGATCGAGCGGGCCAAGGAGCTTTTCGGCGCCGAGCACGCGAACGTGCAGCCGCACTCCGGATCGCAGGCGAACACGGCGGTGTATTTCTCCGTGCTCAAGCCGGGGGACAGGATCCTGACGATGGACCTCGCCCACGGCGGGCACCTGACCCACGGCCACAAGGCGAACTTTTCCGGCAAGTTCTATGAGGTCACCCACTACGGCGTGAGCAAGGAGGACGAGCGAATCGACTACGACCACCTCGCCGAGCTGGCTCGCGAGACGAAGCCGGCGCTCATCACCTGCGGCGCGAGCGCTTACTCGCGCGTGATCGACTTCGAGCGGATGGCGGTGATCGCCCGCGAAGTCGGGGCCTACCTGTTCGTCGACATGGCGCACATCGCCGGCCTGGTGGCGGCGGGCGTCCATCCGAGCCCGGTGCCGCACGCGGATTTCGTCACCTCGACCACCCACAAGTCGCTACGCGGCCCCCGCGGCGGCATCATCCTGTGCAAGGAGGAGTTCGCGAAGAAGATCGACTCGCAGGTCTTCCCCGGCATCCAGGGCGGGCCGCTGATGCACGTGATCGCCGCCAAGGCGGTGTGCTTCGGCGAGGCGCTCAAGCCCGGGTTCAAGACCTATCAGGAGCAGGTGGTGGCGAACTCGCGGGCCATGGCCGCGCGGCTGACCGGGCACGGCTACCGGATCGTCTCGGGCGGCAGCGACAACCACGTGATGATGGTCGACCTGCGCTGCAAGGAACTCAACGGCGCCGAGGCGTCGGAGGCGCTCGACGAGGCGGGGATCACCGTCAACAAGAACGCGATCCCCTTCGACACCGGCACCCCGATGAAGCCCAGCGGCATTCGCATCGGCACGCCGGCGGTGACGACCCGCGGGATGAAGGAGAAGGACATCGAACAGGTCGCCGACTTCATCGCCGAAGGCCTGTCGAACGTCGGCAACGAGGAAGCGCTCCACGCCCTGCGCGACCGCGTGCACGATTTCATGCGGGCGTTTCCGATGCCGTGGTGAGCACTCCGATCAGAACATCCCGTTCAGCTTGCGGCCGGTCCAGAAGATGGCGAGGAGAAGGACGACGAGGGCGACGGTGAGCCACTGGGACCAGAGGGGGATGCGGTTCTCGATGGGGCGCGGCTCGGGCAGGGCGGCGATCTCGCGGACGAGGTCGCCGAGGCTGGCCGGCTCGATCATGCGGCCGCGGGCGATGCGCGCCATTTCCTCGAGCACGTCGGGACGAGCCGGTTGGCCGACCTTCTCGAGTTCGACCCCCTGGGCGAGCAGCTTGGTTTCGACCGCCTCGGCCTCCTCTCCCTCGATGCGGGCCGAGAGCGTCCATTCGCCCGGTTGATCGATGCGCATGCGGCCGCTGAAGGATCCCCAGGCGCTGTTGTTCTTCTCGAGCATCACGCGGCGGGTGCTGCCGTCGGGCAGGGTGGCGTCGACCGCGACCCGCCCGTCCTCGAGCGGCGCGCCGTTGGGGTCGAAGGCGTTGGCGTTGAGCGTGACGGTGTCTCCCGGCTCGGGTCGCTCGGGGGCGAAAAACAGGCGGATGCGCTGGCCGGCGGCCATGTTGCGCTGGTACGACATCCAGCGGGCGACCTGGCCCCAGAAGCGGTAGTGGTACTTGTCCTCGACGCCGCGGCGCCAGCGCCAGGCGGAGTCGATGCCCATGTAGAGCACCTTGCCGGTGCCGGCGGTGCTGGTGACGATGATGGGCGTCGGGCCGAAATTCGTGCGGCGGTTGGCGTGGACGGCGAGCACCTCGGCGCCGCCCTTGGCCTTGATGACGGCGGAGTGCCAGTAGAAGCCGGGCAGCGAACGCCAGACGTTGGGATTGCCCTCCTCGGTGTCGGCCAGCAGCGTGAGCAGCGACCCGCGGCCTTCGCCGGTGAGTTCCAGGGGCGAGGCCACCTGGTCGACGATGCCCTCGGGATTCTCGGGATCGAGGACGACGGGCATGAGCTCGCCGAGTTTGGTGTCGAGCAGGCTGCGCTGGTTGCCCTGCGGACCCGGAAGGAAGACGACGCCGCTGGCCTGGTTCTCGACGAGGCCGGCGATCATGTCGCACTGCTCCGGGGTGAGCTGGTCGGTGCCGACGTCGCCGAGCATGATCACGTCGTAGCGGGCGAGGTCCTGGGGCTCGGAGGGGAACTCCTGGATGTAGTCGGGGCCGTCGCCCATGCCGAGCTGCGGGTGGAAGAGCAGGCAGGAAAGCTCGACGCCCGGGTCGCGCGAGAGGGCGTTGCGCAGGTAGCGGTATTCCCAGCGGGGCCGGGTTTCGATCGCCAGCACGCGGATCGATTCGGGACGCCCGGAGAGGGTGAACTTGCGGCGGTTGTTCGCCTCGATGCGCTCGCCTTCGGCGACGGGAATGTTGAGCTCCAGCGTGGCGGATCCCTCGGCGTCGATCTGCCAGAGGATGGACTCGTAGGTTTCGGCCCCGGGCGGCAGGACGATCTCCTTGGTGCGCTCGCGGCCGTTTTCGTCCCGCAGGCGGACCACGGTGCGGACCTCGCGCTCGAGCGACGAGCGGATGGTGAAGGGGATCTGGACCTTTTCACCGACGATGCCGTAGGTCGGGGCGGTGACGGAGAGCAGGTCGAGGTCGGGCAGCCGCTTTTCGCTGCCGACGGGCACGGTGAACAGCGGGACGCCGCGCTGCAGCAGCTTCTGCGAGGCGACCACCGGCGGTTGGCCGAGGTTGTAGTCGCCGTCGGAGAAGAGCACGACGGCGCGGAGGTTGTCGCCATCGTCCAGCAGCTTGGTGATCGGCTCGGAAAGATCGGTGCCGGCGAGTTGGGACTCGTCGTCGGGCGGGATCGCGATGCGGCGCTCGAGCAGTTCATTGCGGCCGTCGCCCCGGAGGGTCGCGCGGAGTTCGTCGTCGATGACCTGGTCGATCCACTCCGAACGGGTGACGACCGGCTGCTCCGGATCGGCGGCGACCGGCAGTTCGGCGTCGAGGGTTTCCATCGATCCCGAGGCGTCGGTGAGGATCGCGATGGCGGGCTTGCTTTCGGGGTTGATGATGGTCCGCCACTCGGGTTTCCAGAGCAGCAGGACGATCAGCAGGGCGACCAGGAAGCGCAGCAGTTCGAGCGCGCCGGTGCGTCCGCGGTGCGGACTGCGGCTCCACGTGAGCAGGCACAGCGCCCCGATCGCGACCAGCGTCACGAGGCCGATCACCAGCGTGAGCGGGGTCGGGGAGAAATGCAGGTTCTGGAAGAGTGTGAAGGACAAGAAGCTAGGCGTCATTGGGAGCGGGCATCCGGTTTTCGATGCGCTGGCGGCGCTTCGTGAGGAGGAACCGGACGAGCGGAAGGAGTGCAAGCCCCCAGAGCAGGGAGTTGAAGCCGGCGATGATCATGTGGTTTCCCCCATAGTTGAGGACGTTCTCATAGACGTAGGAGCCGGGCTGGGACAGAACGTCAGTGAAGCCGTTCAAGACGGACTCCCAGAGAGGGATCGGGTCGTCTTCTGTTGGGCCAAATCGGAGGGGGTTGCCGAACATGAAGATCGCGATCGCCGAGCCGAAGAGCAGGCCGAAGTGGACTCCGGCCGCGATAACGACGATCAGGGTGTTCTTCAGGAGGAGGTGCATGCGATCGGGAATTCAGCGGAGGCCGGGAGTCTGAGGGCCGGCGGTCGGGGTTTCGACTTTTGGCATGGGTTTAGGCAGGCAGAGCAGGGCCTCGGCCAGGAGGAAGAAGAGCATGGCGATCAGGAAGGCCCGCCAGACGCTGCGGGAGATGTTTTCCTGGGCGGAGCCACTGCGGTCCTCGAAGAGCGAGAAGTTCAGGCCGTCGAAAAGGGGAGCGACGGCGTTGGTCTCGACCTGACCCGCGAGGTCTTCCTCGGGCGGGCGGTTGACGGCCCGTAGGCGGTCGCCGAAACGATACACTCCGGCGACGTGGTCGATCCGGGCTCCGGTGGCATCGTCGTAACGATCGAGCCGCTCCCGCGTTTCATTCGGCCCGGGCGTCGCGTCGGGGGAGCCGACTTCGACGAGGTAGCCGCTGTCGAATCGTTCCGCGCCGCGCACCACGGCCCTCTGGGCGAGCGGAAGGAGCACGTCGGCGTCGCCGAGGTTGGACCAGGTGTAGTCCGGCAGCGGGCCGACGAACCAGGCGGTGCCCCTGCCGACGATGCGTCGGACGAGGAAGGGCTCGGTGTCGTCCCAGCGGGCGAGGATGGACGACTCCCCCTGCGGGATGCGGCGCTTCACCGCGCGGAGCCGGTCGGCGGGCACCGGAGTGCCGTCGATACCGTCGCGCAGCAGTCCATCGGCGCGGTCCCAACTGTCGAGAATGAAGAACTGGTCGGCCGGGGCGTTTTGGACCTCCGACCAGGAGATGCCGAGAAACTCGGTGTCGGAGTCGGAAGCGGGAGGGAAGAGCACGAGTTGCCCGCCCTCGCGGACGAAGGTCTCCAGTTGGTCGGCCGTCGCGCCCTTTGGAAGACCCGTGGACCAGAAGACCGCCGCGCTTTCCTTGGCGACAGAGGGCGGCACGGACGACGGGTCGATGAGGGAGGCGGTCTGCCCGCCGAATCCCTGCGGAGCGGCCGCGAGCATCAGGTAATCGGCCGCCTCGCCCGGTGGGGCGACCACCTTCGAGGCGACCGGCAGGGCGGGGCCGTAGGCGAAGTAGGCGACATTGTCGCGCGGGTTGCCGTCGCCCGGGATGGACATCCAGCCGTATCCGCTTTCGTCGGTTTCGGGTGTCGGCAGGGTCTTGACGAAGCGCAGGCGCTGGCCGGTGACGGTCAGGCTGTCGGTTGATCGGGCTCCGTTGAGCGTGGTGGTGAGGGGGAGGTTGAGGGGCGAGCGGGCCGCCCCGTTGCGTGCGACCTCGAGGTCGAGTTCGAGCCGGTCGCCGTTTCTCCTCGATCCCAGGATCCGGAGGCCTTGGTTGGAGGCGCTCTCCCCGCCAAGCGCGAGCACCCGGACGCGCGGTGGTTGGGGAAGGTTCGCGAGAGATGCCCGGGCCTTGTTCCACCGGTCGTCCTCCGGCGACCAGTTGGAGACCTGCAGGTCGGAGGCGATCCAGACTTCGGCCCGGCCGGACGTCTCGGCGAGGAATCCCGCGGCGGAGGAAAGGAGTTCGGGAAGGTCTGCCGCCGAGTCGGTCGCCGCGGTCGAGGAAAGTTCCGCCAGAACGTCGGGCGAGGGGACCTCCTGTGGTGTTCCCGAGGCGCTGTCGATGAGCACCAACCGGGTGCCGCTGAGGTCGGAGATCGCGTCGCCGACCCGGTCGATGGCGAGCGCCCTTCGCGAGAGTCCACCGTTCTCCGGCTTGCTCTCCATGCTCGCCGAGCGGTCGAGGACGAGCACGACCAGGTCGGGCCTTCCGGCCCCGAGTCCGAAGAATCCCCCGACGAGCGGCAGCGAGGCGGCGGCGACCAGCGCGGCGATGCCCAGGGTGCGGCAGATCAGGATGAGGATGTGTCGCAGCCGCTTCTTGCCGCGCGACTCGCGGGTCGCCTTGAGCAGGAACTGCATCGCCGCCCACTTCACCGTCTTGTGGCGGCGGCGGTTGAGCAGGTGGATGATGACCGGGATGGAGGCCGCAAGCAGCCCCCAGAGCATCCATGTTTGCTGGAAGTACATGTCAGCAGGTCATTTGCCCTTCGGCAGCCGTGCCGTTAGAAACTCGCGGAGCAGCGGTTCGAGGGGGGTGTCGGTGGGGACGAGTTGATAGTCGGCATTGGCGTCGTGGCACTTGTCGCGGACCGCCTTCATGAAGTCGTTGAGGGCGGTGTGGTATTCCTCGGCCACGAGGGCCGGTTCGACGACCAGTGCGGTGTTGTCCTCCAGATCGACGAAGCGGTGCGGTCGCTCGAAGTCGAAGCTGAGCTCCTGCGGGTCCATCAAGTGGAATACCGAGATGTCGTGCTTGCGGTAGCGGAGGTGCTGGAGGGCGTCGGCCAGTTTCTCCGGCTCGGTGAAGAGGTCCGAAAGGATGACCACGAAGGCGCGCTGCCCGATCTTCTCGGCGATGGTGTGGAGGGCGTCGACAAGCCCCGTTTCACCCTCCGGCTCGAGGTTCCTGAGGGTGTCGAAGATCCGCTGCAGGTGGGCGGCGCGGCGGCTTGGCGGGATTTCGAGGTGGAGGGTTTCGGTGCACAGCGACAGGCCGGCGGCGTCGCCCTGGTTGACGAGCAGGTAGGCGAGCGACGCGGCGATGCGGCGGGCGAACTCGACCTTGCTCTCGCCGTGGCCGGCGAAGTTCATCGAGCCGGAGGCATCGACGACGAAGTAGGCGCGGAGGTTGGTGTCGGCTTCGAATTCCTTGATGTAGAACCGGTCCGAGCGGGCGAAGGCCTTCCAGTCGAGGCGGCGGGTATCGTCGCCGGGCACGTATTTCCGGTACTCGGCGAACTCGACCGACGATCCGCGGTGGGGCGACCGGTGTTTGCCGGCGACGTTGCCGACCATCGGCATGCGGCTCTCGACCGGCAGCGACCCGAGTCGGGAGAGCAGGTCGTGGTCGAGGAAGGGATAGCTCATGTGTCGGGATCGGCGTCGGGGTGGAGTCGCAGGATTTCTTCGACGTCGGCAAGATCCAGGAGCCGGCCGGAGTGGCGCTTGGAGCGGATCAGATTGGAAATCGAAAGATAGTTGAGGGGTCCCGAGGAGGTCTCAAATATGGCGCGAGTGGACCAGGCTTCTTCAAAGTCGAGCGGTTGAACCGAGGTAAGGAAGTCAATCGCCGAGGGATAGACCCCGACCATGTATTGAAGACCCTCGTTGGCAAGATCGTCTTCGGTCACCTCGATCAGCGGGATGCCGAACTCCCGGAACGCTTTTGCGGTTTTCTGCACGTTTCTGCGTTCCAGCCTCAGCCAGCTGTCGAGATCCTTGGTGAATCGTGGTTGTGTGTGTCGAATCACGGCGTATCCCCCGACGATCAGGTATTGGACATCATGAACGCCTAACAGACGTAACATGTCTTTGAAGTCGGGGTTCATGGGGCTGGATGTCGTACATCTGACGGTATTCGATCACCATCTGCCAGGCGATGTCGTTGATCTCGTCCGTTGATAGGCGCTGGCAGTCCCGAAGGTGCGCCAGACGCATGTCATCGAACGAGTCGAACCTGCGGACGATGTGCTTCTGCATTGGCATGGCGCGTCACGAGTTGCGCATCTCCTCGATGAGGCGTTCGACCACCTTCTTGGAGGTCATGCCCTGGGATTCCGCGGCGAAGTTGGTGATGACCCGGTGACCGAGCACCGAGGCGGCGACGGCCTCGACATCCTCGAGGCTGGCCATGTAGTGGCCCCGCAGGGCGGCGCGGGCCTTGGCTCCGAGGATGAGGTACTGGACCGCGCGCGGTCCCGCACCCCAGGCGATGAGTTCCCGCACCCAGTCCGGGGCCTCGGGAAGCCCCGGACGGGTCTTGCGCACGATCGCCACGGCGTAGTCGTAGAGGTGTTCCGGCACCGGGACCCGGCGGACCAGCGACTGGTAGGCCATGACCTTCTCCCCATCGAGCAGGTGGTCGAGCTGAGGACGGGCCGAGCCGGTCGTCGAGCGGGCGATCTCCTTTTCCTCCGAGGCGCTCGGATAGTCGACTTCGATGAGGAACATGAAGCGGTCGAGCTGCGCCTCAGGCAGCGGGTAGGTGCCTTCCTGCTCGACGGGGTTCTGGGTGGCGAGCACGAAGAAGGGCGGCTTGAGGTCGTAGGTTTCGCCGAGGACGGTCACCTTGAGTTCCTGCATCGCCTCGAGCATGGCCGACTGGGTCTTGGCCGGGGCGCGGTTGATTTCGTCGGCCAGCACGATGTTGGCGAAGACCGGACCCTTCACGAACTCGAACTCCCGTTTGCCGCCGACTCCGGTTTCCTGGATGATGTCGGTGCCGGTGATGTCGGCGGGCATCAGGTCGGGGGTGAACTGGATGCGGTTGAAGGTGAGGTCGAAGGTCTGGGCGACCGAGGAAACGAGCAGGGTCTTGGCCAGGCCCGGAACTCCCATGAGCAGGGCGTGGCCGCGGGCGAAGAGGCAGATGGCGAGCTTTTCGATGACCTCGTCCTGACCGACGATGGCCTTGGCCAGCTCGGCCTTGAAGGCGGCGTAGGTTTTGCCGAGTTCGTCGATCGCCGCGACATCGTCGGGAGGCAGTTGGTGCTCGGAGGCGGGTGTCGGAGGGGCGTCGGTCAGGGTGTCTTCCATGGCGTTGAATGCAGCTTGGAAGCGACGCTAGAGGCGGGCCTTGTTTTGTCGAGCCGCTAGAGCGGGCTCGGTGGCCTCCGGGGCGGCGAGGAGTCCGATCGGCGGGGCCGGCGGGAACGCCCAGAAAGTCCGGCGAAATTTCCATTTCCCGCTTGTCACCCCCCGATCCTCTGCTAAACAGCCCGCCCGCTCCGCTCGGGTGCGCGCTTCCGCGTCGCCACCTCCCGCGGAGCGAAGTTCGCTCAACCACGAGTCCCATGGCACGAATTTTCGGCATCGAAATCCCCAACGAGAAGCGCATCGAGGCTTCTCTGCGTTACATTTACGGCATCGGCACCTCGACCGCTTCGCGCATCCTCGATCACGCGGGGATCGATCCGAACATCCGCACCGGTCAGCTCACCGAGGACCAGTTGGTCAAGATCGGCGGGGTGATCCAGAGCGAGGGCATCATCATCGAGGGTGACCTCCGCCGCGAGAAGCAGGCCCAATTGAAGCGCCTGGCCTCGATCAACTGCGTGCGCGGCATCCGCCACAAGCGCGGCCTGCCCGTGCGCGGCCAGCGAACCCGCACCAATGCCCGGACCCGGAAGGGCAAGCGGAAGACCGTGGGCGTGAAGAAGTAAGTTTCGAACCATTTTACCGACCATGGCTGACGAAGAGACCAAGAACGACGCGCCTGCGGCCGAGGAAGCCGGGGACAAGCCGGCTGCCGCCGAGCAGGCACCCGCACCCGCTCCGAAGGCCGAAGAACCGGCTACCGAGGAGAAGGCTCCCGCGAATGAAGAGAAGGCCGCCGGGGAGGCTCCGAAGGCCGGGGAGGAGGCCGCGGCTCCGAAGAAGGAGGAGAAGCGCGACATCTTCGCCGAGATCGCCGGTGCCGAGGAGGGCGAGGTCAAGATCCACAAGGCCAAGAAGTCCAAGCACATCTCGAAGGGGATCGTCCACGTCACGGCGACCTTCAACAACACCCTGGTCAACGTCACCGACGCCGCCGGCAACACCATCGGCTGGTCGAGCGCCGGCAAGATGGGCTTCAAGGGCTCGCGCAAGAGCACGGCCTACGCCGCGCAGGTGGTCTCGCAGGATGCCTGCCGCCAGGCGATGGGCCACGGACTCAAGGAAGCCGAGGTCCGCGTGAAGGGTCCCGGTTCCGGCCGCGAGTCGGCCGTGCGCGCCGTGCAGGCCCTCGGCGTGGAGATCACTTCGATCAAGGACGTGACTCCGATCCCGCACAACGGCTGCCGCCCCAAGAAGGCCCGCCGCGTCTAATCCCCTGAACGATTTCCTGAATCATGGCTCGTTACACCGGTCCCCGCACCAAGATCAGCCGCCGTTTCGGCGTCGCCCTCTTCGGTCCCTCGAAAGCGCTCGAGCGCCGCAATTTCCCGCCCGGCCAGCACGGACTCCGCGCCGGCCGCAAGAAGAAGAGCGACTACTCGATCGCGCTTGGCGAGAAGCAGAAGCTCCGCTTCCAGTATGGCGTCCTCGAGAAGCAGTTCCGCGGATACTACGAGGAGGCCGCCCGCCGTCGCGGCGTGACCGGCGAGATCCTGCTCCAGCTCCTCGAGACCCGTCTCGACAACGTCTGCTACCGTCTCGGCTTCGCCAACACCCGCGCCGCGGCCCGCCAGCTCGTCAATCACGGCCACGTGCTCGTCAACGGCCAGCAGGTCGACATCCCGAGCTACCAGGTCAAGCCGGGCGACAAGATCAAGATCGGACCGAAGCCCTCGGCCCAGCAGCTCGCGCTGCGCATGATGGACCTGACCCAGTCGGTGCCGCTGGTCGATTGGCTGACCCTCGACCGCGAGTCGATGGAAGCCACCGTCGAGCGCGTGCCCGAGCGTTCCGACATCGATCCGCTCGTCAACGAGCAGCTCATCGTCGAGCTCTACTCGCGCTGAGTCGCCAGCCGCTTTGCGAAAGCGTCCGGGGAGACCCGGGCGCTTTTTTGGTTTTTGGAGTGCGGAGGCTTGCCTCCGCTTTCGAGCTACCCACAGTCTTGGCAGCCGGATGACAGACATCTGATGGGTCCGGCAGGCTCCGCGGTGAGCTCTCTTTCGGCGGGTCCAAAGCGGAGGCGAGCCTCCGCACTCCATATTTTTCACTGCATGAGCAATCCCTTTCGTGAACATCTCGTTTCCCGCAATGCCGCGGAGCCTTGCACGGTGGTCATTTTCGGCGCCACCGGCGACCTCACCCACCGCAAGCCGGTTCCAGCGATCTACAACACTGCCCGAGATGGCGATCTGCCGGCAGGCGTGCAGATTCTAGGCTTCGCCCGCCGGGACAAAAGCGACGGGGAATTCCGCGCCGGCCTGGAGGAGCTCAACCGCAAGGTCTCCCGAACCGGCCACGACGAGGCGATCTGGTCGAGCTTCGTCGGCAACATCCACTATCACCGCAGCGAGTTCGGCGATGCCGACGGATACCAGCGCCTCGCCGAGCGCCTCGACGAGATCGATCGCGAACGCGGCGGCAAGGGCAACCGCCTGTTCTACATCGCCAGCGCGCCGGAGTTCTTCGACGACATCCTCGATCACCTCAAGACGGCCGGCCTCAACGAATGCCGGAAGGGCTGCTGGTCGCGGGTGATCGTCGAGAAGCCCTTCGGCACCGACCTTGCCACCGCGCAGCACCTCAACGAGGTGGTGAGCCGCACCTTCGACTCGTATTCGAAGAAGGAGATAAGGACCATAC
>CALGOH010000120.1 GCA_937957985.1 uncultured Verrucomicrobiae bacterium
CTCACCCGCAAATGGCGGACCGTTCCCGGTGGTCTCGACCTCATCACCGACGAGGAAAACCCGGTCGGCTTCTGGCGGCGCACCCTGCGCGAACTCCACGGCATCCACCTTCCCCGCGGATCATGAAGACATCTTTCCACTACGCATCCCGTAGACACCTCCTTCCCCACAACCGGCGGCGTCGCGGCGCCCGCCCGGTGGCCGGGAGCCCGAAGCGGAGAGGGGGCGATCGGATGGCTCATCTTGGGACGCCGCGCGAACGCGACGGCTTGGGTCAGTAAGCCAACCACACCGATCGCCCCCGATCCGACCCCGGTGGTACTACGCCGGGGAACGGACCACGGCCAAAAGGTACTTCGCCACGGGCGCCCGCGCAAGTTCGCCGGCCATGATGGCTCGTCTTACCAGTCCGCCGGGCAACGGGGGCACAGTGTCGTCCTGAGACGACGCGGTCGGTGTTCGCCACCAGCAGCTACCTCCCCGCCGAGGGCACCCGCCCCGGGCCGAGACCCGCGCGCCTGGAACCTGCCATGTCGAACCGGCCCGCCCGGATCGATCCGCTCCCTGACGCCCTCAAAACGACCTTCAAAAAATCCCTTGCGAAGCTCTGGTACTACTGACCCTAGCCACGACCCTAGCCACGACCCTAGCCACTTCACTGTTCCAAGCCGGTTTATCCCGGCGCTTTCCCTGACCCCATCCCACACTATCCACTTCATCGAATGTCCATTTCGCATCGGCCTAAGCCACACTCGAACGAAAACACTTCATCTCCAACCATTGATTCCTTTCGGAGTTCCTGCAACGACGCGTTACGCCCAATCCCGTCCAATAAAACCACCCAAGAACCCCGATCTTTAACTAGAATTTCGACTTTTCTCCCTAGGGCATCATTCTCCAGTAAGCGTCTCATTTGTGGAATCAAAAACTCAAGCTCTACCCCAGTGGCATCGAACCTCTCCTCGACCGAATAACTGCTTGGGCTAACCACCAAATCTCCCACTCTGATCGAAACGACATCCTCAAAATCGACGTCGCTATCGCCAATCCAAAGCAACGTCAACAGCAGTTCACCTTCTCCGGCGTTCTTCTTCTCAGGCTTCTCCACGGCTTGAAGAAATTCCACAGCAGAAAAGGAAAGAGGAAGGTACCCGGTCCTCGAAATCTTTTTCTTGTGCTTCGAGAACAATCGCGTCCATCGGCCTGCCGCCGCATTCTCCTCGACGTTGGATTCGAGTCGTTTCTCCAAACCATCCACTTCCGATCCAAAATAACGATCCTTATTGTCGCAACAACACAAGGTCAAAGAGATCACACAGCATGCTATGATGTAGCTCCATCTATTCATCTTGGGATCGGTAACACTGCTCCTTGGCTCTCGACACCGCTTCAGCAAGCTGACCCGCAGTAACTTTGTAGCCAGGCATGGGAGATCCGCCATCACTCCGATTTCTCGGCTGCCCTTGTTCTGCGAATGGGTCCAAGTAATTAAGTGGCGCAGAACTCCACTCATCCCCCTTCCGATAAATCTTCCCATTTCTGTGTGGAATAAACTTCTGTGGCTTGAGATCTCGGCATTCCCAAGTATTGTAACTGAACCAAAAATAATCCTTGCACACGCAGGCGCAGCACTGAACCTCAACCCAAATCATCGCTCCCTTGTATCCAGCAGCCCCGTCAGCATTAAGGGCGTTATTTGCGAGTTGAGCCAGCTTCTCCATTGCGCGATCAAGCCCTGATCCGCCCTCTCTCCCGGCGTTTCCGGCCTGTCCGGCAAGGCTCTGGAGCGACGAGCTAGCAAGCTCCGCCAACTCCAAACCATACTTAATTCCTGCTGCCCCTGCCTTGCCAATTCCGGCTCCTTCCTGCACGGCCTGCAACATCTCAAGTTGGCCTTGAGTGTCCTCTGCTAGCTCTAACATTTCGTTAGGGTTCCCGAAGTCTGAGTGCGGCACAATGGCAACTTCCACCTTCTCCTTTGTGTCTCCCTCCTCACAAGAAAGGCCGAGAACATCGAAGCCATTCAACGGACTATTGAAGACGAACCCATACAGGTTGAACCCACCTCTCTCCCCGATGGGATCCCTAGATGGCCACCTGCCCGTCACCGGATCATACCAACGGTAACCGTAGAACGTCACATCCATGCCTTGGCCAGCGTGACATCCGTGAGTCAAGTCATTGACTGTTAGCGTTATCTGATAGGAGGCGTCGTCTGGCGGATTTGGCGGATTTGGCGGGCGGGGCGGGGTTTTGGCGGCTCCGGCGGCGGGCGGATCGTCCTCGGGCGCGGTTTGCGATGCCGGGACGGCGACGCGCTCCCGCTGCGGGGCGGGTGGCTTGGATCGCTTCTCAAGGATGTCCAGCATGAGGGGACGCGTTAGCACTCGGGAGCGGTCGGGGGAAGTCAATTCGGCCCCGGCGTCCGGCTCGGTTGGCTCGGTTGGCTCGGTTGGTGGCGGGTAGGGCGGCGGCGGGGACTCGGCGGGTTCTTCGCCCTCGGGCGGAGCGGCGGGAAAGGTCGGCACGTGTCCTGGCCCGCCGTTCGGCCCGCCGTGGGGGTGGCAGCGGGCGTGGATTTGCTGGAGGGCGTCGATGTGGACGTGGGTGTAGATCTGGGTGGTTTCCATTCTTTCGTGGCCGAGCATTTCCTGCACGTAGCGGATGTCCGCGCCGCCGCGGTGCATGTCGGTGGCACAGCTGTGGCGGAAGAGGTGGCAGGAGCCGGGCTTGTCGATGCCGCAGCGCTGCATGAGCTTCTTGAGCCAGGTGCCGAGGTAGGCGGGTGTGATGCGGGTGCCGTAGCCGCTAAGAAACAGGGCGGTTTCGGCGGGGAGGTGGTCGAAGTTCGGGCGGGCGTCGCGCAGGAAAAGATCGAGCCAGGCGGCGGCGCGCTCGCCGACGGGCAGCAGGCGGGCCTTGCCGAATTTCCCTTTGCGGACGTGCAGGGTGCGGGCGTGCGGGTCGTAGTCGCCGTGGTCGAGGCCGGTCATTTCGGCGCGGCGCAAGCCGGTGGCGTAGAAGAGTTCGAGGATGGCGCGGTCACGAAGACCGAAGGGGCTGGTGATGTCGGGCCGGGCGAGGAGGCGCTCGATTTCGGCGGGCGCGAGGGTTTTGGGGAGGCGGCGGGCCTGCTTGCGGGGCAGGTCGAGGTCGGCGGCGGGGTTGGCGGGGATGACACCGTCGCGGCAGAGGCGGGCGAAGAAGCGGCGGACGCAGCCGAGGCGGGCGAGCTGGGTGTTGATGACGAGCGGCTCGCCGGTGCGCGGGCTGCGGTAGCGGTGAAGGAAAAGTTGGTAGTCTTCGAGATGGGCGCGGGTAAGGGCGGAGGGGTCGTGGAACTGGCGCTCGGCGGCCCATTGGCTGAACTGCCGCAGCGCCCAGCGGTGGGTGTCGATGGTGGCCGCGGAGCGGTTGAGGGCGGCGAGCCGGTCGAGGAAGTGCTCGACCTGGGCGGTGATGCCGTGGGTGGGGGCAGTCGGCGGCGCAGCGCGTCCGCCTTTGGTCCTGCCGCGCATGCCGTGGAGATTCCGGTGTCCTGGTTTTCCTGCCATGGGTGGAGGCATTGATGCCGCGATGACGGATGCCAAGGGAGATTCCGGAGACGTGACGAAGATGACACGGAATGAATCAACACTTGATCGCTTTTAGGCTTGCGTTGAAGTGATGTGTCATTCTAACGGTGGATCATCTTGTCTTTTGGAATGATGTTCCGCGAACAGCCGCTTCGAACCGCCCTCTCGGCGGTCGGCGGTCGGCGGAGGTTGTTAGGGAAAGGGGGCGCGCGTTGAGGGCGGGAGTCCTCGGGGTGGCGGTCGGTGCGATGTTCGCGCTGGCGGGGCCGTCGGCGGCGTCCGGGGTGGTTTTCGAGTCAACGGTCGTGCGGCTGACCGTCCAACCGGATGCCGTGGACGAACCGCTCCAGTGGAAGTGCCGGAACGCCAGCGACATCCCGCTGGTCGTCGAGCGCTACGAGCAGGGCTGCGGATGCCTGGCCGGTGCCGTGGAGGAGGTCGAGATTGCCCCGGGCGAGACGGGGGCGATCCGGGCGAAGTTCACGCCGGGTCCCTATCGCGGGCTCGTTCGCAAGTCGCTGCACGTGCGCTTCGTGGGGATCGAGCACCCCGTTGAGTTGGTCGCCGAGGTCACGATCCCTTCGACGGTAGAGCTCTCGATCCGCGATCTGGTTTGGGAGGCCGGCGACCGCTCGCCGAAAGTCATTGAGATCGAGGCTGGCACGAAGGCCGACTTCCAGATCACCGGGCTGGTCGGCGTGGATGAAAAGCACTTCAAGCTGGAGCAGGAAGTGGTGACCGAGGGATGCCATTACCGGCTGACGATGACACCCCGGGCCGCCGTCCCGCCGGGGCATCACGTCCTTCAGGTGCGGACCGACAGCCCGGATCGCCGCGATCAGGTGCTCGCGATCTTCCTCAAGGTCGAAGCACCCGCCGAGATGTTGGAAAGGGGCGCCGAATCATGAAGCCGCACCTTGGCAAAGCACGCCGCGGCATCCTCGTCGGAGGAATCCTGTTGCTCGTGGCGGGTACGGTCGTGATTCTCAGGCACCGGCCCCGGGAAGCCACGGTCGAGAAGCCTGAGCCAACCCTCGCCCAGACCTATCCCGGGCTGGACCTCGACGATCCGCAGCCCTCGTTTTCGCTCCTCCGCCATGTCACCGACACCGGTGGCGACGAGGTGACCCGCGAACTCGCCATCGCCTGGCTCGACGGGCAGGCGCGTCGGCGTCTTCCCCTCGCGCCCGACCATGAGGAATGGTTGCTCGGGATGCTGAAGGACGGCGGCCACCCGGAATGGGATTCAGGCTTCCGCTTCTGGATCTTCAATTCCGCCTTCAACAACCTGCAGTACGGAACCGACCAGGAAACGTTCACGAAACTCCTCAAAGACCTGGCACTCAACGCGCCCGAGCGGACGATGCGTCTCTACGCCCTGCAGCACCTCGAGCTTCAGCGGACCGGAGGGCGGCTCACCGGTGAACTCGCCGCCGGAGTCGAATCCGATCTGAAGGATCTCGCGGCAGCTCCCGACGGTGAGGTCGCGGGTCTAGCGGTCGCCCTGCTCACCGGGTGGGGAGACGGCCCGGCGAGTGTCGAGACGATTGATCAAGCCCTTGCGCTCGCCGCCGATGACCAGCGTCCTGTCGATGTCCGGGTGACCGCGCTTCACGCCGCCGGCACGAAATCCCTTTCACTGGCGCGCAGGCTCGCTGCCGGCGCCGACCAGCCGATTCCCGTGCGCAAGGCGGCCATCGCTTGCATCGGTCGCCACGGCATCGAGTCCGACTGCTCTCATCTCGAGGAGCTGGCCGATGAAAGCTCACGCCTCGCCCAGGCGGCCGACCCGGCCCTGCGGTCGATCCGCAAACGTGTCTCCAATCCCGACGCTCCCGAACTGATCGCCTTCTAAGAATCCATTCACCGCTCCGCCGCCATGACGCTCCGCCACCTGCTTCCCGCGCTGCTCGCGCCCGCGCTTCTTTCCCTGCCTGCCCTGGGTCAACAACCTGGTTTGACCGCCGAGACCTGGACCAATCTCAATCCGGGCAAGTCCCTCCTCATCCTGCGGGAGGATGGCATTTCCGCCGGTGCGCCTGACATCAACCAAACCGTGACCGATGCCAGTGTGACCGGTCTGCCCGCCAATTCCGGCACCCGGCTTCGCGGAACCCTCACGCCGCCCGCCGACGATACCTACACCTTCTGGGTCAACGGCGCGGACAACGTCGCGCTGTGGATCTCCGAGGATGGGACCCGCTTCACCAAGCAGCTGATCGCCAGCCATCTCGGAACCACGGCGAGCGGCGAGTGGGACAAGTTCACCACCCAGAAGTCCGAGCCGATCGCCCTGAACGGCAACACCACCTACCACATCGAGGCCCACGTCATGAGCGAGTCCGCCAACGGACATCTGGCGATCGCCTGGCAGGGCCGCGACGCCAATCTGGCCCTCGCGGTCAACGGAGCCACGGCCAGCCAGTCCTCGACCCAGTGGGGGCTGACCGCGGACCGGGCCATCGACGGCGTGACCAGCGCCCCTTGGAATCAGAACACCCGCACGACCGACCAGCCGAACTCCTGGCTTCAGGTCGATCTTCCCGCGGTCGGGGAGATCAGCGAGATCGTCCTTTTCAACAACAGCGGATCACAGGACCGGCTGTCGAACTTCCGCCTTTCGGTCCTCGATGACCTCGGCGCGGAGGTCGCGGGCGATGACTTTTTCACCACCTCGGGAAATGTCGGTGACTCCTTCGCGTGGACCCTGCCGTCCACGGTCAACGGCAAGTCGGTGAAGATCCAGCTTCTCGGCAACAACCTAGTGTCCTGCGCTCTAAATTCACTCAAGAAAACGACTCACTGAGCTTGTCGAA
>CALGOH010000121.1 GCA_937957985.1 uncultured Verrucomicrobiae bacterium
CCGGTATTCTGGGGGATCTCGGGGGAGACGAGGACGACGGAGATCCGGGCGGAGCGTGAGCGGGAGGTCATGGCCAAAAAGTGTACCGCCCCGGGGAACGATCCGGGGCGGGACGGGAGGAGAAGGAGAGGCAGTCCGGCGTGCCCTGTCGCGTCGTCAGCACGCCGGCGTCTCATGAGGAGATACGCAGGGCGCGGCAAAAGGTTCTCGGATTCAGGGATTCAGCGGGCGCCGGCGGAGAGTTCGACGCGCTGGCCGACATCGAGACGCCGGCCTGGTGGTTCTGGGTCGGCACCGGCTCGGCCGGGCTGCTGAGCGTCATCCTGGCCAAGACCATCTTCGGCATCGACTACCACATGGGCGTCTTCGCCGTCCTGCTCACCTTCCTGCTGGCCATCGTCGCCGCCCGCGCGACCGGCGAGACCGACGTCAATCCGGTCGGCGCCATGGGCAAGATCACCCAGCTTTCGGTGGCCGCGATCCCGCACAGCACCGCCGTCAGCCCGCTGCAGACGAACCTGATGACGGCCTCGATCACCGCCGGTGCCGCCACCCATTCCTCGGAGCTGCTGCAGGACCTCAAGGCGGGCTACATCCTCGGCGGCAACGCGAGGAAACAGACGATCGCGCAGTTCTTCGGCACCTTCGCCGGGGTGATCGCCTGCGTGCCCGTCTTCCAGGTGCTGATCCGGCAGACCGACGCCGAGGGCAACCTGCTGCTCGGTTCCGACGAGCTGCCCGCGCCGGCCGCGCTGGTCTGGAAGGGCGTGGCGGAGCTGCTCGAGCGCGGGTTTGCGACGCTTCCCGATTCGGCGAAATGGGGCATGGCCATCGGCATGGCCATCGGCGTGATCATCACGGTCATGCAGAAGTACTGCCCGAAGAAGGTCGCCTTCTGGCTGCCTTCGCCCATCGGCCTGGCGGTCGCCGGCGTCGTGCCGGCGAACAACTCGATCATGATGTTCCTCGGAGCCTTCCTCGTGTGGTGGTGGAGGCGCCGGCGACAGGAACAGGCGGACACCTACAGCGTCCCCGTCGCCTCCGGTCTGATCGCCGGCAACGCGCTGATCTCGGTCCTGGTCATCCTGCTGGCCGCGCTGGTGGTGGCGGCGAAGTAGCCGACGGCCTGGGGGCGGCACGACCACCCGCCTGGGATAGCCTGTTTTCTCTCTGCACAGACAGCCTTCAGCGCCGGCGTCGCGGAGGTCGTGGCGGCTCGGCGCCTTCGACCAGAAACACGTTGTCCGGCAGCTCGTCGCCGATCGCCGTGTTGCGGCGGATCACCCTCGACAGCGTCTGCTCGCGGACCGTCTCGAGAATCGGCAGCGGCAGAGCCTGCTCATACCAGAACCGGTCGCCGTCCCGCAGACGGATGAACTGCTCGACCAGGATGCGGTGGAAGACCGGGCCGACCATCGCGCCGGGCACGTGCGGCTCGCACAAGCCGCCGACCCACAGGTCGATGTCGTCGACCGAGTCGTAAACCGACGCCAGCCGCTGCCGGACTTGGGGATCCGGACTGATGTCGCGCCAGTCCCGCGCAGGGCGGAGTCCGACCAGACGCCGCACCGCGTTATAGGACGGCAGCCCGTGGTCCCGGCCCCGCTGGATGTTCAGCGAGGCGAGGTCGAAGCCGCCGGCCCCGGGCGGGCCGAAGAGGAAGTTGCGCACGCCATCGACCAGCATCCCGTCGAGTTCCGAGCAGCGTTGCGAGGCGAGCCCGCGCAGGATGGAATCGATGCCTTCCTCCTCGATCAGCGAAGGCCTGAAGAAGGCGTCCGCGAGCGGCAGGTCGCCGGCCTCGATCGTCGTCCCGTCCGGACCGATCCTGCGGATGATCTCCGGCAGCAGGCTGTGACCGAGCCGGTAGGCCGCGGTCGCGAACTCATTCGCGATGGTGGGATCCACCTCATCCCGGAACCCGCGATAGGGCGGAATGGCGTCGGCTCCCAACAGCAGGGGCAGGAACGCGGTGTAGCTGATGTGCTGGATCTCCGCGCCCACGATCATCCGGGCGAACTCGTAGAGGTCGTCCTCGGAGAGCCCGGGATTCGCCCGTCTCATCTCCCTCGCCCAGTGGTTGTGCTCGCGCACGAAGAGCGTGTGCATCGCCATCAGGCCGGCCTGCTCGTTGGCCCGCACGTCGCCCGCCAGGAACCAGTCCGCCGAGCTGTCCGGCGCATTGGCGAAGCCGCCCTCGTTGTAGGGCAGCAGCGGTCCGTGCCCGGAGTCGCTCGTCTTCAGCTCGCCGCTGCCGTCGAGCTTGCGCAGCGCGTAGGCCCGTTCTTCGTCCGAGCCATAGACATTGGAAGCATCGATGAACGCGGTGATCTCGTTGATCTGCTGCCGCACGCCGGCGACGATTTCACCGTGGGACCGGTTCATCGCGATGACCACCTCGCCGGTGCCATAAGGATCGAACCACGGATCCCCCGGCGGCACCACGATGTCGAAGGGCTCCCCGGGATCGGCCACCGGCGTCTCGTCGAGATCGTGATCGAGAAACTGCCCCCACTGCCACAGGAAGTCGGACGCGCCGCGGCGGTTCTCGATGGTTCCCTCCTGCGCCGCCACCGCATTGCTGATCGCCCGCGCCGCGGGCCGGTCCGCTCCGGAGGGCTCGCCCGCCCCATCCGCGTAGTCATTTGAAAACAGCCGGCGCATCGGTCGTCCGGGCATGCCGAGCTCGGGCACCGCGAGGTGGTTGCCGTAGCCATCGATACGACGGAACTCGGCGGGAAACTCGATCGCACCCCCGGGTCCATCAACCGGCCCGGGAGACGGCGGCGGTTCATCCGGCTCGGCGTGATGGCGCGGCGGCAGCGGCACCATCGGCGGCTGACGGTCTCCGCGCTGCTGCGCCAGTGCCGGAGTCACGATCGTGGCGGCGAAGATCAGTTTCAGAGCGTGTGTTTTCATGTCGTTCTCCTTTCGCTATTCGGGGAATCGGGCCCCCTCGTTGTCGCCCATCGAACCGCACGCTTGTTAGCCGCGTATGTCGAAACACCCCGATTGCGTTAAGCCTGTGTAAAAGTCGGCCAGATCATCCCGGCCCGCCGGTTCGGCACGTCGTGCTCCAGGGAGTCTGCCGCCCGCCCGTCCGGCATCGAGCTGATCGATGTTGATACAAAAACCTTCGATTCCTCCGAATCCATCAACCGTGATACCACTCGCGGATGACCTCCCGCGAATCCCGACACCGCGCCGCCCTGACATTGGGCGTCCTCTTGCTGGTCTCTTGCGCCGGCGATGGGATGCACCGTGGACGCCTGCCCTTCTCGCTGCTCGAGGCCTCGCCCCGGGCCGAGATACGCAGCAAGGTCGCCGTGAAGGGAACGCCCGTCGCCCTTGCCGAAGTCGGGGCCCATGAGGGAGGCCGGGTGTCGCCGGAAGCTCTCGAGCGGATCGAATTCGGCGACATCGTCACCTTCTACTGTCCTGCGCTCTAAATTCACTCAAGAAAACGACTCACTGAGCTTGTCGAAGATT
>CALGOH010000122.1 GCA_937957985.1 uncultured Verrucomicrobiae bacterium
GCCCCTCACGGGCTCGTCCGCCTGCTCCGGACGGGTGTTGGAATGGTACCGGTCCCAAAACTCATACATTCGGAGTCTTTATCTACGAGGTTCATGGTAGTTTCGGGCGGAACGGTCCCGGCCTTTCCTCCGGTTTCCTGAATCCGTGCCTTTCGGCGCTCCATTCGGCGGCGCGGCGCATGGTGTCGGGAACGTGGTTGCCGGTGAGGGTGATCTTGAGTTCGTCGGGATGGGGTCTTCCGGGCGTGGTCTTGAAGCGGTATTTGCCGGGCCGGAAGGCGTGCTCCTGGGCGTGATGGCCGATGATGCGCAGATAGACGGCCGCCTCTTCGGGGTTGAAGCCGCTGCGGGTGTATCCGGCCTTGAGCCGCTCGAGGTCCCAGAGGGTCAGCGGCGCGTGATGGCGCAGCGACGGGCTGAACGGGTTGAATCCGAACTTCCTCGCGAATCCGGCGATTCTGGCGGCATCGGCGCCTTTCCGGCGGATCCTCCGGGAGGCGGCGGGATCGTGCGCTTTCAAATCGTCACCCACATCCGGAGCATACCTGCAAGGGGTGGGCGGGCGATGTGAAATTTCGTGAACCTCGGAACCGGGTGATGACTGGACCACGTGGGTCTTTCCTGCCGGTGGCGTGACCGTCCCGGTCGTGCGGTCGGGGTACGGGCGGGACGCCCGCGCTCCTTGGGTGACCGGACGGTCGTGCCGGCGGCAGGAAGGACGACCTATCCGAGGTGCCCCGCCGCCTCGCGGTCGAGGAAGAAGGCGGCGTCGGGATGTTCCTGGAGGAAGGACGCGCTGACCTCGGCGGTGATGGGTCCCTCGATCGCCTCGCGCACGATCGCGGCCTTCCTTTCGCCGAAGGCGAGCAGGCCGAGACGGCGGGCTTCGAGGATGGTGCCGCAGCCCATGGTGATGGCGTGGGTGGGAACCTGGTCGAGTCCGCCGAAGGCATCCGCCGCGTCCTCGCGGGTCACGGGATCGAGCTCGATGCGGCGGGTGCGGCTGTCGCGCGGCGAACCGGGTTCATTGAAACCGATGTGGCCGGTGCGCCCGATGCCCAGCAACTGGAAGTCGATGCCGCCGGCGTCGCGGATGGCCTGCTCGTATTCCGCGCAGTGGGTCCCGACGTCATCGGGCTGCCCGGCGGGGATGTGGATGTTTTCCGGGGCGATGTCGACGTGGTCGAAAAGCTGCCGGTGCATGAAGGTCCAGTAGCTCTCCGGGTGCTCGCGGGGGAGGCCGAGGTATTCGTCGAGGTTGAAGGTGACGACGCGGGCGAAGGAAAGTCCCTCCTCGCGGTGGAGCCGGACGAGTTCCCGGTAGAGCGGGACGGGGGTGTTGCCGGTGGCGAGGCCGAGCACGGCGTCGCGGCCCGAGGCGTTGACGGTGGCGATCAGCCCGGCGAGTTCACCGGCGAGGGTGCGGCAGGCGGTTTCTCGATCCTCGAAGATCCGGACCTTGGAGCTTTTTCCGGGCACGGCGGGGAGATGGGCGGCGCCGCCGGGAAAGTCAAAGTCAAAGCGGCATCAGTTCCGCTCGAGTCGCTGGGCCAGCTCGGGATTGGGCGGGGCGCCGTTCTCGAGGGCGAGGTCGTAGTGCCTGCGGCCGTCCTTGAGGCGCCCGGTGCGGTCGCAGAGGATGGCGAGGTTGTAGTGCGCCTCGGCGTGGGTGGGCTCGCAGGCCAGCGTCGTGCGGAAGGCCTCCTCGGCGGCTTCGAGGTCGCCGTTGCGGAAGCGGGCGTTGCCGAGAAGCATGTGGCCCTCGGCGTTGGTCGGCGCCAGCTCGATGGCCCGCTCCAGCGAGACGATCGCCTCCGGCTGGTCATCGAGCCGGGAGCTGAGGATGTGGCCGAGCATGCGGTAGGCGTAGGGGTTGCTCTCGCCGAGTTCCGAGGCGCGGCGGAACATGTCGGCGGCGGCCTCCGGCTCATCGAGCTTGTACTCGACGAGGCCGAGCATGCACATGGCGCCGTCGTCGCCCGGGTGGCGCTCGACGATCATTTCAAAAGCCTCGCGGGCGGCGCGCAGGCGGTCCTTCCGGTAGGCGCGGATGCCGGCCTGGCGGTAGGGTTCGAGCTGGCGGTCGAGATCGGCCATGCTGCGCTCGACCTCGGAGCGCGGCCGCGCGTAGGGCGAGATGATCACGTCATCGACGACCTTGCCGTCGATGACGCGCAGCTCCTCGGGGCTGAGGTTGAGTTCGGCGCCGTGGAAGATCTGCACCGCGCGGCGGATCTGCTCGTCCTCGCGGGCCTTGTCGCCGAGGGTGGCGAGCAGCATCTCGCGCGCCTCGGCGCGCTTTTCCTGGATCTTGAGCTGGCGCTGGATGATGCCGCGCAGCATCGCGACCTCGGCCGGGTCGCCGGAGCCCTGCTCGAGCATCTGTTCCTCGGACCGCAGGCGTTGCTGGAGTTCCTCGATGCGCTGCTGTTGCTCGTTCTTCTCGCGGCGGAATTCCTGGATGCGCATCTTGCTGATCGCGAGGTCGCGCAGCGCCTCGAGCAGGTCGTTCTTGGTCGCGTCGTTGTCCTCCTTCAGCGCCTCGTAGTTCTCCCGGGCCTCGCGGAGCTGGCGGTCGAGCGCCATGTTCTGGTCGATCACCTCCTGCAGTTGTCCGGCCTCGTTGAGCTTGAGCAGCGCGGCCATCTGGTCGCGCTCGCGCAGGAGTTCGTCGCGCTCCTGCTTGAGGTCGTCGAACGACGCGCGGACTTCGGCGAGCTCGGTTTCGAGCGAGCTGATGCGCTGGTTGGCCTCGGCGAGCTTGTCGTCCTTGGCGCGAAGCTGGGCCTGGAGCTGCTGGATCTGCTTGAGCTGGCCGGCGACGACCTCGTTCGCGGCCTCGCGTTCGATCTCGAGCTTGCCCCCGGCGTCGGCGACCTGCTGGCGGAGGTCGGCGACCTGCTTCATCAGCCGGCCGCGTTCCTGGTTGAGGGCCTCGACCTGGGCGCGGGCCTCGCGGGTTTCGGTCCGGCTCTGTTCCAGTGCGCGGCCCATCACGTCCTTCTCCTCCTCGAGGCCGTTGATGCGGCGGGCGAGGGCGTCGATTTCCTCCTGCACCGGTCCTTCGGCGACCTCGCGCCGGAGGCGGTCGAGCTCGGTGCGGGCCTGGTGAAGCTCGGCCACCGCGATGTCGCGCATCTTCTCCTGGTTGGCGCGTTCGGTGTCGCGATCCTGCTGGGTGGCGCGGGTCCGCTCCTCGGCGGCGCGGGCCTTCTGCTCGGTCTCGCGGACCTTCGCCTCGGCGGCGCGGGCGCGCTGCTCGAGCTGCGCGACGCTGCGCTCGAGTTCGGCGATGCGGCGCGACTCGAGCGTCTCGACCGGCCGGGTCGGGCGGACCGGGGCGGCGGGGATGTGGGTGTCGAGCGGCTTCGGCGGATCGGACTGGACGATGCCCTCCCGCCGCACGCCGCCTTCGAGCTCGGCGATCGCGCGCTGCTTGTCCTCCTGCTGCTTGAGCGCCCGCGGACGGACCTGGGCGATCGCATCGAAGGTCTTCTTGCGCCGACCCGCGACCATTTCCTCTTTCCACTCGGGGAAGGTCCGCGCGACCGTGTCGAAGAGCTGCTGGGCGCGGCGGAGCTTCTCGAGCGACTCGTTGAACTTGCCGTCGTTGGCCAGCTTCTCCGCATCGCGGGTGAGCAGCCAGCCCTGGAAATAGACTTCCGAGGGATCGAAGCGGGCCGGCTCGGCGGGGAGCGGTTGCTGGGCGGGGGCCGGCGCGATGCCCGCGGCCGCCGCAAGAATGGCGGCGGCGAGCAGGGACGGAAGCATACCGCGGGCGGATGACATGGCCCGCGGAGGCTAGGGGAGCCGGGCCGCCGCCGCAAGGGGGAAGTCGGGTGGCGATCGCAGGTCGTTCAGCGGTGCAAGACCTTGGCGCTCAGTGCCCGCAGGCAGCTCGCCGGAGCCAGGGCGAAGGCCCGGATCGCGAGGCCGTAGCCACCCGGTCCCGGCGCATGGTTGGCGTGTCCGAGGACCCGCAGCATGATGATCTCGAGCGCATCCGCCTCCTCGAACAGCACTCGGTGACGCTTGACGATCCGCAGCAGGCCGCGGCCCCTCAGCAGCGAGTTGCCGGTGATCTGGTCGCCGTGCACGAGGTAGTCCATGAGCACATCGGGGATCGAGTGGTAGCGGGCGAAGCGGGCGAGCCGGATGTGCAGTTCGAAGTCGTTGTAGGCGCAGAGGGATTCGTCGAGTCCGCCGGCGCGTTCGATCGCCTTGCGCCGGATCAGGCAGTTTCCCATGTCGACGGCGACCTCGGTGCGCAGCAAGGGACGGAG
>CALGOH010000123.1 GCA_937957985.1 uncultured Verrucomicrobiae bacterium
ACAACTATTCGTCTTTTAGCGAAACATGCAATTCCAATTTCTGCTCACCCCGAAAACCCCGGCTCCGCATGAGGGTCCGGCCCTGCCCAAGGTTGTCAGCACAGTCTTCGTATTTGACAAAATTGCCAAGTTTGGCAATTTCGCCAAGTAATGAGCGTACTGACCACCGACCACCGGGTGCGGATCATCAAGGCTCTCGCCCACCCGGCCCGACTGGAGATCGCCCAGGCCCTCGCTTCCGGTGAACGCTGCGTGACCGAACTCCAGGCGATCGTCGGCGGCGACATTTCGACGGTCTCCAAGCACCTCACCCTGATGCGCAAGGCCGGCTGGGTTGACTGCGAGAAGCACGGCCAGCAGGTCCGCTACCGGCTCGCCTGCGACTGCCTGCCGACATTTCTCCACTGCATCGACGCCCTCGCGGGCGACGACTCCAACTGCTGCTGAACCATGACCGTCTCCGAATTCCTCGAACTTCTTCGCGACCATCCCGATCACCGGGTCCGCTTCCGGCTCCCCGACGGGACGGCGGTGCCGGCTCATTTCCACATCACGGAAGTCGGACATCTCACGAGGACCTTCCTCGACTGCGGCGGCAAGCGCCACACGACCGGCGGTTGCCTGCTCCAGGTGTGGGTCGCGGACGACACCGATCACCGGCTCAAGGCATCCAAGCTTCTCGCCATCTTCGACCGCGCCGACGGACTCCTGCCAAGCACGGGACTTCCCGTGGAAATCGAGTGCGAGGCGCCGGTGCTGACCCAGCTCCCGCTCACCCGCTGCGAGGTGCTCGACGGCGAGCTTTTGTTCCACACCGAGCTCAAGCATACCGACTGCCTGGCCAAGGACATCTGCCTCCCCGATTTCTCGCTTCCCGCCATTCCCGGCCAACAGGTCTGCAATCCTGCGACGGGCTGCTGCTGACCCCAATCCCCATCACGAAGTGATTCTCATCCTCTGCACCGGAAACTCCTGCCGCTCCCACATGGCCGAAGGCATCCTGCAAAGGGCGCTCGGACCCGGCTTCGAGGTCGCCTCCGCCGGCTCGAATCCCGCCGGCTACGTCCACCCGCTCGCGATCCGGGCGCTCGAAGAAATCGGCATCGACATCTCGCACCACACCTCGAAGCACCTCGACACCTTTCTCGGCCGCGAGGTGGAAACCGTCATCACCGTCTGTGGCAACGCCGACCAGGCCTGCCCGACCTTTCCCGGTCAGGTGAACCGTCACCACTACCCCTTCGACGACCCCGCCCATGCCGGGGGCGGCGAGGACGAGCAGATGGCCGTCTTCCGCCGCGTGCGCGACGAAATCCTGCGCGTCTTCACCGCCTACGCCGACGGACGGCTGGACCAGATCAAATGATCACTGCTCGAACAGTGGCATGACCGTCCCGGTCATGAACGAACAAGCCCGAAGCACCTTCCACCTCGGCGATCTTCTCCATCATCAATCGCCTTTCCCGCTCATGACCGGGACGGTCATGCCACTGTCAGAAGCCCCCCCATGTCCGAACACGTCGCCGCCCGCATGTCGTTCCTCGACCGTTACCTCACGGTCTGGATCTTCGCCGCCATGGCCGTCGGAATCCTCGTCGGCCGCTTCCTCATCGACGACCCCGAGGCCTTCTTCGCACCTTTCACGATCGGCACCACCAATGTGCCGCTGGCCATCGGCCTGATCGTGATGATGTATCCGCCGCTGGCCAAGGTCCGCTACGGCGAACTCCCCCGGATCTTCGCCAACCCGCGCATCCTCGGCCTCTCGCTGGTCCAGAACTGGATCATCGGCCCGGTGCTGATGTGGGTCCTGGCCATCCTTCTCCTGCACGACGAGCCGCAATACATGGTCGGGCTCATCCTTGTCGGCCTCGCCCGCTGCATCGCCATGGTGCTGGTCTGGAACGATCTCGCCAAGGGCTCGTCCGAGTATGCCGCCGGACTGGTCGCCCTCAACAGCATCGCCCAGATCGTCTTCTACGGCGCCTACGCCTGGCTCTTCATCACCGTCCTGCCGCCCCTCGTCGGACTCGAGGGTGTGGTGATCGACATCGCCATGAGCGACATCTTCGTCTCGGTGATGATCTACCTCGGCATCCCCTTCTTCGCCGGCATGATCACCCGCTTCGCGATGACCCTGTGGAAGGGCGTCGAGTGGTACGAGGAAAAGTTCATTCCCCGCATCTCCCCGCTGACCCTGATCGCCCTGCTCTTCACCATCGTGGTGATGTTCACCTACAAGGGCGACGCCATCGTCGAACTCCCGCTCGACGTGCTGCGGATCGCCATTCCGCTGGTGATCTACTTCGCGGTGATGTTTCTCGTGAGCTTCGTCATGGCGGCGAAGTTCGGAGCCGACTACCCGCGGACGGCGAGCGTCGCCTTCACCTCGGCGGGCAACAATTTCGAACTGGCGATCGCCGTGGCCATTTCGGTGTTCGGCATTCAGTCCGGCGTCGCCTTCGCCGCGGTCGTCGGGCCCTTGATCGAAGTCCCGGCCCTCATCGGCCTCGTCCACGTCGCCTTCGCCCTCAAGCGCCGGTTCCATCCGGAGGCGAACGAAAGGATCTCAGACACTGTCTGACATTCCGGTGCATCGACATTCCTGTCGATCTTCAGGCCCCCCGACTGCTTGCGGCTCACCGATCGAACCGTCATCATCGCCGTGCATGCGATACCCACGATGGATCCCCCCGTTGCTCTACGGTATCATTTTCACGACCGCGACCATCGGCGGCTTCATCTACACGGATCGCTACTCCGGCTGGGGTCACTACCACGCGAACGCCGTTCCGGTCGGCCTCGGACTGGGCGCGGTTGTCACCTTCATCGCCGCCATCGTCGTGAGCGAAATGGATGAGCGAAGAACGCTTTGGACCCTTGCAGCCGGTGCCCTTGTCTCCGCAACTGGTTGCGGGTTGATCGTATGGCAGGCGCCCTGACCTCAGATCTCGATCACTAGTTGATCGACAGGAATGTCGATGCTCCGGAAGTTCAACCTTCCACCAGCGCCAGCACCCGCTCGAAGGGAATCCTCTCCAGCAAGCCGAACGCATCGTGCCGCGACAGCCGCGCCCGCGTCGCCGCCGGGCTGCTGAGACCGCAGAGGAAGCGCGCAAGCTGCCGCGGTGTCCGCAGGGCGGCGTGACCCTCGTCCCGCAGCTCACGGATCGCCGCCAGATCCTCGTCGCCCGGATCCGCGAACTGCGAGCGCGGCAGCACCTCCGGCTTCCTCCCCCGGCACCGGTCGCAGTGACCACAAGGTCCGATCTCCTCCCCGAAATGCGAGGTGACGAAGTGGGTCAGGCAATCCGCACTCTCCGCCAGCGCCACCACCTGACGCAGCCGCTCCAGATCCGCCTCCTCCCGTTTGCGAAAACGCTCGTCGAGACGGGCCGCCACCGAACGCAGGTCCACCTTCTCGTCCAGCAGGCGATACCCCTGCCTCACCCCGCCCTTCTTCAAGGCCACGTCCCCGGCCTCCTCGAGATGGGTCAGGGCGGCGACGATCCGCTCCCGGGTTTCCCCGCTCTCCATCGCCACCCGGTCGACCTCGAAGGTCAGCCAGCTCCGCCCCTCCTTCGCGGCGGCGAAAATCTTCCGCAGGAACGACTTACGGCGGGCATCGTAGCCGGCCAGCACCTTCTCGAAGTCCCGGACGAGCCTCACCGAGTAGGTCGCGTAGAACGGCTTCGTGGCCTCGATCACCCCCTCGAGTTCGAGGTAGGTGAGCAAGGTCGTCACCACCAGCGGCCGGATGTCGTTCACCGTCGAAAGCTCGTAGACCGAGACATCGAAATCCCGCCCGAGACGCAGCACGTGGTCGACCAGGTTACGCACCGCCTGCGGCGTCGGCGTGTCGCCGTAGGTGAAGTTCTCCAGCGTCACGAGGTCGTCACCACAGGCGAGCATCTCGCACACCGAGGTCTTCCCGTCGCGCCCCGCCCGGCCGGTTTCCTGCGAGTAGTTCTCGAGCGACTTCGGCAGGTTGTAGTGGAACACCGCGCGGATGTCCGCCTTGTCGATCCCCATGCCGAAGGCGATCGTCGCCACGATCACCCGCGTGTCGCCACGCATGAAGCGCTCCTGCGCCTCGGCCCGGAATTCCGGCGGCATCCCCGCGTGATACGCCTGGGCCGACACCCCGCGCCTCTTGAGAAAGGTCGCCACCGCCTCGGCGGTGTGCTGCAGGGTCACATACACGACCGCCGGACCATCGATCTCTCCCAGTCGCTCCAGCAGGAGCGCGTTCCTTTCCCCGGCCCTCACGGGGCTGACCCGCAGGTCGAGGTTGGGGCGGTGAAATGACAAGCGCACCTGGTCGCCATCCGCGATCCCGAACTCGCGCCGGATGTCATCGGCCACTGCGGGCGTCGCCGTGGCGGTGAGACACAACACCCGCGGGATCTTCAGGTCGCGGCACAGCTTCGCCAGCTTCAGGTAGTCCGGGCGGAAATTGTGACCCCACTCGGAAATGCAGTGGGCCTCGTCGATCGCCACCATCCCGATCCTCAGCCGCCCGAGCCGCTGGCGGAAGCCCTCGTTGGCCAGTCGCTCGGGTGCGACGTAGAGCAGCCGCACCGAGCCATCGCGGAGGCCGTCCATCACCGCCGCGTATTCCTCCTGGCTCAGCGAGGAGTCCAGCCGCGCCGCGCCGATCCCCCGCTCGCGGAGGGCATCGACCTGGTCCTTCATCAGGGCGATCAGCGGCGAGACGACCAGCGTCACCCCGTCGATCATCAGCGCCGGAAGCTGGTAGCACAGCGACTTCCCGCCGCCCGTGGGAAAGACCGCCAGCATCGAGCGACCGTCCAGCAACCCCTCGACCACCTCCCGCTGTCCATCGCGAAAGGCCGGGTGCCCGAACTTCTCCTTCAGCAACGCCTCCGACATGCGCGCAAGCTGCGCGACCCGGCCGCAACCCGCAAGCGAACTACCAGCCGAACCACAGCGGCGGCACGACCACCCGCGCCGCCCCGGGACCGCGGTCCTCGCTCTGCTCGATCGCGGTCACCACCTCGTCCTCGAACTCGACCACGGTCTTGCCCTTCTCCTCGCGGGTCACGTGGGAGAGCTGACGATACACCTGCCCCGTCACAGGATCCCGGACGTAGGTGTAGTGGTTGATGTCCTCGTAATCGATGAACTCCCAGGTGCCGCTGCGGCCCTTCTTGTCCTGACGGATCTTCGTCTTGGTCGGCGTACCCAGCGCACGACCGACCTCGTCCATGGTCATCCCGGTCGCCGCCGACTTCCCGCCGATGAGCTTCTCCACCTCGAGTTGCCGCTCGTAGAGCTTCCTGAGGTTCTCGACGAACTCCGGATCCTTCGACGCGAAGGCCCACGGCGCGACCCAGCCCTTCACGCGGTTGCCGCCCGTCTTCGCCGAAACGCGGTAGGCCTTTTCGGTCATCGCCTCGAGCACGACCTTCTGGTCGGTCGACACGGTGCCGAGCTGCCGCTTGCCGTCCTTGTCCGAGAAGATCGGAGCCTCCTTGATGATCCTCAGCTCGATCGGCTTGTCGAGATGCTGGTCGAGGTAGACCACATCCGGGTCCGAATCGAGCAGCGAGCGGCGGGAATCCGCCACCGCGGAGACCGTCAGGGCGAGCAGGAGGATCAGCGGCTTGGTCATGGCGATGGAAGGGGCGGCGTCCCGCCCCCGGGTATAACGTGCCGCGCGTCCGCGGCATTCATTCCTTTTCCTTCGTGCCGAAGGCGGCCTCGAACTCGTGGAGCAGGTTGTGAAGCTTCTCGACGTTGGCGCTGTCGGTCGACTGCTTGCACTTCATCGCGGTCACGATCACGGCGTGGCAGAGCTTCAGCTTCTCGGTGTACTTCGGGTCGTCCTCCTTCAGGCGCTGGGCCAGGAAGTAGTCGAGCACGGTCTGCTGGAGCGACTGGGCGTGGGATTCCTTGTTGTTGATCCAGCGGGTGAGCTGGTGGGCGTTCGCCGCGGGATCCTTGGAAAGCTCCACGATCTCCTTCGAGGCCTTCTCGATGGTCACCCAGTCGGTGTGCATCGCCTCGATCACATTGTTGTCGTTGTAGATGCCGCAGGGAACCTGGCAGTGGGCCGAGGCGGTCCCGAGCTGACCGAAAACGAAGAGGGCGGCGGTGGTGAATAATGCGTATTTTCTCATGGCCCCGGATCGTACGCGGGATCCCCGGCTCTGCAAGCATCCTCCTCCGGCCCTTGGCGAAACGGCATTCACCATGCAAGCTCGGCCCATGCCCTCGGGACCCCTCTCGCAAAAACTCTTCGCCACCGCAAAATCGATGATCCCCGGCGGGGTCAACTCCCCCGTCCGCGCCTTCCGCAACGTCGGCGGCGAGCCGTTCTTCGTCCGCCGCGCCAAGGGCAGCCGCATCGAGGACGTCGATGGCAAGACCTACATCGACTACATCGGCTCGTGGGGCCCGAACATCCTCGGCCACGCGCCGACGGTGGTGACCAACACCATCCACGAGGTCGCCAAGGACGGCGTCTCCTTCGGCATCCCCAACCCCTTCGAGGTCGAGATGGCCCGCACGGTCATCGACTGGGTGCCGTCGGTCGAAAAGGTCCGCATGTGCAACTCGGGGACCGAGGCGACCATGTCGGCGATCCGCCTCGCCCGCGGCTTCACCGGGCGCGACCTGATCGTGAAGTTCGACGGCTGCTACCACGGCCACAGCGACTCGCTGCTGGTCGCCGCCGGTTCGGGCGCGCTGACCCACGGCGAGCCCGACTCCGCCGGCGTGCCCGCCGACTTCGCGAAGAACACGCTCGTCCTCCCCTACAACCATCCCGATGAACTCGAGGCGGCGTTCGCCGAAAAGGGCGACCGGATCGCTGCGGTCATCGTCGAGTCCTACCCCGCCAACGCCGGCTTCGTCCTGCCGCGGCCGGGCTATCTGGAAATGTTGGGCTCGATCACGAAGCAGCACGGCGCGCTGCTCATCTTCGACGAGGTCATGACCGGCTTCCGGCTCGGCAGGTCCGGGGTGCAGGGGTTGGAGGGCGTCACGCCCGACCTGAGCTGCTTCGGCAAGGTGATCGGCGGCGGCCTGCCGGTCGGAGCCTTCGGCGGGCGGACCGACGTCATGGACATGCTCGCGCCCGACGGTCCGGTCTATCAGGCCGGCACCCTTTCCGGCAACCCGCTGGCGATGGCCGCCGGCCTGGCCCAGCTCAAGGCGCTTGGAGGGGGTGCGCCCCCGCGCCCCGACGAAACCGCCTCCCCCAACGGCTACGACCGCCTCGACCAACTCGGGCTCCATTTCGAGACCGGCCTCAGAAGCCTCCTCTCGGAAAAAGGCGTCCCGCACCGCCTCAACCGCGTCGGCTCGATGTTCTGCCTGTTCTTCACCGACCGGGAAATCGTCAACGTCGATGACGTCATGAAGCAGGATCTCGAATTCTTCCGGAAGTTCTTCTGGGGCTGCCTCGACAAGGGCATCTACCTCGCGCCCAGCCCCTACGAGACCGGCTTCCTGTCGCTCGCCCACACCGAAGCCGACCTCGACGACACCCTCACGGTCTTCGGCGAGGTGCTGTCGGCGATCTGAAGCGGGTAGCCTACACAGAGTGTTCTTGCAGATTAGAACTGATCTTCTAATTTGAAATAAATGCTTCCCAGAGCACTCCATGCCTTGGTTTCCAAGCGTCTCAATCAGTTCCCTTCGGTTGGGATCGTCGGACCGCGGCAAGCCGGAAAAACGACCCTGGCCCGGCAATTCTCTGATCTTTACTTCGATCTCGAGCAAGAGGGTGATCGTGTGCGCCTCGATCTCGAGTGGTCTTCGCTCATGGGCGGCGAGCGCCTGGTGATCTTCGACGAGGCCCAGTGCTGGCCCGAGGTTTTCCAGCGCCTGCGGGGAGAGATCGATCGCCGGAGATCGCGCAACGGTCGATTTCTGATCCTCGGTTCCGTCTCTCCATCGTTGATGAACCATGTCGGGGAATCACTGGCTGGAAGGATTGGATTGGTGGAACTGACTCCGTTCTGCCTGCCGGAACTTCCACCTGAGAACGCGGATACGGCTTGGCGATGCGGCGGTTTCCCCAACGGCGGCGCTCTCGACCCGGGAGGAGGGATGTTTCCGGTATGGCAGGAGTCCTATCTTTCCCAACTGATCCATCAAGACCTGCCCGCATGGGGACTCCCGGCGCGCCCCCAACAAACAAGGAGGCTCGTCCGTTTCGCTGCGGCGATGCACGGCAAACAACTCAACGCCTCGCAGCTAGGGCAGAGTCTCGGAGTGTCCTATCACACGGTACAAAGCTATCTCGACTACCTGGAGGGCGCCTTCCTGATCCGTCTCTTGCGACCTTATTTCGCCAACAATTTCCCCAAGAGGTTGATCAAGACCCCCAAGCTCTACTGGCGGGACAGCGGACTCCTTCATTACTTGTTAGGACTCAAGGACGACGGCGATCTGATGTCCCAGCCATGGGTCGGAGAGAGTTGGGAAGGCTGGGTCATCGAACAGATCCTGGCAGCACGGAGCGCCAGCGGCGAAAACCCCGAAGCATGGTATTTCCGAACCAGCGACGGCCTCGAATGCGACCTGGTGATCGAGTCCGGAGACGAGCGCGAAGTGATCGAGATCAAACTATCGTCGGCGCCAACCCGGGATGACTTCGCGAAGCTCGACAAGATCGCCCGACTGGTCAAGGCGAGCCGCCAGGTACTGATCAGCCGCGTTCCTGACTCGGGAGTGGTGGCGGAAGGGCCGAAATGGTCGGTCAACATATCGACCTACCTCTCGAAAATTGCGCCGACATGCGATCCGCCGCCCCCGCGGAAAAAGACTCCGCTCCCGGCGGCGCCGCAACTTTATCAACTGCTCGCCGACGCCGCCTCCCCTCTCCTCGATGCCAAGGTGCTGACCAAAGAGCAGTTGCTGCGGAGGGCCGATTTGCTTGAGCGCGATCTCCAGTCGATGGCGCCCACGGGCTTTCGTCTGCTGCCACCGCGTTGGATCTCGCCAGACGGTGAGCAAGGACCTCACTTCCGGTTGGTCGAATATGCCTTCGACACGATCGATCACGACCTCAACCGGTCCGACGACCCACTGAATCCATCGGGAAACGTCAACGCCATGACCGGGAGCGGATTGGACCGGGAGAGCCTTCTCTATCTGAGCAAGGCATCGGCCATCGGTCATGAGGTGATCCCAAATCTCTGGCCAGATTCAGCCGGACTCCAACGAGGGCTGTCGAATGGCGAAACCCATCTCGACACCCTCAACGAGGTCTGGTGGCTCTCGCGATGGCATGGCATCGATCCCGGCTCGGTCGATCACGAGGTTCAGCTCCGCTTCGATTCGGAGACCCTCGCCAACAGAAAACCTCCGACCGTGGACTGGGCATTCACGGCGTTGGGGGGTCAGATCAAACTCCGTCTTGAGATCAAGAACCGCCGTGGCTCAAAGGCATCGGCAATCGCACAAAAGCCAGTCCGGTTGTTCGGCGACGACCCGGCGCGCCCCTTCTTCAAAAGCGGTCCCGACGAGATCAACGTCCTGGCCATCACCGCCTACCACGAGGGATGGATCACCCGGGCCGAGGAAAGGAAGTTGGTGACGCCCTTCCTCAACGCCCACCCGGCAGTGGACGCCGTCGCCCTCGCGGTGCTGGGCGGTGAGGGGGGGCACGAGGCTCTGTATTTCCCGGACAACCGCGAACTCGAAAAGAAGGATTTGCTTCTCAAAGCCCTGTTCAAGCCACCCGACCCGGAAGACCACGCCCGGGTCGGCGAGATCCTTCATCCGATCAGCATCGATGAAGCCATCACGCGAGCTCGGCGAGATCGCTGACACCGCTTGCGCTCCGGTCGAGCCACCATTGAGTGCCGGATGAACCCCACCCCCACCCGCGCAGCCGGCCTCGATCGCCTCGCCTCGTTCGTGCCCAACTCGGGGAGATACGCCCGGCTGCGCAACTTCGACCTCGGCCCAGACGACCGTTCAAACGTCTCGACGCTGTCGCCCTACCTCCGCACCCGGCTCATCACCGAGGAAGAGGTCGCGCTCGCCGTGCTGGAACGCTTCGCGCCATCGACGGTCGACAAGTTCCTGCAGGAAGTCGCGTGGCGGACCTACTGGAAAGGCTGGCTCGAGATGCGGCCGCAGGTCTGGGATGCCTATCTTGACGGACTGTCGAAATGCGACCGGAACGGCAGCTACCGGGATGCGGTCGCGTCCCGCACCGGCATCGAGTGTTTCGACTTCTGGGCCCGCGAACTGGTCGAGACCGGCTACCTCCACAACCACGCCCGCATGTGGTTCGCCAGCATCTGGATCTTCACCCTGCGCCTGCCATGGCAGCTCGGGGCGGACTTCTTCCTGCGCCACCTGCTCGACGGAGATCCTGCCTCGAATACCCTCTCATGGCGCTGGGTCGCCGGACTCCACACCACGGGAAAACACTATCTCGCCCGCGCCTCGAACATCGCGAAGTCCACCGGCGGCCGCTTCAACCCGGTCGGGCAACTCGACGAGCGGGCCGGGCCCCTGCCGCCCGATGCCGACTTCGAGCGCCGGGCGCTGGCATTCCCCGATCCTCCACCAACCGGACGCCTCGGCCAGTTGCTGATCCCCGACGACCTGACACCGCTCGACGCCGAAGCGACGGCCGGGTGGTTTCCGGAGAACGCGGAGGTGCTCGGGGCTCCATCCGAAATGACGATCCGGTTCCAACGCGGCGCCCTCCACGATGTCCTCGACCGCACCGGCGGCGAACGGCTCCACGGCGACCTTTCGGAAGCGGCTCGTGCCTGGGCGGAGCGGGAAAGGCTCGACGGCATCCTTCTCACCCGCCCGACCGTCGGTCCATGGCGGGACGTCTTCAAGGACTTCGATCCCGGAATACCGGTCCACCACCACATCGGCGACTGGGACCGCCAACTCTGGCCCCACGCCACCGCGGGGTTCTTCAAGTTGAAGAAGCGGCTGCCGAAATTCTTCGCGAACCTTGGAGGCGGAGCGCCCCCGCTCCGCGATCTGTTCGGCGAACCGGTTTGGGCGGGGTCTTCCCTCCTTGGCAACCGCTGTCGACGGTCGTGGGACGAGGGCGTCCCACCTCCAAGCTTGTGAAGCGCTCACCCGGTTATGAGAGTGCAGGCGCATGAAGAAGTTCCGCTGGCTGGCAATGCTGTTTCTCTTCCCCGGTATCGGACTCATGAGCATCACGCTTTCGGGCGTGGGCCGCTACATCGACGCGGGAATCCGATTTCACGAGGAAAGTGAAGGCATCCTGCCCGCCGCATGGGAACTCTCCCAGAGAATGCCACATCACGGACTTACGGACGAAGAAGCCCACGAGTCCCGGGTGATCCGCCACAGAATCCATTCAGGCACCGCCACGATGGAGGAATGTCAACGTTACGCGCAGATCAGCGAACCCATCATGCTCCCGATCGAAACTCTCCGGGGCCCTTGGCCTGAGATTAGAGAAGACTTCCTTTTCGCAGCCACGTCCAGTGAGTCAGCCCGTCGAGGACTGGAGCCCAGATGGCCCGTCACCACCTTCGATCTCAACATCCTGATTGTCGTCGCCCTCCTGCTCGTCGGCGCAGGCTTCGAGCGACGCTCCCGTGGTCTTCCCTTCCTTCCTTCGCGGGAAGACAAGGAAGCCAAACAAGACAAGGACTGGAAGCCGCTGGACTACCCGGAATAATGCGCTTCCTCCTGCTCGCCCTCCTCATCCTCCCCGCCCTCGCCGATCCGGGACCGAAGATCGTCGCCGCGGCCCGGGCGCAGGTCGGCGTGACGACCACCTACGATCCCGCCTACGTCGCCCTCGACTACCCGGGCGGCGACGTTGCGAAGGACCGCGGCGTGTGCACCGACGTCGTCATCCGCGCCCTGCGCAAGGCGCTCGACATCGACCTGCAGAAACTCGTCCACGAGGACATGCGGGCGAACTTTTCGAAGTATCCGAAGAACTGGGGCCTCAGCCGCCCCGACCGCCACATCGACCACCGCCGCGTGCCGAACCTGAAGACCTTCTTCAAGCGCCGCGGCCTGTCGCTACCCGTAACCAAGGATGCCGACGACTACCGGCCGGGCGATCTGGTCACTTGCACCGTTCCGCCGCACCTTCCCCACATCATGATCGTCAGCGACAAGACCGCCGAGGACGGCACCCCGCTGGTCATCCACAACATCGGCCGCGGCGCGCGCGAGGAGAACCGGCTGTTCGAGTTCCCGCTCACCGGGCATTATCGGTGGAAAGAATAGGCGATGTTCATCGGCACCCACACCCTGCTTCCGGTCGCGATCGGTCTGGGCATCGACAACGCCCGCCTCGCCGCCGGGCGCGACGAGGTTTTTCCCGCGTGGTCGATTCCGGTCGTCGGCCTGTTCGGCGCGCTGCCCGATCTCTGCACGCCGCACCTGTCGCTCGAGGCCCGCTACGCCAGTTGGTCACACACGCTGGTGTTCCTTGCCGCCGCCCTACCACTCGCGGCGATGGTCGCCACCGTCTTTCCGAAAGGCACGCGGCTTGCCTGTGCGCTGGCGTTCTGGCTCGCCACGGCGCTGCATCTCGCATGCGACGCGATGAGCGGCGGCGTCGCCTGGCTGCTGCCGTGGGACGACTCGATCCTGGGCACCTATCTCATCCACCCGGACTACTGGGTCGCCGCGGACGCGGTCTTCGTTTTCCTGACCTGGCTGATGCTTTCGCTCCGGCGCTGGTTGCGCGGCCGGGCGGTCGCGTGTTCCGCCACCGCGGCGTGAACGAAAACGAGCCGGCTCCTCGCGGAACCGGCTCGTGAAATTCGTGGGAGTGCCGCCCGCCTCAGGCCAGCGCCTCGAGCTTCTGCTTGAGCTGATCCTTGGTCACGCTGGCACCGACGATCTGGTCCTTAACCTCGCCGCCCTTGAAGAACAGCAGGTACGGGATCGAGCGGACGTTGTATTTCACCGCGAGGTCGCGGCACTCGTCCACGTTGACCTTGCCGACCTTGGCGGTGTCGCCGACCTCCTCGGCCACCTGGTCGATCACCGGTCCGATCATCTTGCAGGGTCCGCACCACTCCGCCCAGAAGTCCACCAGGACCGGCTTGTCGGACTCGATCACCTCGCTCTGGAAATTGCTGTCGTTGAATTGTTGAGCCATGGCGGAACGATGGCGACGGGGTCCCGAATGTCAACTCCGGCGCGCCCTCCGGGCACGAAAAACGCCCGCCCCCGCATCGGGAGACGGGCGTGGAAAATCGACGGACCGACTTACTCGGCTTCCTCCATCTCGTCGGCCGGCTCTTCTTCGGCCGGCTCGTCATCCACCGGCTCCGGATCGGCGGGTGCCGTGTCGGCGGGTGGGGGCGGAATGTCTTCGGGGAGGTAGGGCTCGATGGTGCTCGTCTTCCAGGCGAGGAAACCCACGCCGGCGGCGACTACAAAGGTGATGATGGGTGCGACCATGATAGTGGATCAGAAAAGGTTCCCCCATTCGATGGGTGGCGCCTCGCCATCGGTATCGGTGCCGAGCCGGACGGCGGCGGTCATGAGCTGGATGGCGATCACCGCTGCGGCTCCGACGAACCCGAGGATCGAGAGGACGTTGGCGGTGCCGTTTCCACCCGATTCCTCCTGTTCGCTGACGCGCATCGTCGCCATCTGCGACGCGGCCGGACCCTGGGATCCGATCGGCTGGGTCGGAGGATTGAGCTGCACGGTCGCCTTGGGAAGAGCGACGGTCGGACCCGGCGACGGAGGCTTCGTCCCGGCCGGCGCGCCAGGCTGCGTGGCCGCCCCGCCGGTATTGAGCTTGATGGTGGGCATCGGTGCCGGGGCACCGGAGCCGCCCTGGGCGGTCTTGAGCTGGATCGTCGGGGCCGGAGCCGGAGGCTTCGGCGCGCCGGGAGCGCTCGGGGCCTGCGGAACGCTGACCGGAGCGGTCGCGGTCGGCGGCTTCGGCGCGGTGGGCGTCGGCGGCTTCGGACCCACCGTCGGCTTCGGCGCGGCCGGGGCCGGCGGGGCTCCGGTGGGCGAGGCTTTCGGCGCGTCCGCGGCCTTCAGGGTCACGCGGACGGTTTCCTTCTTCAGCGGAACGCTGGAGGTCTGCTTTGACGGAGGGTCGGTGTTTTCGGGATCGCTCATTCGGCGGCTTGGATTTTGCTGAAACAGAAACAACACCGCGCCGCAGGGCGTGTCAAACCTCCATCGTGACCCGGAACTCCCGGTCCCTGTGTCGCGTGTGACCCGCAGCACCGCTTGACCCGCAAGCCTGCGGATCGATGATCGAAGTCGCATCGCCATGATCACCCGCCGAAATTTCCTCGCCACCTCGGGTCTCGCCTTCCTCGGACTCCAGCGCTACAGCCACGCCGCGACGTCGCAGCGATCGATCGATCCCCTGGGCGCCCTCCGAGCGGACCCCGACGGCCTGCTCGATCTGCCCGACGGGTTTTCCTACCGCGTCCTCTCCAAGCTCGGCGACCGGATGGCCGACGGCTTCAAGGTCCCCGGCAAGCCGGACGGCATGGCCGCTTTTCCCGGACCCGAGGGCAAGGTGGTCCTCGGCTGCAATCACGAGCTGGCGCTGGCGATGACCGGCCAGGGGCCCTTCGAAAACAACCTCCGGCTGCCCAAGGAAATCGATCCGGACCTCAGCTACGACCCCGGTGAGGCAGGCAGGCAGCCGCACCTCGGCGGCACGACCAATATCGTCTTCGATCCGGAGAAGGGAGAGGTGGTCCGCCAGTTCATCTCACTGACCGGCACCGACCGCAACTGCGCCGGCGGACCGATGCCGTGGGGTTCGTGGATCACCTGCGAGGAACCCGAGGACCTGCTCACGGCGCGCGGCCGCCGGCACGGCTGGTGCTTCGAGGTCAAGGCCACCGCCGAGCCCGGCCTGCAGAAGCCGGTTCCGCTCAAGGCGCTCGGGCGCTACCGCCACGAGGCCGTCGCGCTCGATCCCGCCACCGGCATCCTCTACCTCACCGAGGACCGCACCGACGGGTTGCTCTACCGTTTCATCCCGACGAAGAAGAACGACCTCACCGCCGGGCGGCTCCAGGCCCTCGCGATCGAGGACCGCCCCAAGGCCGACCTGCGCAACTACGACCCGGAGGCCAAGTGGCCGGTCGAAGGCGCGAGCCTGACCGCCACATGGATCGACCTTGATGACGTCGATGCGCCGCTCGACGACCTGCGCTTCCGCGGCTTCGAGGCCGGCGCGGCGCGCTTCGCCCGCGGCGAGGGGATCCATTTCACCGACGACGGCATCTTCATCTGCTGCACCGACGGCGGCCCGGCCCGCCGCGGCCAGCTCTTCCGGCTGCGCCCCTCCGGCTCCGCCGAGAAGCCCGACACCATCGAACTTTTCATGCAGTCCACCGAGGACGACCTGCTGACCAACGGCGACAACCTCTGCCCGGCCCCCTGGGGCGGCCTCGTCATCTGCGAGGACCTCATCGATCCGTCCTTCGCCCGTCACACCCACCTGCGCGGCGTCACGGCCGACGGCAAGGTCTTCACCATCGCCCGCAACGCGAAGAACCAGAGCGAATTCGCGGGCTCGTGCTTCTCACCGGACGGCAAGTGGCTCTTCGCCAACCTCCAGGGCCTGGGCCACACCGTCGCCATCACCGGTCCGTGGGAGAAGGTCGGGTGACAGTCATTCCGGAACTTGGCCCTTTTGCCCGGGAAGTCCGTCGCCCTACGCTGCGCCCATGACTTCGCGCGTCACCGACCTCCACGTCGCCCGCAACATCCCGCTGCCGGCCCCGGCGCTGCTGACCTCGGAAATCCCGCGCTCCGACGCGCAGGCCGGGTTCGTCGCCGCGTCCCGCGATGCGATCGGCTCGATCCTCTTCGGTGACGACTCGCGCTTCCTCGTCATCGTCGGCCCCTGCTCGATCCACGACACCGACGCCGGCCTCGAATACGCCCGTCGGCTCGCCTCGCTCTCCGAGCGGCTCAAGGACAAGCTCTTCATCGTCATGCGCGTCTACTTTGAAAAACCGCGCACCACGGTCGGTTGGAAGGGACTCATCATGGACCCCGAACTCGACGGCTCCGACAACATCCCGGAGGGCCTGCGCGTCGCGCGAAAGTTCCTGCGCCAGGTCATCGACCTCGGCCTGCCGACCGCCACCGAGCTGCTCGACCCGATCACCCCGCAGTTCATCGCCGACCTGATCTGCTGGTCCGCCATCGGCGCCCGCACGGCGGAAAGCCAGACCCACCGCCAGATGGCCTCCGGCCTGTCGATGCCGGTCGGCTTCAAGAACACGATCTCCGGCGACCTCGAGGCCGCCATCAACGCGGTCAAGGCCGCCGGCCGCGAGCAGACCTTTCTCGGCGTCTCCGAACAGGGCGTCGCCTCGGCGGTGACCACCACCGGCAATCCGAACTGCCACGTCATCCTCCGCGGCGGCCGGGGCGGTCCGAACCACGACCCCGACAGCGTGCGCGCCACCCGCGAGGCGCTCGAGGCCGCCAAGCTGCCGCCGGCCATCCTCATCGACGCCTCCCACGCCAACTGCGGCAAGGACCACGCCCGCATGCCCGGCGTCTTCCGCGAGATCGTCGATCAGCGCGCCGCGGGCGACACCTCGATCATCGGCGCCATGCTCGAAAGCAACCTCGTCGCCGGCAACCAGTCCTTTCCCCAGCCGCTCGACCAGCTCGTCCGCGGCCAGTCGATCACCGACAAGTGCATCGACTGGGAAACGACCGAGCAGCTCCTCCGCGAGGCGGCGGACAGGCTCTGACGTGGCGCGAAGCGATGCTTCGCGAGCCCGATCGACGAAGCGATGCTTCGTCCCCGGCATGCCAGCGATCCATCGGATCGCCCGCCGCTCGCCATCCATCGGATCGCGCCACCCACAGCCCGAAAAACTTCTCTTGCGCGGTGTCCGGCCACTCCTAGCCTTGGGCGTTATGTCCAGCGCCGCTGCTTCCCTGCCTGACTATCTCTCCGAGGAAATCCTGCTCCATCCCGAGAACCGTCAGTTCCCGCCCTTCGACGTCGTCACGCTCCTCGGCACCGTCTTCGAGCCCACCAAGGGCTGCCGCGTCTGCATCCTCACCGACTTCGACGAACCCGCCGGACTCATCAAGGACTTCGCCTTCCTCCGGCAGGACGGATTTCCAGTCCAGAAGAAGGCCCACGAGGCCTTCTACAAAGCGCTCCACAACGGCGCCATGAAGGCCCTCGGCATGGACGGCGGCGAGATGTATGCCTACCGCACCACCCACGGCTCGAACCTCGACATGCAGGACGAGGTCTGGGACACCGACGGCAACCAGCTCTCGCTCGACCGCGACATCTATCCGAACTACGACATCGTCCTCTGCATTTCGACCTGGTCGGCCACCGCCCCGCTCACCGCCAAGTGCAAGGAGTTCGGCTTCCGCGGTGCCACCCTGCACGGGCTCAACGACATCATCCTCAACTCCGGCCTCGCGGTGAACTACGACGAGGTCTCCGCCGACGCCGAGCGGATCCGGCTCGCGATGACCCGGGCCGACAGCGTCGAGATCGACTTCGAACTCGAGGACGGCCGCATCCTCACCGCCTGGCTCGGCCTCGAAAAACAGGAAGCGCAGAAATCCCACGGCCTGTGCAAGGGCGAGAAGCCCGATGTCGCCAACCTGCCCGCCGGCGAGGTCTATTTCGTGCCCACCGACGCCAGAGGTCACTTCCCGATGAAGTACGAGGACGGCACCCTCGGTGTGCTCACCGTCGAAAACCGCAACATCATCAAGTCGGAACTCATCGAAGGCGATCAGGCGACCATCGACGCGCACAACGCGCGGCTCGCCGACGATCCCATGACCGGCACCCTCGGCGAACTCGGTTTCGGCACCCAGGTGCTGCCGGTGTCCGGCGCGGACATCCAGGACGAGAAGGTCCTCGGCACCTGCCACCTGGCCACCGGCCGCGACGACCACCTCGGCGGCGACATCGTCCCCGAGATGTTCAAGAAGCACGAGAACTCGACCCACGACGACATTCTCTTCGCCCCGCACAAGACGCCGAACTTCAACGTCAAGGAAGTGCGAATGAACCGCGACGGCGCGCAGGAAGTCATCATCGAGAACTTCCGCCCCTCGCGCTACATCATGGACGCGCTGGCGAGCGACAGAGCCTGATCCCAGACGCCGCCCCCACGCGATCAGGACACCGGAGGGCCATCGGCTTGGGCCCAGGCATCAGCTCCAATGGCCCGAAGGGTCATCAGAACAGAGCCCGGGGCCATCGGCCCCGGGAAAGAGTCAGGAAGGGCCACCGCGACCTGAAAGGTCGCAAGAAGGATTGATACCATCTCTTTGAATTGGCCTGACGGTTTGACCGGGTGATTGAACCGCCAAGACGCCAAGGCGCAAAGAAGGGGACTTTGGAAACCTGCACCGGTCGGGCCTTTGCGTCTTGGCGTCTTGGCGGTTCAACAACTCCACGCGCTCCGAAGCGTCAGGTTGTTTCTTGGAACTCGTATGAGTGGTGCGGAGGTTCCTCGCGGCCCCTTCAGGCCGCCGGACGATCGACCGCCATCTCCCCGGGCTCGACGCCCGGGGCATTGTTCTCACGACCCTTCGCGCCGGATCTCCGGGTCGTCCCCGCTCCCATTCTCGCTCCGCCCCCCAGCACCCGCTCCAGCATCGGCAGCCCCCGCGCCACCTGGTGGAAGCGGATCAGCAGGTGCCACAGCGGCTCGCACTTCTTCCACCCGGCCGCATAGGCGAAATGCCTCACCGCCGGCGCCAGCGACGACTTCGTCGAGGCCCCGGCGAAGAGGTTCCGCCACGAATAGAAGTCCCGGTACGCCCGCCAGTAGCCGCGCTCCAGCACCTCCCCGCTCATTCGCGCCGGCTCGAACACCGCGTGGCGCGTGTCGTAGAGGTCCCAGTCCCGATGCTTCAACCGCCCCTCCTTCTCGATCCGGTGAAACAGCCCGGTCGAGGGATACGGCGTCATCACGTGAAAGGTCGCCGTCTCAATCCCCTGCCCCACCGCCCAATCGACCGTCTTCGAAAAGACATCCGGCCCGTCCTCGTCCATCCCGAAGACGAACGACCCGTTCACCATCACCCCGTGCTCGTGCAGCCGCCGGATCGCCGCCCCGTAGTCGCGCCCGAGGTTCTGCACCTTCGCGTGCTCGCGCAGGTTGTTCGCATCGAGATTCTCGAAGCCGACGAACAGCGACCGCAAACCCGCCTGCACCGGCTTAGCCCGAGATCTACACTCTTTCCCTACACGACGCTCTTCCGATCTCTTCATGCCATCGAAAAGCATGCTCGCGAAACGCCGGTCGCCGAACAGGTGGTCATCGAGGAAATACAGGTGCTTTCCCGGCAGCCGCTCGATCTCCGCCAGCGCGTCATCGACCTTCTGCACGTAGAACGAACGCCCGCCCTCAAAGAACGCCTCCTTGTAGCAGAAATCGCAGCGGTGAGGGCAGCCGCGCGACACCACCAGCGAGTTCGGCACCAGGTAGAGGTGACGCTTGATCAGATCCCGCCGGATCGGCGGCAGCCCCTCCAGCGTGCGATGCACCGGCGCCACATAGCGGGCCTTCGGTCGGCCCGCCCGGAAGTCCCGCAGGAACTCCGGCCACGTGTCCTCCCCCGGGCCGAGAAAGATCGTGTCCGCATGCCCCGCCGCCTCGTCCGGAAGCGAGGTCACGTGCAGCCCGCCCAGGCACACATGCGCACCGCGCCGGCGATAGTGATCCGCATGGCGATACGCCCGCGAGGCGTTGGTGATGTAGACCTGGATCACCACCAGTTCCGGATCGTCGTCGAGGTCGAGCCGCTCGACGTGTTCGTCCTGCAGCATGATCTCGTCGTCCGTAGAAAGGTAGGCCGCCAGCGTCGCCAGCCCCAGCGGAGGGAAGAGCGAGTACTTGATCGGCCGGAACAACGGACTCCGCGCCTCGGTCAGCGCCGGCAGGATCATCTTCACTCGCATGATCGAGCGTGGGCGCCGCGATGCGGGTCCTCGATGAAGCGCGTGGGAAAAGGGCGTGAACACAGCCTCCATCGAAAGCAGCGATCCCCCCGGCAAACACGGCCTCCGAGGCGCTCGAGGTGTGGAACCATGATGGATGGGATCAATTGGTGCTCACCCCATCCCACGCGAGATTCCCCGGCCACCCGCCGTGCTCACATCAGCCGAGAAGTGAATCCTATCCATCCCATCCATCCTGGTCCAAGAACATGTCGAAACGGCATCAAGGTTCCACGCGCGTTCGTGTCGCACCACCGAGCGGCAAAATGGCCGAAAAAGGTCTTGAAACCGCAACCGTTCGTCGTAGTCTCCCGCCCCGCTCCCGAGGGAGCGAAATCACAAAATCGCGGGGTGGAGCAGCCAGGGAAACCTGCCAGCTCATAATCCCGCAGCCGCGGGATCATAGGTTCAACCGGGAGTCCGCAGCACCAACAAAATCGCGGGGTGGAGCAGCCAGGTAGCTCGTCAGGCTCATAACCTGAAGGTCAGCGGTTCAAATCCGCTCCCCGCCACCAATGAAGGCCCGGCTCGAAAGAGCCGGGCCTTCGCTCTTTCTTGGAGCCGTGAAACCACAGCCGGACGGCGAATAATTGCTTTGGGCAGAACATTGCCTCCGCTGTCTGCGACTAGATCTTCACCAAGGTAGGATTGAACATCCCTTGCTGGAGCAGGAAGCCAAGGGGGAGTGTGGAATGCTTGTCGCCATGTCGCTCCCCCCAAGCAAGGGCCAACTCCTTTAGCGCTCCCGCAGGCATCAGAGTGACGATGACTCCTTTTGTGGCGAATACCTCCAGAGCTGCCGCCGCTGACGCTTCAGTGAACTCGGGAGCGATCACGAGAAAACCCGCTACCCGGCGGTCAGACGCCACAATATAGCCCTCAAACTGAGCAAGATGGCTGGGAAGGTGGACCGGGGATTCCGCCGATTTGTTGTCCCAAAGAACTACCGCATCACCATATGACAACGCCCCATCAGCATGGTTCGTCCCAGCGAGCTTTAGCGGCTTGTGACCCAAGAAGGTCTCAAACAAATAGTTGGTGGCATCCTCAAAGCGACGCTCAACCTCGATGTCTTTGGTGATCATCTGCTGAGCACGAAAGAACGCAGTGTCCCTTCTGGCCAGAGCCTCGAAATGCTCAAACCAGACTGCTCTCTCATCAACCTCTCCGTCTGGCGGTCGTGTAAGCAGAGCATCGTAGCAGCCTATGATCCGCTCGATCACGTCGGATTTGGTGCCCGAGACCACCAGGGAAAGATCGGAGCACCACTCACGAAGCTTGTCGATGGGAAGCCCGTCCTTTGGAGACAGGCCTCCCAACACAACGTGGGGATCTACCCTGCTGATAATCTCGGAGCGTAGTGCATCAAGGTTTGCGTACGGATCTGCTTCGTAGCCTACCTTGCCCAGCACCTCCCGATAATAATCCTTCGAGCGTACGCGTTTGTCGTGGAGCATCTGCTCATAGCCATACCTTCGAAGTCCGACTCCGTAGAGCTCTCGCAAGCATGCAGAGATTTCCTCCGGAATCACGTCATAATCAGCTCCGTCCCCCCCGCGCACCGTGGGGACAAGCCCCCTCCCCTGCAACTGTCGGCGAGCGTCATTGACTTCGCCGCGCGTGTGGATCGCATTACCCGGCCTTGGAAACTTGCCGATACGAGCCTCCAGAATGCGACGCTCCCTGTCTGTAATGCCGAGACGCTCCCTTGCCTTCTCGATCAGGTTCTTCTCGTCTGGGGTAATGTCGTCGTCCTTGTCCCACGCAACCTCAAGCAGGAATCCCAGCAGGTCCATAGCTCGGGCCCTATCCCCTTTTAGCTTCTCGGGCTCTTCGTTCGCCGCATCGACAATTGATTGCTCGTAGCGAAGCACCTCGTCTTCTGCGTCTCCCCGCTCCATCTGATGATCGTCAGCCTCCAACAAAACCTCTCGCAGTAGCACATCGGTGATCAACCGCAGATCGCGCTGCGGTCCAAAGCGGCATTCGTGAAGAGCCTTTGCGACGTTGGGGAGGTGGAAATATTGGGGCGCTACCTTGTCTAGCGCCGGCATTAGCTCTTCGTCTTTGAGATTGCGATGGTCGATGACGTAGGCCGAAGCAAAACGCTTAAGGTCGGTCTTGGTCGAAGCTTGGCGGATGGCGTCTTGGAACTTCATTGCGTTGGAGGATTTGAGCCGTTTTCGCGCGGCTTTGAAAGTGCTGAAGCAAGGATTTCCGCGTTCTAATCTCTTATAATCTACCAGGCATCCTGATCAGGCTTCAAAGCGGCTCGCCGCCCTCGTTGAGGATGTCGAGGTAGGCGGTGTAGGCGTAGAGGCGGCCGTAGTTGCCCCCGGTGAGTTCGTGGACGATGCCGAGGGATTCGAGCTTCTTGAAGCCGCTGTTGACCGTCGGCGCCGTGGCGTTGATGAGATCGACGGCACTGCGGGAGGAAAGCAGCGGGTGAAACTGGAAGGCCTCGTGCAGCCGCAGGACCGAGGCCGGTTCGTTCTGAAGACGCACGCGGTCCTGCTGGAAGAGATCGAGCAGCCGGCGGGCGTTGGTGACGGCTTCGTTGGATGTCTCGATGACGCCGGTGAGGAAGAACTCCAGCCACTTTTCCCAATCGCCGGTGAGGCGGACCTCCTGGAGGAGGTCGTAGTAGGTGTCGCGGTTCTGCTTGAAGTGGAGGGAGAGGTAGAGGAGCGGCTGACTCAGGACCTTCTCGGCGCAGAGGATGAAGGTGATGAGCAGGCGACCGAGACGGCCGTTGCCGTCGAGGAAGGGGTGGATGGTCTCGAACTGGACGTGCGCGAGTGCGGCCTTGAGCAGGGGTCGGGTGGTGACGGGGTCGTTGTGAAGGAACTTCTCCAGCGCGCCCATGGCTTCGAGGGTCTGGTCGGGAGGCGTGGGTACGAAGCGAGCCGTGCCTGGACGAGAACCGCCGATCCAGTTCTGTGAACGCTTGAACTCGCCGGGCTGCTTGGTCGAGCCGCGTCCGTGGGACAGGAGGCGGGCGTGGATTTCGCGGATGAGGCGCAGGGAAAGCGGCTGGCCCTCGGCGATGAGGCGCAGGCCGTGCTCCATGGCATCGACGTAGCAGGAAACCTCCGTGACATCGTCGAGCAGGCCGGTGGGCGCGCCATCGACCTCGTGCCGGAGGAGGTCGGACAGGGAAGACTGGGTGCCCTCGATCTGCGAGGAGAGCACGGCTTCCTTCCGAACGTAGGTGTAGAGGAAGAGCCGGGGGTCGGGCAGGAGCGACGAGATCCCGTCGAGGCGCCCGAGGGCGGTCGAGGCGGCATCGAGCAGGGTGCCGAGCGCGCCATCGATCTCCAGCGGCGGATCGGGCGGGAGTGGAGCCGGGACGAAGGCGCGGGCCTTTTCCCCGGTGGAGGAAATGGGGACGTAGTGACCGGCGAGACCGCGTTGCATGGCTGAGAGTCGGGTTTCGGGGCCTTCGAGGCCCGGTGGAGGATGGAAAGCCGGCTTTCGATGGTCGAGACGCTTTTAAAGGAAACGGCGTTTTTCTTTAAAAGTAGTCGCCGAAACTAAAGGAGATTTTCGATCCCTCGGGGGCGCTCCGGATCACACTGGAGACCGCCCCTCAACCCGCTGCAACGACACGGAGGTGTGACGGCGCGTGGTCCGACTCCCCGGCACTTTGGTTCGGAGCCTGAAAGCCGACAGGGCCGATCCCGAGAAACGCTTCCCCATCCTCGCGGGGACAGAGGTTGAGGTAGTGGTCACGGACGACCGACTCGGAGTTTTCCGCCTGGAGAGAGGCGTCACCGACGCTCCGGTGGAGCGCCACGTGGTAGGAGATGAACGAGTGCCGGACCTCGTCGTGACTGAGCTTGAAGTGAGTCCTCACCCGTTTCGCGAGATGGTCGAGGTTCTTGGGCACGCTGAGGATCGCTTTCACCGACCGCGGCCGGATGCCGTCACGCTCCCGGTCGTCACGGTAGAGATTGATCGCCTCCCGGAGCCGGATCGTGAACTCGGGCGGGCGATGGTGACGGAGGAAGAACGCTTCCAGATCCACAGCCCGCTTAGCACTTCGGGCCTTGGACTTTCAGACCTTCGACTTTCAGACCGGGCGAACAGCTCAATGAAGGGCTTTTCGGGCTCGCCCCGACGAAGTCGGCCCTACGGGCGAACTTCTCACGTCCCGCGAGAAGTTCGGGCTAACGTGTCCACCCGCCGCCGAGCGACTGGATCAGGCGGGTCGCGGCGAGGACCCGGGCGCGGTCGATGGCCAGGGCGGCCCGCTGCTCGGCCAGCGCGGTGCGCTCCGACTCGACGACCTCGAAGTAGTCCGTCGCGCCGCCCTCGTAGCGCTGGCGGACCAGCGAGGCGGCGGTGCGGGCGCTCTTCGCCCCACGTTGGCGGGAAGCCGAGGCGGAGCCGAGCCGGCGTCCCTCGACCAGCGCGTCCTCGGTCTCGCGGACCGCCTTGAGCAGCGTCTCGCGGTAGTTCTCGAGCGCCCCGCGGTAGGCCGCCTCGGCTCGGTCCTTGTCGGCGAAGGCCCGGCCGCCCTGGAAGATGGGGATGTCCAGTTCCGGCCCCAGCGACCAGAGCCTCGAGCCGGAATTGAAGAGATCGCTGGTGCTCAGCGAGCGGAAACCTCCCTCGCCGGTGAGCGAAAGCCGCGGCAGGTAGCTGGCGATGGCGAGGCCGATGCGGTCACTGGCGGCGGCCAGCCGGCGCTCGGCGGCCGCGATGTCCGGACGCCGGCGCAGCAGATCGGACGGCACGGCCGATGGCGGCGACGGGGTCCGCGGACGCGCCGAAGAGGACGCGACCGTGAAGCCGGACGCACTGCGGCCGACCAGCGCAGCCAGGGCGTTCTCGAACTGCCCGCGCTGCACGCGGAGCTGCTCGATCTCCGAGCGCACGCTCTCGTGCTCGGTGACCGAGCGCTCGTAGTCGATGCGGCTGCTCGCCCCGCCGTCGAAGCGCGCCTTCATCAATCGCCGCGCCTCGGCCCGCAGCTTTTCGGTTTCCTCCAGCAGCGCGATCTCGGCATCGATGAAACGGAGCGACAGGTAGGTCCTCGCCACCTCGCCGCGCAGTGACAGCAGCGCCCCGCGGTAGTCGTAGCCCGCCGCCTCGGTCTCGGCGACCGCGGCCCCGATCTTGCGCCGCACCCTTCCCCAAAGGTCGATCTCCCAGGAAAGGTTCAGCGCCGCCCGGTAGTCGTTGTAGATGCCGGCCGAGAAGTTCGAGTTGCCGCTGTCCTGCTGGCGGCGCCCGAAGGCGTCGGCCGTGACGGCCGGCCAGGCGTGGGCCGAGTCCAGACCGAGCGCGGGCCGGGCCTCGTCGTGGCGCGCCAGCGGCGCGCGGGCGGTCGGGCCGTCGGACTCGGCGAGGCGGATGTAGCGGCTCAGCTCCGCGTCGCCGAACATCCCCCACCACGACCCCTCGGGCGCGGGTTCCGAGAAGCCGGCGTTCTTGAAGGCCGCCTCGAGTTCCGGAGTCGGGGCCTCGTAGTCCGGGCCGACCGCGCAGGCGGAGACCAGCACGGCGGCGCCCGTGGCGATGAAACGGGTCCGGTTCATGAGGAAGTCGAGGGCTTGAGGGCGAAGATCGAGCTGAGGACCGTTGGTACGAGAACCATCGTAAATACCGTGCTCACCGAGAGACCGCCGACGACCACCGCGCCGAGCCCGCGGTAGAGCTCCGAACCGGCGCCGGGCATCAGCACCAGCGGCAGCATCCCGCCGACGGAGGTCAGGGTGGACATCAGGATCGGCCGCACCCGCGAGCGCACGCTTTCCACCACCGCCTCCTGCGGCGCCAGCTCGCCGTCGCGCATGAAGTTCAGCGCCTGGTGGACGATCAGGATGGCGTTGTTCACCACCACCCCGGCGAGGATCACGAAGCCGAGGATGGTCAGCATGTCGAGGTTCTGCACCGGCATGTAGCGGTCGAGCTTGCTCCAGTGGTGGACCGCGGCCAGGCCGAGGAAGCCGCCGAAGGTCGCCAGCGGCACGCTGAGCATGATGACCAGCGGATAGCTCCAGCTCTGGAAGAGGATGACCATCAGCAGGTAGATCACGAGGAAGGCCATGAACAGGCTGCTGGCGACGGTGCCCTTGATCGTCCCGTCGCCGAGCAGCGAGTTGCGGATCTCGGCGAGCTTGCCGGCGGAACCCGCCAGACCGACGCCGACGTCGGGCGGGATGGTGCCGTCGGCACGCAATCCGTCGATGACCCCGTTGACCCGGTCGATCACCGTTTCGAGCGGCTGACCGGTGGGCGGCTCGAGCTCCAGGGTGACGGCCCGCTGGCGGTCGACGTGACGGATCTGGTCGGGTCCGCGCACGCGCTCAAGGTGCGCAACCGAGCGCAGGTCGACGATGTCGCCCTCCGGCGAGGCCAGCGGCAGGTCGAGCAGCTTGTCGAGCGGCTGTTCCTCCTCGCCGCGCTCGGTGAGGATCTTGATGTCCTTCAGCTCGCCGTTCTGCTCGTAGTCGCGGAAAAGCACGATGCCGTCGCCCCCGGCCTGGATCGCGAGGCCGAGGTCGGTACGGGTGAGGCCGAGCTCGCGCAGGCGCGTGTCGTCGGGCTCGATCCGCAGTTCGTCGAGCGGCAGGGCGAAGTTCGGAGGGGCCGGCGTGATGTTCGTGCCGGGAGGCATGGCGCCGTAGAGCGCGCCCATCGTCGCGCCGGCCGCCTGCGAGACGCGGTCGAGATCGCGCCCGCTGAAGTCGATCTGCACCGCGCCGCCGGTCGATCCGCCGATGCGGAAAAGCGGCATCTGCAGGGCGATGGCGAAGGTGTCCGGCATGCCGCCGGTCGCCTGCTGGAAGGCGGGAATGAGGTCGGCGACGCGTTTCTTGTCCGCTGAAATCCCGCCGTGGAACATCCGGCCCTCGAAGGACACGAGGAAGTAGTTGTCGAGCGGCGGCGGAATCACGGTCCCGCCCGAGCCGTCGCGCAGCGGCACCGGCTCGCGGTGGTCCTCCGCCTCGGCGTTGCCGCCGTTGAGCCGGGTTTCGACGCCGTACTTGTCCGGCGTGGCGTCCCACAGCGGCTTGATGCGCTCCTCGATCTTCTCGCCCATCTCGGAGAGCTTCTCGAGGTTGTAGGTCGGCGGCGGAAACAGGAGCCCGAAGACGAGGTTGCGGTTCCCCTGCGGCAGGTAGTCGAGCGGCGGCAGCAGGATGCGGGTGCCGACGACGGTGACGACGGTGAAGGCGAGGATGATGACCAGCCGCCGCGGCCAGGTCGCGGTGCCGGTCGTGACGGCCCGCGCCGCGAAGTCCGGCATGCGCTCGAAGAGAATCGCCAGCGGCCGGAAGGGCGCGCCGAGGATCTTGAAGAAGCGCGAGCCGAAGACGCGGTCGAACATCGTCGGCCCGTCGCCGGTCTCGTGAGGCGTGAGCCATTTCCCCGAGGCCACCGGAATCAGGGTGAGGCTGACGATGAACGACAGGCTGACCGCAGCCATCAGCGCCAGCGCGATGTCGCGGAAAAGCTGCCCCGCCTGCTCTTCGATCAGCAGGATGGGCGCGAAGACGACCACCGTGGTCAGGGTCGAGGCCAGCACCGCGCCGCCGACCTCGACGGTGCCGTCGCGCGCGGCGGCGAGCGGCGATTTCCCCATCTCGAGATGGCGGTGGATGTTCTCGATCACCACGATCGCGTTGTCGACGACCATGCCGACGGCGAAGGCGAGCCCGGCGAGCGAGATGATGTTGATCGAGCGGCCGAGCATCACCAGCACTGTGAAGGAGGCGATGATCGAAACCGGAATCGCGATGGCGATGATGCCGACGGCCCGCACGCTGCGCAGGAAGAAGAGCAGCGTGATCGTCGCCAGCACGCCGCCGAGGATCAGGTTCGAGCGGACGAGCACGAAGGCGTCCTCGACGTAGGTCGAGGCGTTGTAGGTCGGCACCAGCTCGAGCTTCCCGTCGAGGCCGAGCTGGCGCGACTTCTGGTCGAGCAGGTTGCCCGGCTGATTCATCGTCTCGACCTCGTCGAGCAGCATCCGCATCGTCTCCAGCAGGTTGGCGCCGCGCTGGAGCTGGAAGTTGAAGAACGCCGCCCGCTGGCCGCGGGAACGCACCCACGAGGTCGGCTCCTTGAAGCCGTTCCGGATTTCCGCGACGTCGCCGAGATAGACCGGGCCGGCCTCGTCGCGGAAGATGATCATTTCGGCGGCCTCCTCGGGCGTCTCGAAGCGCCCGGGCACGCGCAGGCGGTGGTCGCGCTTGCCCATCTCGATCTTGCCGCCGGAGAAGTTGGCGTTGGCGGCGGTGATTCCCTGCCGGAGCTGGGCGAAGGTGATGCCCCGCTGGGCCAGCGCCTCGGGATCGACCACGACCTGCAGTTCCGAGGCCGTGGCACCCCGCACGCCGACCTGGCTGATGCCCGGGATGCGCTCGAAGCGCGGCTTCATGCTGCGGTCCATGAAGTCGTAGAGCTGCCCGGGGTCGTAGTCCGGGTCGGTGGAGAAAAGCCCGATCCACGCGATGTAGTCGGCCGACTCCGGGTCGTAGTCCTCGACCACCGGCTGCAGGACCCCGCCCGGGTAGCCGGGCACCTCGTCGAGCTTCTGCAGGACCTCGTCCTCGGCGGTCGAAATGTCGGTCCCGGTCTCGAATTCCAGCCGGATCGTTCCCTGCCCCGCGGCGCTGGTGCTGATCATCGACTCCAGCCCGGTCACCTCGCCGAGCACCCGCTCCTGCTCCTCGATGATGTCCGACTCGATCTCCTCCGCCGACGCGTTCTCCCAGTTGGTCGTCACGGCGATCACGACCGACGACACCTCGGGGGTCATCCGCACGGGCACGCGCGTGATCGCGAGGATGCCGCTGAAAATGGCGAGCATCGTGCCGACCGCGATCGTGATCGGCTGCTTCAGCAGGAAGTCGATCGGTGATCTCATCGGCTGGCTTCGGCGGCGGTCTCCTTCCACGGCTCGGGGGCGATCGGGGCCTTGGCCATCAGGCGCTCGTTGCCCTCGACGATCACCTCGTCGCCCTCCTTCAGCGCGCCTTCGGCGAGCACCGCTTCGCCGGAGCGCTCGAAGAGCAGCTCGACCTCCACCCGTTTCGCCACCGGCGGCCCCTCGCCCGAGCGGTCGGGGACGAACACGTGGGAGCCGGCGTAGCTGGTGAGGATCGCATCGCTGGGCACGACGATCCGCGGGACCGGGTTGCCGAGCGGCACGCTGGCGGTGACCGACGAGCCGGCGGTGAGGCGGTTGTCCGGATCCGGCACGTGGGCGACCACGGTGAACCTGCGCGAGCGGCCGTCGATCTCGGGAATCACCGTCAGCCTGTCGGTGTGCAGGGTCTCCGAAATCCCCGCGACCCGTAGCTCAACCCGCTCGGGCGAGGTCGCGCGCAGCAGTCCGGCGCTGCGTTCCGGAAGCTGCAGCCAGGCCTCGGCCTCGCCGGTGGAAACCAGCGTCACCACCGGCGACCCCTCGCCGAGCCACTCGCCGACCTCGGTGTGCCGGGCGACCACGCGTCCATCGAAGGGCGCGCGGACCTCCAGGTCACCCTTGCGCACCTCCAGCAGATCGAGCCGCTGCCGGGAGGCCTCGATCATTTCATCGGCGGCGTTGACGCGGGCCTCGGCCACCTTCATCTCGCGCAGGCTGTCGAGGTATTCACGCTCGGCGACGGCCCGCTGTTCCCACAGGCCCCGCATCATCTCCTCGTCGCGCACGGCGCGCTCCCGCTCGGCCTCGCGCTGCGCCAGGTCGGCCCGGGCCGAGGTCAGGTCCGCCGACGCCTCCTGGATCTGCGCCTGCAGCCGCCGCGGATCGAGCCGCGCGAGCACGTCGCCGCTTTTCACCAGATCCCCCTCGTCCACGAGCAGGGCGTCCACCGCGGCCGACTCCCGGGCCGCGACCTCGGCCCGGCGGACGGAGCGCAGGGTGCCGGTGACCGAGAGCTTCTCGACCATGTCGCGCTTCTCGGCCGGGCGCACGATCACCGCGGCCGGTGGGCGGCCGCCTCCCCCGCCACCTCCGGATTCGGGCTTGGCATCGCGCAGCGCCTTCCAGCCGAACCACGAGGTGACGGCGACGATCAAGAGCACCACCAGCCAGCCAAGGGCGACGCGCATGGATGTGGAATTCGACATGGGGATCAGGCTTGGATCGGGGATTCCAGATCGGGACGGAGTTCGGCGCCGATGACGCGGGAAAAGGCATCGGCCAGATGACGCACCCGCTCCGGGTCGTCGTGGATGCGCGCCTGGGTGGACGCCCCCTCGAGCATCGAAAAGAGACAGGTCGCCGTGCTTTCCGGGGAATCGAGGTCGATCAAACCCGCCTCGCACGCCTCCCTCAGCGCGGTTTCGAGATACTTCTGGAAGGCGTCGAGGATCTCCCGGACCTTCGCCGCCAGCTCGGGTTCGGCCGCGGCGGTTTCGGCGCCGAGGTTGAAATACGGGCAGCCGAGCACGCGGCCGAACCGCTCCCTCACCTCGAGCGTCCGCCGGTGCCCGTGCTCGATCAGTCGCTCGAACCTCACCAGGGGAGGCAGCGATGGATGAAAAACGCGCTCAAGATTCGGACGACTCTCGGTTTCCCAAAGATGATCGAGCGCGGCCACGGCGAGCGCCGTCTTCGACTTGAAGAAATGGTAGAAGCTGCCCTTGCGCACGTCGGCCAGCTCGCAGATGCGATCCACGGATGTCGCGGCATAGCTGCGCTCCCAGATCGCACCGACCATCGCCTCAAGCAGGCGGATGCGGGCGGGAGCGTCGGCGGACATGCGGAGACCCCTAGTTGACCGATCGGTCAAGTCAACCGGAGAAGTGCAACAATGCCCCGGCGATGGCCTGAGCGTCGGTAACAATCTACCCAGGGACTCAGTCCATCTCGCGCTCCAGTTGATCGATCTCCACCCTCACCGCGGCCCGCTGCCGGGCATATCGCATGCGCAGGCTCTCGAACTCGCGATACCGGCGGCTGGCATGGGAGGCGATCATCCATCCGGTGAATCCGGCCACCATCCCGAGGATGATGGGGGTGAGGTTTGGAAGATCCGTCAATGCCCAGACCGCCAGCATGAGCACGATGAAGACGGTCAAGACACGTATCATGATCGCGTCGCCCGGTCCCGGTGGTGCCAGTGTTCCGTCTTTCGAGCGGGTCGAGACTGATTTTTCGAAGGATTTCCAGCGTGCGTCCAGACGCTGCAGTTTCCGCTCCAAGCGGATCAACCGCAGTTCGCGCTCGGTCGAGCGTTGGGTGCGTTCGACCCTTTCCAGCAGCTTGGTATAGACCGCCGACGGCTGGTGACAGACTTCCAGACGCGAGCCGCAATAGCGACATGTGAGAAAGCGAACGGACTCCTCGATCTCGAGATTCGCGCCACAGCTCTGACAGGCAACCTTGGTGATCTTCACCGACACGCCCGTATCCAACCAAGGATCAGACGCCGTCGCAGCCACAAATGATCCCGCATCGGAGAGGAGACTCTCGGAGTCTGTCGGACGCGCCATTGATGCCTGGTTCAGAACGTCCGGACGCTCGAAAGTCCACCATCGGGTCGCAACACTTGGCCGGTCATGAATTTCGAGTGATCGGACATGAGGAATGCGACGAGGTCGGCGACATCCTCCGGACGGCCCACCGTCTGGAGCGGATGCCGTCTCTCCGACGCCTCGCGCTTGGCGTCGTTGCCGAGAAGTCCGGATGCCAGCGGCGTGTCGGTCAGCGACGGGGCGATCACGTTCACCCGGATCTTCGGCGCGAGTTCGGCGGCGAGCGAGCGGGCAAGGCCCTCGACGGCGGCCTTCGCGGCGGCGATCGAGGCGTGGAACGGCATGCCTTGCGCCACCGCGACGGTGGAGAACAACACGATCGACGCCGACTCCGAAGCCTTGAGAGCGGGAAGCGCCGTCCGGATCGCGCGGACCGCTCCGAGGAGATTCGTCTGCAGGTCGCTCAGGAAGTCGTCGTCGCTCAGCCGGTGGAAGGGCTTCAACTGAATCGTTCCGGGAAAGTAGACGAGCCCGCCCAGTTGCTCCGGAAGATCCCACTGCGGCTCCGAATCCGCATCGAACGCCAGCGTTTCGACTCCCAACTCCGACAGCGCCTGCGGGCTACGAAGCGCCGCCAGCAACGGCCTTCCGTCCGACTGAAGTCTCTTCACCGTTGCCAGGCCGATGCCCGAATTGCCGCCGATGATCAGGATGGGGTCGCTCATGGCGCACCCTTCGACGCGTCACCGGATCGTCAAGCGGCGATCACTGGGCGGTCGCCATGCGCTCGCCGCCTTGCAGCCATTGCTTGGCCTCGCCGATGAGGAAAAGCGATCCGGTCACCAGCACCGGGCCGCCGGTATCGAGCGCCGCCCGCATCGCCGACGGAAAATCGGGGTGCCCGGTCGCACCGGCGAAATGCGACTCCAACTCGGAAACCGGCAGCGCGCGCGGCGAGTCGATCGGGCAGAGGTGTACCTCCGAGACGATCTCCCGCAGCGGTCCGGCGATGCCCGCGACGTCCTTCGACTCGACCGCACTGAAGACGAGCGCCGCCTTTCTTTCGCCGAATCGCTCCCGCCACGTGGCGGTCAGGGAGCGGACCCCGTCGGGATTGTGCGCGGCGTCGAGCACCACTTTCCGGCCTTCGTGATCGAGCTCCTCGAACCGCCCCGGCCAGCGGACCGTTTCGAGGCCGTGGTGGACCGTCTCATAGCTCAATGGCAGCCCGATCGCGTTCAGACACTCCAGCGCCAGGGCCGCGTTCCACGTCTGGTGCCCGCCGGCCAGGCCCAACGGATAGCCCCGCAGCGGCTCGCGGATGAAGGTGAGCGGACTTCGCCGCTCGTTGGCCTCCTTCTCCAGCGTCCGGCGCACCTCGTCGGGCTGCGGGGCCGAAAGCGCGGGCTTGCCCTCGACGAAGATCCCCGCCTTCTCGAAGGCGATCTTCCCGAGCGTGTCGCCCAGCCACTTCATGTGGTCCATGCCGACCGGCGTGATCGCGCAGACGTCGGCCGGCACCGCCGTGGTGGCGTCCAGCCTGCCACCCATGCCGGTCTCGAGGATGACCAGCTCGCACTCCCTCTCGCGGAACCACCGCATCGCCACCGCCAGCGCGATCTCGAAGAAGGTCGGGTGGGGATCGAGCCTTTCGCAGATCGCGCGCAGTTCGGTCAGCATCGCCGCGCACTCGTCCTCGGGAATCTCGACACCGGAAACGCGGATCCTTTCCCGGAAGTCGATCAGGTGCGGCGAAGTGAAGAGCCCGGTGCGGGTGCCGCCGGCGCGCGCGACCGACTCGGCGATCGCGCAAGTACTACCCTTGCCGTTGGTCCCGGCGACGTGCAGCACGCGGGTCGTGTGGGCGGGAAAGGCGAGGAACTCCTTGAGCAGCCGCCGCGGCCCGTCAAGGCCGAGCTTGATCCCGAACATCTGCGTCGAGAACAGCCAGTCGATGGCCTCGCGGTAGTTCATGATTCCTCGGGAATCGTGCGAGCCATGCCGTAGTCCGGATGACGAGCGTCGTGCCGCAACACCAGCACCCACACCTCGTCGGTCGCACTGACCGCATACAGCACGTGATAGGGATAGCGCTTGAGGTTCACCCGGCGGAAGCGCCCGCATGGATGGCCAAGCCCGGGCGTGGCGACGATGCGCGCCACATGATCGTCAAATTCATCCCGGAAACGGGCGGCAACCCGATGGGAGCGTTCTTCAAACCAGAGCACCGCATCCGCAAGCTCGGGGGCAACGGCGGGATGGAAACGAGGGCCGCTCACTTCACACGCTCATCGACGCGAGCCTTGAACTCATCCCACGAAAGCATCTCGACCTCACCCCGTTCCACCTGCGCCATCCGCTCCTCCGCGATGCGGATGCCTTCCTTTTCATACTCCGCGTCAAGCCGCTCGTTGAGCTGCCGCGTCAGGATCTCCAACTCGGCGTAATCGAGCTGCTCGGCCTGCCTGAGGATCTCCTGAGCCTTCGCGGTCATGGCGTGAAGATTACCGTCGCCGGGAGCCGAGCGCAAACTCGATCAGGCCATCATGTAGCCGAGCAGGGTCGTCAGCTTCTCGCGCAGCTTCGTGCGCGGGACGATCGCATCGACCAGCCCGTGCTCGAGCATGAACTCGGCCGTCTGGAACCCCGGCGGCAGGTTCTGGTGGGTCGTCTCCTTCACCACGCGCGGACCGGCGAAGCCGATCATGCACTTCGGCTCGGCGAGGTTGACGTCGCCGATGGTCGCGAAGCTCGCCGTGACGCCGCCGGTGGTCGGGTGGGTCAGCACCGAAATGTAGGGCAGGCCGGCCTCGGCCAGACGGGCGAGCGCGCCGCAGGTCTTGGCCATCTGCATCAGCGACAGCATCCCCTCCTGCATGCGGGCGCCGGAGGAGGCGGAAACGATGATCATCGCGCGCTTCTCCTTGATCGCCATCTCGATCGCCCGGGTGATCTTCTCGCCGACGACCGAGCCCATCGATCCGGCGAAGAACTTGAAATCCATCACCGCGATCATCGCCGGCTTGCCGCCGATGCTCACGCGCCCGGTCACCACCGCGTCCTTGAGGCCGGTCTTCTCGCGCAGCCCGCTGGTCTTCTCCGCGTAGTTCTGGAAGCCCAGCGGATTCGCGGAAATCAGGCCGCCTTCGGTTTCCTCGAAGCTCTGGGGATCGGCGACAAGCGCGATCCGGTCGTGGGAATCCAACAGGAAGTGGTGGCCGCAGTGATGGCAGGTCTGAAGGTGCTGGCGCAGCTCGAGCTGGTGGAGCATCGCCGAGCAATCCGGGCACTTCGTCCACAGGCCTTCCGGCACCGTGTCCTTCACCTTGTTTTTCCGGAGCTTCGGCTTGTCGAAGATTCCCATGGGTATGCGCTTTGGGTGGGGGGAGGTTTCCCGACCGGGCTGAGGCCGAGGCTACCCACGCATGACGGTGACGACAATCACCTTTTGGAATCCCGCGCCGCGCAGCACCCGCGCGCATTCGTGGGCCGTCGATCCGGTGGTGAAGACGTCGTCGACCAGCACCGCGCCGTCCCCGCCCTCCACGCCGCGCACCACCTCGAAGGCGCCGCGCAGGTTCTTCCGCCGCTGGGCGCGGCTGAGGCGGGTCTGCGTCACCGTCGGGCGGATCCGCCGCAGGATCGGCCGCACCGGCAGACCGAGACGGCGTCCGAGCGGACGGGCGATCTCGAGGGACTGGTTGAACTGGCGCCAGTGGAAGCGCCGGCGGTGCAGGGGCACCGGCACCAGCGGCCATCGACCGTCGTGCGCCTCGGCCAGCCGCGGATCGGAAAAGGCCGGGACGGTCAGGTCCGCCAGCTCCCGCGCGAGTTCGAGCCGCCGGCCGTACTTCAGGTCGTGGATCAACTGCAGCGCTCCGTCCGAGCGGAACAGGGCCGGCCGGGCGAAGTCGAAGGCGAAGCTCTGGTCGCGGCAGTTCGGGCACGAGAAGTCCCCCTGGATCCGGCCCTCGAAGCCCTGGCCGCAGGTTTGACAACACGGTGGACGCAGCCGCGGCAGGCCGTCGCCGCAGGCATCACAAAGGCAGCGCCCCCCGGCCAGGCCATCGCCGCACAGGTGGCAGACGCCCGGATAGACGAGGTCGAGGACCCGCCCGAGGACCGTTTCAAGCCTCCGCATCATCGATCGCATGCGGCAGCGACGGGCGGGTCATCATCGCCACCACCACGCCGGTGATGACCACCACCACCAGCGGCAGCGATCCTTCCACCAGGCTGCCGCCGACCAGCCACCGAGCCCATTCCGGGAGCCCGAAGACCGGCCAGGTCGCCGCCTTGAACACCGACAGGCAGAGAACCCAGCCGGCGTGCAGGCCGATCGGCAGCCACAGCGACGCGGTGCGGTAGCGGGCGACACCCAGCAGCACGCCGACGCCGAAGAGCACCGCGAAGCGGTTCGCCAGCGACAGCGGATCGGCGAAGCGCGAGAAGATGTGGCCGAGCAGCACGAAGCCCGCATCGGCGGCTTCCGGGTCCGGCACGCTGACACCGGCCGGCGGCTCGAGGAAGTGGACGAAGGCGAAGAGAAACGACAGCAGCGCGATCGCCATGGCGGGGCGCATCGCCCGGAGGAAAACCCCGAGCAGCACCCCGCGGAAGAGGATCTCCTCGACCGCCGACACCACCACCGCCGACGGCACGGCCTTTCGCACGGCGGCGAGCCAGTCGATCGGGACGACGACCGGATTCGGCACCCCGTGGGCCGATTCGGCGGCATCCCGCCAGACGAAGAAGCCGGCCTTCACCAACACCCAGCCGGACACCATGAGCAACCCGCCCGCGAGGACCAGCCCGAAGAACGCCTCGGCCCAGCCATGCGGATTCTTCCGCAGCGGCTGGCCCCGGCCGCTGACCACCGAATCCGGCAGGTGCAGCGACCACGGCGTGTCGCGGAAGCGCTGCCCGCCGCGGCCGAGCCTCAGCCAAAACAGCACCGGCCCCAGCAGAAGCAGCGCCGCCAGCAGCACGGAGCGGTCGAAGAAGCGGGGGAAATTGTCCCGGGACCGCTCCGCCGCCCTGCCCAGCCACTCGATGACGCCGTTGGTCTCCTTGTCGGCGGTCACCTCGGCGATCCCCATCCCGAAATTGTAGAGCCACGGCGCGAACGCCGCTCCAAGGAGCAGCGTACACACGAAGTAGAACATCACCTTCAGTACATCGCCCTTGGGTCCGCTCGGCACCCCGGCAACCTAGATATCCGGCGCACCCTGCCAAGGACGGAGTGACCGGTGGCTTCAGCGCGGTCCGAAATCGCGAAGCCGGGCGGAAGTCACCCGCCCGTCGCGCACCATGGGATCGACCCCGTGAATGCCGTCGTCCTCCTCGACCGGCAGTGCCGGCCGGTGCCGGCCTCCTTCGTGAAACCAGGCGTTCTCGCGGATGACGAAACTCTGCGGATCGGTGTGCGGGCCGACATTCACCGCGACCCGGTTTCCCTCGGGCAGCACGATCACATTCCGGGAAATCTCGCCGCCGCGGCAGGCGCCGAACTCCGGCACCGGCTGCTCCTGCAGAATCCGGAACGCCCATTTCGTCGGGCGCAGGATCAGATTGTGGCGCATCTTTCCCCCGTCCGCCGTGACGAAGGCCACCGCCGTCTGCCCGCCGACGAACACGTTGTCGGAAATCTCGATCGCCGTCGCCTCGAAGCGGGTGACCGACGGGCGGAAGTACGCTTCACCGGTGCTGCCGCCGAGATTCACCGCCCTCAACCCGGCATCCTCGAACCGGCAACCCGTCACCCGGACGTTCCTCGTCCCGCCCTTCATCTGGATGCCGGACATCTGGTCGTGGCCGTCGAGCCCGCGCAGCACGCATCCCTCCACTTCGCCGTCCCGGCAGCCGACCATGTCGATCCCGGACCCGCCCCAGCCCTCGATGAGACAGTCCTTCACCACGAAATCCACCAAGCCCGACATCTTGATTCCGTCGTGGTTCCCCCGCGGACCGGTCCGTCGCACCACCAATCCTTCGAGCCGCACCCCGGCGACCGGTTGGTCGCGGCGACCCGCGTCGTCGAGGTTGAATCCATTGCCCGTGAACCCCTCGGCCCCAAGACCCTTCACCGTCCAATGCGGACAGGCCGACCACTGGATCGCCGTCGAGCCGCCGCCACGCAGCGTCACCTTCCCCTCGGCCCGCAGCACGATCGGGCGTTCCGCCGTTCCCGGCCGGTCCTTCACATGGATCCCGCCGCGGTAGTCGCCGGCCTTCACGACGATCTCCGCGCCGGGCCTCGCCGCCGCCAACGCGGCGCGCAGCGAGGCGTCGTCATCGACCGTCACGGCCGCCACCTGCGATCCCAGCAGCGGAAGGATCCATCTCATGGGCCCGAGCAAAGCACACTCCGCCCTACGAAGCACTCCAAAGCGCCCCGCCGACGCCCTCGTTGCCCCCGACGGCGGTGACCACCGCCTTCCGGGCGTCGCCGCGACGGAGTTTCGCGAGCGCCGCCACCGTCTGCAGGCTGGCGGACGCCCCCAGCGACTCGCCCAGCACGGTGCGCAGGGAAAACCGCGGGCCCGTCCACGGGATGGAGTTCTCCGCCGCGTCGAAGCGCGCGACGCCCACCCGGCCGTCGGCCCACAGCACGCTTCCATCGTCATCGACACCCATGTCCTTCCAGACGCGGTCCAGGGCGGCGGGACGGTCGGGCTCGTCCGCGTAGTTCACCGCATCCGGCACCGCCAAGAGCCGCGGACCGTCGCCGTCCAGCTCCAGCACGACCGCGCCGGCGCCCTCGGACGGAATCATACGAGGGCTGTAGTAGTTCATCGCCTCGGCGCTCAGCCAGTCGGCCTCCTCGGGGGAAACGACGGCGCACAGGTCGCAATCGCCGCGCTCCAGCCATTCGGCGGCGAGTTCGAGCCCGGTGAAGAATTCCGCGCCGTCGCCCACCAGCGTGTCGTTCGGCGCGCTGCACCGCGTCACCGCCGAGAGGTGGCTCGACGGCGCGTTGTAGACGGTCTCGGGAAAGAGGATCGGGCTGGCGGTGGCGGGATCGGCGAGAACCTCGCCGAAAAAGCGGTTCGAGTAGTTCACGCAGCCGTTCATCATCGTGCAGACGACGCCGAGCCGGACCCGGCCGGATCGCACCGCCTCGAAGCGCTCCGGCCCAAGCGCTTCATACACCGCCGCGGCGGCAAACTTGCCCACCGCGCTCGCCCGCCGCAGGCGCGGGTCGCGCGGCAACCGCGCACGATCCTCGAGCTTCGGCACCCGCGCCACCTTGGTGCGGATCATCCCGCCATCGGTGGTGGCGCGCTCGAATTCGGAAAGCGCGGGGACCGCTCCGGCGTCGATCGCCGCGAGCAGCGGGTCGATTCCCCACCCGGCGGACGACACCGCGCCGAGCCCGCTGGCGACGATGCGGCTCATGCCGGCACCTCCTTTCCAAAGACCAGGGTCGCATTGGCCCCGCCGAAGCCGAACGAATTGGTCAGCACGTGGCGCACCTCCGCCTCGCGCGGCTCGCGCACGAGGTCAAACTCCACGACCGGATCCACCTCGCGGACGTTCAGGCTGCCCGGCAGCCACTGGCCTTCGAGGGTCATCAGGCAGATCACCGATTCCACCGCACCGGCACCGCCGAGGAGGTGGCCGATCGAGGACTTGGTCGAGCTGAGCTTCACGCCTCCGACGGATTTGCCGGCCCAGCGACGGACCGCCGCGGCCTCGGCCACGTCGTTGAGCGGCGTGCCGGTGCCGTGCGAATTGATGTAGTCGATGTCCTCCGGGTCCAGTCCGGCCATCCGTGTGGCCGCGGTCATCGTGATCAGGGCCGCGTCGCCTTCCGGGTTCGGCTGGGTCAGGTGGTGCACGTCGGTCGCCGCGCCGTAGCCGAGCACGCCGGCCCGCACCTTCGCGCCCCGCGCCCGGGCGGAATCGAGGCTTTCCACCACCACGAATCCCGCCCCCTCGCCGATCGCCAGACCGTCGCGCCGTGCGTCGAAGGGCCGCGGAATGCCGCCGGGACTCAGCGCCTGCAGCGAGTCGAATCCGGAAAACACGAGCTGGGCGAGACCGTCGTAGCCACCGGCCAGCACCCGCTCGGCCTTGCCCTCGCGCACCAGGTGGAAGGCGTGGCCGATCGCGTTGGCGCCCGACGCGCAGGCATTCGAAATGATCCTCAGGGGACCGGCAACGCCGAGTTCCCGCATCATCGCCGTGAGCTGACGCTGCGGCTGGTAGCACTCGACCCGCCGGAACTGTCCCCGCCTTTCCCCGGCCATCGCATGCCGGAAGAAGGCCTCGCCGAGAGGCATCGCGCCGGCCGACGTGCCGATGATCACCGGCATGCGCCCGGCGATGCCCGACTCCTCCAGCGCCTCGCGGGCGGCGAAGGTCGCGAGGCGGGTGCCACGGTCCATCCGCTCCCATGCCCGCGCACCGATGCCGGCCGGTCGCTCCGGCAGGAGCGCCTGTCCCGCGGTCCTGGTGCGCTGGTGGGACACATCGAAAAGATCGACCTCCCGGAAGGCGGTCCGTCCCGCGCGGAAACCGTCGGCATTCTCCGCCATGCCCCGGCCCATCGAAGTCACGATCCCGGCACCGGTGATCACGACCGGGCGGTGCTTCTCGGCAGGGCTTGAATCGGCGCGGTAGGCCACGATAGGGGCAATTCGGGCTGGCGGTCGGGCGGCAGGCGCAGCAAGACAACGGCCAACCTCCTTGTCAAATGCTGCTTACCCGCTGGCAGGAAACCCTTGAGCGATTCGCCGAGAGCCCCGCGATCCTCGACGGCGGCTCGTCCGTCCGTTTCCACGACATCAACCGCATCCTCGCCGAGCGCCCCCCGGCGGACGGACCGGTCATCGCCTGCGGTTCACCCGTCGAGATCGCCGTGGCGACCCTCCAGGCCTGGCGCGACGGCGTGCCGGTGCTGCCGGTCGAGCGGAGCACCAGTGAGACGCCGCCGCTGACGGACATCCCCCGGGAGGTCGCCCACCTGAAGCTCACCCCGGGCAAGGACGGGCGCCCGCGCACGGTTCGCTTCACCGCCGCCCAGATCGCGGCGGATGCCGACCGGATCGTCGATGCCATGGGCCTCGATCCCGCGCTGCCGAACCTCGCCACGATCTCCCTCGCCCACTCATACGGCTATTCGTCGGTCATCCTGCCGCTGCTGCTTCACGGCATTCCTCTGCGCACCGTCGAGGTGCCCTTTCCCGCGGTCGTGGCCAAGGCGTGGGCCGCCCACGAAGCGGTGGTCGTGCCGGCGGTGCCATCGATGTGGCGGGCATGGCTCCGGTCGGGGATTCTGGAAAACGCGCCGATCCGCCTGGCCGTCTCGGCCGGCGCCCCGCTTCCCGTCGATCTCGAACGGGCCGCCTGGGATGGCCACGGCCTCAAGCTTCACAACTTCTACGGTGCCTCGGAATGCGGAGGGATTTCATGGGACCCCGACCCGGAGCCGCGGTCCGATGCGGGAGACCTCGGCACGCCCCTCCCGGGCGTCGAGGTCGAGGTCGGCGACGACGGCCGGTTTCTGGTCCGATCCGACGCCGTCGCGCTGGGCTACGATGTTCCTCGTAGCGACGAGCAACTCGGGGACGGATGTTTCCTCACTCCCGACGTCGGCCATTTGGATGAGGATCGGCTCATCCTCGACTCGAGCGCCGGAGGCCACATCAACGTCGCCGGCCGCAAGATCGGCCCCGCACGGGTCGAGGCCATCCTGCTCGACACCGGGCTGTTGGAAAGGGTGCGCGTCTTCGGCATCCCGAGCCGCGATCCGGAAAGGGTCGACGAGGTGGCCGCGCTCGTTCCCGCAGGCACCGACATCGCCGCCGTCCGCGGGGCCGCCGCCGGAAAACTGGCCGGCTGGGAACTGCCCCGGCACTGGTTCACCGATCCCACCGGCTGGGACCTCGCCACGGCCGAACTCCGGCGACGTTTCGACCCGCGGCGCGCCTGAGCGGGCGGATCACGCCCGGCGCGCTACGCCGTTCCGCTCAGCATCACCTTGGCGCTGGCGAGCTTCCGCCCGGCGGACTCGATCTCGCCACTGATCTGGATCATCCCGCCGAGACGGCCCTCGACCTCGACGCGGATCTCCAGCGTCTCTCCCGGCTCGGCGGCTCCGAGGATTTTCGCCGCACGAATGCCGGTGAGCAGCAGCCCGTCGATCGCGCCGTGCTCCGGGTCGCTCTGGGCCGCCACCCCGCCGAGCTGCGCGATCGCCTCGACCAGGATCACTCCCGGCATCAGCGGCCGGCCGGGAAAATGCCCGGCCAGGAACGCCTCGTCCCCCCGCACCCGGTAACGACCGGTCGCCGACCGGCCGGGATCCAGTTCGACCACCTCGTCGACGAAGCGGAACTCCGGACCATGGGGAAGATCATCAAGCGCGGACACGCAGGGATCAGTGTCACGCATCGACCCCTTGGCAAGCCGACTCGGCGACAGCGTCCCGCCCGGTCGATGGCAAAAGATGCGCAATTCAATCTTGGCCCCGCAACGGGGCTCCCGGTATGTTTGAAACGTGCCACCCACCAACGAGCAGGTTCTCGATGATTCCTCGACGCTACCGGTCGCGGGTCGGAGGTGGTGGTGGTGTCCGCTGGAAACCCTCGCCGCGCTCGGCGCCTTCGCCTACTGGGGCGTGTTCGGGCTGCTCTTCACCCTCGTGGCGATCCCGCTCTGCCTCGTTCTTCCCAAGCGCAGGGCCGAGGTTCTCGGCCGCGGCCTGTTGCACCGCGCCTTCCGCGTCTTCGTCAGCTACCTCCGGATCACCGGCCTGGTCCACGCCGATCTCACGTCGCTCGCACCGCTTCGCCGGCTCCGCGAACCGGTGATCATCGCCCCCAACCACACCTCGCTGTGGGATGCGGTCTTCGTCATCGCCTGCCTGCCGCAGCCGATCTGCATCATGAAGGACAGTATCCTGCGCAATCCCTTCCTCGGCGGCGGCGCCCGGCTGGCGGGATACATCCCCAACGGCCATTCCTCGCGCCTCGTGCGCGACGCCTCCGACGCCCTCCGGCGAGGCGGCCAGCTCCTGCTTTTCCCGGAAGGCACCCGCACGCGTCGCGACCGACGCTGGATCAATCCTCTCAAGGGCGGCTGCGCCCTCATCGCCCGGCGTGCCGGCACCCCCGTCTACCCGGTCTTCATCCGCAGCAACACCCGCTTTCTCGAGAAGGGGTGGCCGCTGTGGAAACGCCCCGTCTTCCCCATCCGCATCAGCTTCGAGCTCGGCGAACCGCTCGAAACCGCCGACGGGGAATCCGCCAAGGACTTCACCCTGCGCCTGCAGCAGGTCTACGAAGACAACCTCTCCCGCGCCCACAAGCTGCGGCGCCAGATCGAGGAGTGACTTTGGAAGTGCGGAGGCTTGCCTCCGCTTTCGAACCACCGGTAACGGGATCGCGGGAGCAGGCTTCGCATCGAGGTCTCCGGCGCTTTCCCTGTAATGCCGGGCCGAGGCGAAGGACGGAACGAAGGGTCCGCTCCCAAAGCGGAGGCAAGCCTCCGCACTCCAAACCCATTCCGCATTCGACAAGCCGCCGCTCCCGCCCCTACCCTCCCGCGCCGCGGCCGGAAAGACGGACTTTCCGCCGCCCTTCCCGCCTCATGAAAGCCATTCTCGCCCTCGAAGACGGCCGCCTGTTTGAAGGACGCTCATTCGGTGCCACCGGCACCAGCACCGGTGAAATCTGCTTCAACACCTCGATGACCGGCTACCAGGAGGTCATCACCGATCCGTCCTACCGGGGACAGATCGTCACCATGACCTACCCGCAGATCGGCAACTACGGCGTCAATCCCGACGACGCCGAATCCGCCTCGCCCCACGTCCGCGGCTTCGTCATCGGCGAGCTTTCCCCGATCGCCTCGAACTACCGCTCGCGCCAGACACTGGCCGAATATTTCGCCGAGCACGGCATCCTCGGCATCGAGCACGTCGATACCCGCGCGCTGACCAAGCACCTGCGCTCGCTGGGCGCGATGCGCGCCTGCCTCACCACCGAACTCACCGGCGAGGAAGCCGTCGCCGAGGCGAAAAAATCGCCCTCGATGGAAGGCGCGGACCTCGTGAAGGAAGTCACCTGCGCCGAAGGCTACGCCTGGGAACAGGACTCGCGCCGCTTCACCATGCCCAACACCGTCACCGGTCAGGAAGGCAACTGGGCCACGCTGCCTCCGATCCGCAGCCGCATCGTCGCCTACGATTTCGGCATCAAATACAACATCCTCCGCCGCCTGCGCCAGGTCGGCTTCGAGGTCGAGGTCGTGCCCTCCACCACCCCCGCCGACGCCGTGCTGAAAAGGGACCCCGACGGCATCTTTCTCTCCAACGGCCCCGGCGATCCCGCCGCCCTGCCCTACATCCACGAGGAGGTGAAGAAGCTCATCGGCAAGAAGCCCATCTTCGGCATCTGCCTCGGCAACCAGATCCTCGGCCACGTCTTCGGCGGCAGGACCTTCAAGCTCAAGTTCGGCCACCACGGCGGCAACCAGCCGGTCAAGGACCTCCGCTCCGGGAAGATCTCCATCACCTCCCAGAACCACGGCTTCGCCGTCGATCCCGAGTCCTTCGACACCAATGTGGAAGTCACCCACATCAACCTCAACGACGACACCGTCGAGGGCATCCGGCACAAGGAGCACCCGGTCTTCAGTGTCCAGTACCACCCCGAGGCCGCCCCCGGCCCGCACGACGCGACCTACTTCTTCGATGAGTTCGCGGACCTCGTCGAGCAGTCGAAGTAGGCTGGAAAACGCTTCAAAACTCGTTTAACCTCAGCTCGTGAGCGAAATCGTCCGCGACCCCGAAACCATGGGAGGCACCCCGGTCTTCCGTGGCACGCGCGTGCCGGTGAAAACGCTCTTCGACTATCTCAAGGCCGGCGACACGATCGCCGAATTCCTCGACGATTTCCCGACCGTGGTCCGGGAGCGGGTCGTTTCG
>CALGOH010000124.1 GCA_937957985.1 uncultured Verrucomicrobiae bacterium
CAGCACACCGATCACCAGTACCCGCCGCAGGCCGGGTCGCAGAAACTGGGCGAGCGAGCCGCTTTACTCTGCCAGGGACGCGCGGATGGCGGAGACCTCGTGGCCGGCGCGGGTCCCGCCGTGGACGCGATCGAGCACCCGGCGGGCCGCGGCCTCGCGGCCCTGCTTGAGCAGGAAGCGCGGGCTTTCGGGGACGAGCAGCATGAGGCCCAGCAACAGCAGGGCCGGCACCGCCTCGGAGCCGAACATCCAGCGCCAGCCGGTGTCGCGGTTCCAGATGTCGTCGCCACCAGCGGCGATGAAGTAGTTCACGAAATACACCACCAGCATGCCGAAGATGATGGCGAACTGGTTGAGCGACACCATCCGTCCGCGGATGGCGGCCGGGCTGATCTCGGCGATGTACATCGGGCTGGTCATCGAGGCGATGCCCACGCCGAGCCCGCCGATCGCCCGGTAGATGACGAAGGTGGTGAAGGCCTGTGGCAGGGCCGTGCCGATCGCCGAGATGAGGAAAAGCACCGCCGCGACGATCAGCGCGGTGCGGCGTCCGAGACGGTCGCTGATCTCCCCGGCGAAGGCGACGCCGACGAAGCAGCCGACCAGCGCGCTCGAGGCCGCCCAGCCCTTGGCCGCGGCATCCAGCTCGAAGTGCTGCTGAAGGAAACCGATCGCCCCGCTGATGACCGCCGTGTCGTAGCCGAAAAGCAGTCCGCCGAGCGTGGCCACCCCGCAGACGAGGACCAGGTAGGAGGTGGAGCCGCGATCGGTGGACGCGTGCATCGGGTTTGTTTGTTAGATCATCCGCCGTAGCTGTCCTTCACCGCGCGGTACATCGCCAGCAGGTTCTCGGTCGGGGTCGGTGCCTGGATGTTGTGGATGTTGTTGAAGACGAAGCCGCCGCCCCGGTTGAAGACGCGGATGCGTTCGCGGACTTCCTGATAGACTTCGTCAGGCGTGCCGAAAGGCAGCGTCTTCTGGGTGTCGACGCCGCCGCCCCAGACGGTCAGTCGGTCGCCGTAGTTCGCCTTGAAGGCCTCCGCCTCCATGCCGGCGGCCGAGCATTGCACGGGATTGAGGATGTCGACCCCGATCTCGATCAGGTCCTCGATGATGGGACCGACCGCACCGTCGGTGTGGAAGAAGGTCTTCCAGCCCGTGTTTTCGTGCACCCAGTCGTTCATCCGCCGGTAGAAGGGCTTCCAAAGCGAGCGGAAGAGCTCGGGCGAGACCAGCAGGCCCTCCTGACCGCCGAAGTCGGTGCCGCTGATGATGATGGCGTCGAGCTTGTCACCGACGGCCTGTCGCAGCAGCTCCATGTTGCGGATCGCGGCGGCGGTCTGCAGCTCGGCGATGCGGCGGGTGCAGTCCGACTCGGGCAGCAGATACTCGTACCACAGGTTCGGGTCGCGCAGGCCCTTCGGCTCGATGAGGTTTTCGCCCGGGACGAAGGCGACGTCGCCCAGCCCCCCCTGGCCGAAGTTCATCACCAGCCCGTAGTCGGTCTCCTCGTGGATGCGGGTGGCCTCCCGCTCGAAGTGGGCCAGGTCCTCGTCGTCGAACTCCCCGAAGGACTCGGCCCAGTCGTTCGGATCGAGATGATCGTCGTCGATCGGTTGCTGGCGGACGATGGCATCGAAATAGTAGCCGCCCTTCGGCAGCCGACCCGACGGCTGGGCGCTGCGGTCGCCCTTGGGATGGACGAGGATGTCGCCGTTGGTGTCCTCGGTGTATTCGAACTGCTTCGAAATCCGCACCTCGGTGCCGTCCTGCAGCCGCCACGGTTTCCACCCTTCGTTCTTGAAACCGAAGATCGTCGTCCGCCCCCACAGCCCGACCACATCGACCCCGAGCGCCTGTCGCACGTCCTCGTCGACGAAGCCGAGCAGTTGATAGGGCTCGTGGACCTTGGGCGGTTCGGCGGGCAGCCCGAGTCCCTGGCGCAGCCGCGCGTAGGCGGTGGCGGAAATGCCGGTGACCCAGGTGGCACCCAGGTCCACGCAGACCCGGTCGGGTTGCCGGTGGTCCAGGGTCGCAGCCAGGCGTTCGCGAGAAGTCATGGGACCGTCCTCGAATCGATCCAACACGGAATCAGAGGATACGACAAGCCAAGGGCGTGTCTGCAATACGGCCGGGTCGGCGCGCGTCGGGTTTCCCTCAGGAAAGGAGGGACGTGAGCAGCCGGTCGAGCTGGGCGTGGGCGGCGACGTAGCGTCCCGGGTCGGCGCCCACGATCTCCTCGGCGGTGCTCACGAAGGGGGCGTCGACCAGTTCGCCGGCGCAGTGTTCGACCAGGGCGGCGGCGGACGCCGGGGTCGTCTCGAGGTGGAACTGCAGGCCGATCGCCCGCTCGCCGACCCGGAAGGCCTGGTTTTCGCAGGCCGCGCTACGGGCCAGAGGGATGGCGTCGGGAGGGAGTTCGAAGGTCTCGCCGTGCCAGTGGAAGGCGTCGAAGCGGGAGGGAAAGGCGAAGCCGCCGGACACCGGCAGGCCTTCCAGGGGAAACCAGCCGATTTCCGGCTCCGGATTCCGGAACACCCGGGCACCCAGGGCCCGGGCGATGAGCTGGGCGCCGAGGCAGATGCCGAGCACGGGTTTGCCGGTGGCGATGAAGTCTCGCAGGAAGGCCTTTTCATCCATGAGCCACGGATGACGGTGGGCGTCGTTCACGCTCATCGGACCGCCCATGACGATCAGGAAGTCCACCTCGTCGGCTGTGGGCGGGGATTCGCCATCGAAGAAGGCGGTGCGGCTGATCGTGAAGCCGCGCTCGAGCAGCCGGGGCTTGATCGCCCAGAGACCCTCGAAGGGGACGTGCTGGAAGAAGTGGGCGTGCATGGCGTTCGGCAAGCGGGATGCTTGCCAGTCTTTCGCAAAGCGAAGCTTCGCGCCACTCAGTTCGTGGGCCACCTTCGGCTACGGGGGAGCAGGAACAGCAGTGGCGGGCTGGCGATTGTAAGTTTGCAGCGGAACGGCGGATTGCACTAAACTCGTCGGACATGAAAACGAAGCATCTCTGCAAGGAAGACCACGAACATGAGCACGGAGCCGGCTGCGGCCACACGGCGATCAAGCACGACGACCATGTCGATTTCCTCCACGACGGCCATCTTCACCACCAGAACCAGGACGGATCGGTGGACGAGCATGTGCTGCCGGTGACGGCGGAAAACCCCGACGGCTGCGAGGGAGTCGAGCACGTCTGCCACGGCGACGGGCACGTGCATGGACCGGATTGCGGTCACGAGGCGGTGCCGCATGGCGACCACGTGGACTACCTCGTCGATGGCCGGCTTCACCATCCGCACGGCGACCATTGTGACGATCACGGACCGGTGAAGGTGGTCGAGGGAAACTCGTGAGACCTACGCCGGCGGAACGGATGCCTGAAGGGCGGGGGTGAACTTGATTCGATGCGGCGCGATCCGCTCCTGAAGGAGCCTGCCATCAGGGCGGTGGGCAATCGGGCGCGGGCGAGCGTTCACCGGGGTGAAATCCTTCGAACGGCGCATCCGCCGTACGCGCAGGAGGATGCCGTGGAGCGGATGGCCACCACCGGACAAAACAAGGCCCGCTCGCGGAAGATCCGGAGCGGGCTGGTGTGTTCCTCCCGCGGAGGCCGAAATTTCAGGGCTGGTAGGGCAGGGACGAGTCCTGGAGGAAGATCAGAACCCTGTCATCATCGGTCTTCACGTAGCCCTTGGTATACTCGACCTTGGTTTCGGTGCCGTCCGGACCGGTGAAGAAGTAGTGCCCCATGGCAATCGCCACGTTGCCGTGGAACTTCACAGTGTGGTTGTCGAAGCGGACGTTCGACCACGGCTTCAGGGCGAATCCCTTGTCCTCGGCATACTTCTGGTTGCCGCCGACGAAGTAGCTCAAGGCCCCCTCCATGTCGGGCCGGAACGGCGTTTCGGCGGCGAGGGTCGGCTTGAACTGGATCGGTCCGAGTTCGAAGGCGTAGGCCGTTTTCGCAGCCTCCGCGGCAACCTCCGGGGCCTTGTCACCGGCTTTCCCGATGGCGACCACGGCGTCGCCCCACGCATTCTGCGCGGCGGTGACGTCTGCGGCGGTGATATCCGGGCCGGTCGGCAGGGGATCGACGTGCGGGGCAAGCGGTGCCGCATGCAGGGCCTGGACCAGGAGTCCGGCGGAAGCGACAAGGCTGAACATGACGGGATGTGCTTTCATTTTCTTGGTTGGTAGTGGTTGGAGTTTGGGGGCCTTCGCCAAACCAGGCTTCCGAAGCCTGGTTCCGCGTGGGCCGGTCGAACATAGCGCGGCCTTTAAATACGCAAATAAATTCGTGAAAAAATATGCGTTTTAGAGCGACGGTGGCCGGACCCGGATCCGAACGGCAAATCACGGGCTCGATCCGCCGTGACCGCAACGTCGCGCCGCGCCTCGACAAGGCGCCAACGCCGGCTGACGGACTTCCTGCGCCAGCCGGTCATCGGCACGGCGGCGGGATCGGGCGTGGTTTCGGGTGGAGATGCGGGGGTGACGACGCGGTCGCCGATCCGCAAGACCTGTTTGTCGTGCGCCCGGGTTGCGGGTGCGCGGGACGGTGCCGGGAGGAAGGCCGGAGGATTCGCCATGTCCGGCTGCCAGACTTTCACTGTTTGGAGTCGGGCACCAGGCTTCAGTGCCGGCTCGCATCATGAGGAGATCCGGCGACAGGACAACACGCCCAGATTCTTTACGCATAATAGTTGCAAAAGCACTGGAAGTGCGTAGTTTCGCGCCAGTGAGAGCGAGGACCCGCGATGCAAGAGAGACCTGCCGGCCGTGCGGGTTCACTCTGGTGGAGATCATGGTTGGAGCCGTGATCCTCGCCGCCCTGTCTGCGATCGCCCT
>CALGOH010000125.1 GCA_937957985.1 uncultured Verrucomicrobiae bacterium
AACCGCCGGCGTTGGAGTCGTGACGTGCCGCCCCAGATGCCGGCGAGGCTGTGCCCTGTCATTTTTCATGACACGTCGAAACGGGTTCTCGTTTGCAGCTTATGCTGAAACACTCTCGAACAGCATTGGAATCGACCAATGCCGAGAAAAATCAACCCCGCGAATCCAGAACGAGGGAGTTCTTCACCGCCCTTCACCCGGGGAAAGGTGTTGCGGACGCTCGGGTTGTTTCGATTGTATTTACATATGGATCACATCAACAAGATCACTGGAAATCGGAAACACGGCTTCGCGCTTGTGGTCACGATTTCCCTGATGATTTTGCTGACCTTGATCGCCGTCGGATTGCTGTCGCTTGCGAGCATCAGCCTGCGCAGTTCGTCCCAGGGCGAGGCGCTCGCCACCGCCCACGCCAACGCCCGGCTGTCGCTGATGATCGCCCTCGGCGAACTCCAGCGCGCCGCCGGACCCGATACTCGTGTCACCGCTCGCGCTGACATCCGCGACCTGCCGGGCTCCGCCGAGAATAATCCTCCCGTTCTCGGCGTTTGGCGCAGCTGGGAGGGCAGCGATCACGAGACCAGCGGTACCTTCTCGGGCAGACCCGTCGCTCCGGACTACTCGTCGAAGGAGCCGGGATCGTCTCCCGAGACGCGTTTCCTCGCCTGGCTGACTTCCGCCAATGTGGACGATCCCACCACCCTGCCGGATACCACCAACGGGGCGGACCGGGTCACCCTCGTCGGCAAGACCTCGGTCGGCTCGGATCCGAATCTCCAAATCCACCTCTCTCCCACCCCCGTTTCCACCGGTGGGAAGGCCGGTGCCATGGCTTGGTGGGTCTCCGGCGAGAACCAGAAGGCCTACATTCCCAAACCCGAAGCGCCGGTCCGACGTGGCGCCGCGGAGCGCAAGCAGGCGATGGCGCAGACCAAGTCCCACTCCACGGTCGATCCGAAGCCCTTCGATCTGGAATCCGTGTTCAGCGACCCCGACCGCGGCACCCCGGCGGCGGACGTGAACCGGGCCTTGAGCCTGCTCCAGGCCGACTTTCTCGGCCCCGATCCCGGGGCTTGGCAGGACAGGATCTCCGTCAAGCACTTCCACGATCTCACCACTTCATCCGTCGGCCTGCTGACCAATACCGCCACCGGCGGGTGGAAGAAGGACATGTCGCTGCTCTCGGAGCGTTGGGACAGTCTTCCAGAGACCGGCCTGCCACTCTTCCGGCTGTCTCCCGATCCGGTGGAGGACGCCCTCAGGTCGCGTGCCACGCCGAACGCCTGGGATCGGTCCGACTCCTTGTTTTACCCCTGGACGGCGTTCCTGGGAAGAAACGCCGGATTCCCGAGGAAATTCCAGCCCCCGGTGGTCAGTTGGAGCAACTTGATCGACTTCGTCCGCTTCTACGAGAGGCCCGAATTCTCCAACTCCGGCGGAGCAAGACGCGTGACCATCAGCGACGCCGTGACAGGGGGTGGCGGCTCCACCATTACGCCGCTCGACCCGACGGATCAGTCCGACCCCAGATGCCACGCCCACCTCAACAAGGTGCGTGTTTTCCCCGTTCTCGCCCGCGCACAGTTCGTGATGTCTCACTACGCCGTCAGCACCACCGTGGGCCAGGAAACAAAATACACTCCGAAGCTGGTGATGACGCCGGTCTTCACCCTGTGGAATCCATACGACGTCGAGATGACCGTTTCCAGTCCGTACTATCTCGATTTGAAAATGCTGCCGATCACCTTCAACTACCAACTCGAATCCGAACCGGCGAATCAGAAATACAACTGCCTTCTTTATACCGACACCTTCACGAAGCCGGTGCCGGACGATGGCAGAAGTGCGCTGGATTACGCCCTGGAAAACCGGCCGACTGAAAGCGGGGCGTTCCGCACACATTACATGATTCCCGCCGGTTTGAACTTGAAGCCCGGCGAGGCTCTTCAGCGTCGCCCCGTCCGTCAAAACCGGCGCCTCAGGCGGCTACAACTCACCGCTCGTCCTTCAACAGGGATATACGGGGGCGGGAGGCGGGCACGTCTATCCGGTCAAGGTCACCAAGCCCAGCGGCGAAACCAAGACGGTCGAAAATATCGATGATACGACGATCCGCGCCAACCTCGGTTTCGACGCCATGTATGGCGGCGGAAGCGTCAACTGGAGGGTGCGGCAGGCCGGTGTGGGCGCGTATGTTCAAATCTCGCTCCAGCCGGACAGCAGCAAGTATCCCGTGCAGCGCATCACCACGACCTATTCGCGACAGATCGCGGACCTGCTCCATCCGAAAGTCACCGGAAGCCAGGTTGCAGAAACGCGTCTCAGTCATGTCGCCGACGGCCACGAGCCCGAACCCTTCGTGTCGGTTTCATTCGGCCCTCGTTTCGCAACCACCTTCACGAACTCGACCAACGTCCAGCACTCCACCAGGGGATTTGTCCAATCCAGTCCCTTCATGATCTTTGACTCCTTGTTCGGCAACGAATATGCAGGTATGCGTCATCCGCTGAACATGGGATACGAATTCAGCTATCATGTGTATCGGCTCGGTGGCATGGACAGCGGTCTTCCCAATTCCAGTCCCCAGGGTGCCGGATACATCATCACGGGCGACAACGTCAGCAACGGCGTGCCCCGCGCCGTGATCGCCGAGCTTCCCTCCCGACCACTCGCGTCGCTGGGCGAACTCGTCAACTGGGACCTGCGGTTCGATAACCCCGTGTCGCCCCACGCCTTCAATCTGGTCGCCAATTCGGATGCCTCGCCGCTGCTGCCGCCGGACGCCGTGGTGAACCCCGGCGAGGCCTCATCGACCGACAACCTCCGCCACGACGATTCATACTGCGCCAACCACTTGCTGTTCGACGACTGGTTCTTCTCCACGATCACCGATGATCCGGCGACCTTCGCGCCGCCGGCCAGGGATCAAGCCCGGGTCTATGGCGAATTCCTCAGCGGCGAAACTTCCCTGGCCAACCGGGCCTACAAGCCGCTCCCGGAGGACGCGGCTTTCGTCGCCGCCGGAAATCCCTCGGCCACCCTCTACAGCAAGTACGTCAACACCGACGATTCCTGGAAATCCATCGCCTCACGGCTGGAGGTCGAGGGAATGTTCAACGTCAACTCGACGTCGGTCACGGCTTGGCGCGCACTGCTCGGCCACGCCCGCAATCAGAAGGTCCTGCATTTCGACGCGGCGCGGAACATCGCGATCTCCCCGACGGCCGATCATCCCGTGACGCGCTTCAGCATCTCGGGCGACGCGGAAGCGGGATCGGCCGTCGGAGGGGCCTTTCCCGAAGCCAGCGAGGTCATCGGCTATCGCACGCTCGACGACGACTTTCTGGACTCCCTGGCGATCGAGATCGTGAAACAGGTCCGGCTGCGCGGGCCGTTTCTCTCGCTTTCGGAATTCGTCAACCGCCAGTTGTCGGACGACGACAACCTGGCCCTCGCCGGCGCGCTGCAGGCGGCGCTCAACGAACTTACGAAGGATCCCGGTTCCCCCG
>CALGOH010000126.1 GCA_937957985.1 uncultured Verrucomicrobiae bacterium
GAGCAGCCAGGCCATGCCGTTGTCGATGCCGTCGCCGTTGGTGTCCACGTCGAAGCCCAGCTCACCCGACCAGTCCTCGTAGAGGGTGCGGATCTTGGTGATGACCGTCGAGCCGGTGGGGGTGTCGCCGGTTTCCGTCACCACGAGCGTCAGGTTGTCGCCCGCCACGGTGGGCGTCACGCTCACGCCGCTGAGCACCCCGGCGGTGAAGCTGGCCGAGGTCCCGCTGAAGCCGCCCGTGCCGCTGAACTCCACCGTGCCGGTGAAGCCCGTGGCGACGTTATCCAAGGCGTCCTTGGCCGTGATGGTGATCCCGGTGATCGCCGTGCCCACCACCTGCGGCGAGCTGATCGCCGAGATCACGAAGTGATCCACCGGGCCGGGGCCGCCGCCGATGCCGGTCACCGTCAGTTCGATGTTGTTGCCGTTGATCCCGAGCGTTCCGGTACCGCTTCCGACCGGCCCGCTGAGGTCGGCGCCGTCCAGCGAATCACCGCCGTTGATCCCGCCGCTGGTGATCAGCACGTAGGTGCCATCGGCCAGTCCGCCGAGATCCGTGAAGACGAAGTCCGTGATTCCAAGCAGGCCGGAGCCGATGGTCAGCGTGCCGGTCACCGCAATCTGGTCGCTGGAGGCCGTGTCCACGTCGAGTTCGAAGTCGAGCGTGCCCGCACCGCCGGCCAGCGCCGAGATGTCGAGGCCGCCTCCGACGTTCAAGGTCCCCGCCGAAGCCCCGGGCGCGATGGAGGCACCCGCGGCCGCCGTGACATTGCCGCCGACCGTGCCGGTTCCCCCCAGGGTGCCGCCGTTGACGTTCACGGCACTCCCAGACGCAAGCGAACCATTCACCAGCAGCAGGCCGCCATTGACGTTCGTGGCTCCGGTGTAGGTGTTGCTATTGGTGAGGATGAGGGTGCCGTCCTCAACGAAAAGCGCTCCATTGCCACTGACGACGCCGCCGAGGGTCTGGGTCGCCGAGCTGTTGTAAACGAACCTGCCGGAACTCGAGTTGGAAATGGAGATGTTTCCGGAATAGTTACCGACCCCCGCGGAGACATGGCCAAGAGTGCCGCCGACCTCAAGGTTACCGGCATTGACGATGGTATTGCCGGTAAATGTGTTGGTTCCACCAAGGATCCATTTGCCGGAGCCGGACTTATCCAAGACCAGTCCGTTGGTGTTCTGGCCGTTGCTGATAACGCCGTTGAATGCGTTGTCGCCGGTGTTCGATCCGGAGAGGACGAAGCGGCGGTTGGTTTGCAGAGCGCCACCGAATGCAGTGACAGCCCGACCGCCGGTGTAGAGGAGATCGGTGTTGATCGTCCACGTGTGGGCGGCATTGCTGCTATTGTTGGCGATGATGTTGTCGCGGATCTCCCAGTTGCTCGCCACACGATCGAGCATCTGGATCTGGCGGTTGTTGAAGACAAGGGCGGCGGATCCGTTGTAGGCAACGGTCAGTGCCTGGTTCGAATCGCTTGTGCCGCCGGCGAACTGGATCGCAGAACCCGCTGCATCTCCGATGGATGAGAACTGGATGCCGACGCTGGTTCCATAGTTGGCATTGCCTGTCAGTCTCGCCTGAATATTTCCGGTGAGGCCGCTGGCGTCGCCAAGGTTGAGCAAGCGGTTCGCTCCTGTGCTGAAAATGACGTTGCCAGTTCCTGTCGTGGTGGCAAAGGCGAGTGACCCGCCACCCGAAGCGATGACCGCATTCGCGCCGGCATTTGAGGTCAGCGTGCCGCCGGTGTAGCCGCCGGCAGAGGAGGTCAGCGTACCGGTGCCATTGAAGGTGACGTCGCGCCCCGATCCGCCCCAGGAGGCGAGGGTGGAGTAGGTGAGGGCACCGCCATTGATCACATCCGCACCGGCCGAGCCGGTGGCGAAGGTGTTGGTGCCGGAGAGGACGATAGTGCCCGAGTTGACGACCGTGCCGCCGGTGTAGGTGTTGTTGCCCCGCAGCGTCAGAGTGTTGGCTCCATTCCTGACCAGGGTGAGCACCCCCGCGCCGTTGTTGGTGATCGCGGAGTCGATGGTCATGGCGCTGGCCGAGGTCGAAACATGCAGATTGCCGGAAGAGGTGGTGGGCAGGGTGATGGAACCGCTGCCGGCGATGGCAAATCCGGAGTTGGCGCTGGTGGTTCCATTAAGGATGCCGTAAGTGCCGAGGCTGGACCCGTTCAGGTTCAGGCCGCCGGAAACCTGTCCGGCCGTGGTGTTCGTCAGGTTGACCGCGGAGCCTCCGGGCGTCGTCGAGATCTGGAAGGTGTCCGCCCCGCCGCTGCCGCCGGAATTGCTGGATTCGATGATGTAGTATGGGGTGCCGGCCGATGTGCCGCCGGTGCCGCTGACCGTGACCAGATCACCGTTGACGAAGGAATGACCCGCAAGGGTGAAGTATTCCGTGGTCGAATTGGCCGCGGCGGCGGCGGGCGTCGAGGCGTTGCGCAGCGTGTTGATGTTCCTGCTCGCCGTCAGCACGCCGTCCGAGACGCTTCCGGAGGCGTTGTCCAGCGTGTTGTTGAGGGTGCCGGTTCCCGTCGTGAAATCGGTGGACCAAGCGCTCTGGGGGGTGCCCGCAATGTTCGCGGGGTGGACTTCGTCTCCATTGAATACGGCGTAGTCCCTTTGGGAACTGACACCGTTCTGCGGGCCGGTGGTGGCCCATGCGCCCATGACTTCTCCAGCGGCTGTTGTACCAGCGCCCGTAACGATGAATTTATTGGAGGAGGTCAGCGAGTTCCCGGAAAAGGTCAACGCGGATGTCGAGCCGGACCGGGTCAGGCCAGCCATCACCACCTGCTGGCCGCTGCTCGCATTGTTGGTGAAGTTAAAGTCCATCTGTCCCGAAGTTACCGTAACAGCGCCGATGTTTTCGATCGCGCTTCCCCCGCCGGCATCATTCGAAGTGATTCTTAGAGAGCCTCCGCTATTGACGGTGATGGCCGCACTGTCACTGATTGCATTGATATTGGCGTTGGTTGCTCGGTACAGGTAAACCGTACCTCCGTTGAGGTTGATGCCACTTGTGTCGTCAAGCACCTGATTAATACCGCTGGTCGATCGAGTGAGCAGCGTCGCTCCTGCGTTGATGATGGTGCTGCCGGACCATCCGCCCGCGGATGCGCCAAGAAACGTGAGGGTATGTTCCGTCAGCGGATTCTGCGCGGTAACGATGACATTCGCGGCGTTGGTGTCGATCGCACCGGTGATTCCGGCGGCGGTGGCGCTGTTGTTGAGGGAGACCGTGTTGTCGGTGGCGCCGAAGGTCAGGGTGTTCGCCCCGGTGTTGATCGTGTAGGTGGAAGCGTTGAAAACGAGGCCGCCCACCGTGATGTCGCCGGTGAGCGAAACCGTGCCGGGGTTGGGGCCGGGGATGGCGGTGCCGCGATGGAAGAAGGCGATGTCGTTGCTCAAATTATTCCATCCGACGTAGGGCACGGCACCCGCGTCCCAGTTCAGCAAAGTGGTATTCCAATCGCCGGTGAGGCCGGATGCCGCGGAGTCGCCGTTGCCGGCAATGTCAATGGTGCCGCCGTCGTAGTAGAGAGTGGCGGCGGGAAGTGCGGTTAGGCTGAGCAGGAGCGGCGTTACCGTTCCAAGGATGGCCAGTACGGGGCCTGATCTGAGTTTCATTTTACTTGGGTTGGGTTCGGTTTCATCCCGCAGGCCATTTGAAGTGGGTTGCGGATTCAGTAACATCGGAAGGAGAATCAAAACGGTCTCCGCCGCCAGCATTTTTGGTTCTCGGTGAATGCCCATTTCGTGGGCAATTTTCAAAGCTTCGGAGATCATTCCTTTCAGGCAGGTCAAGGGGTGTTGGGGTACGGTTCTCCTTGCTGACTCCCGATCCGCGGGCCCTCACCTTCCCGAAGATGAAAACGCCGGCCCCGGAGATCCGGGACCGGCGTTGGGATTCACTCAGGCAGGACTCACTCGGAGGCCTCGAGCCTGCCGAAGAGCTTGCCTCCGGCGGCCGCCGACGAGTCGATCGTCGCCGTCACGGTGTTCACCGAGGGAGAGCCGCTGGGTCCGCTGACCACGTAGCTCACCACTCCGCCGGCATCGGCACCGGTGGCATCCGGAACCACGTTGGTGGTCGGCGTCCACCCGGCCAGCGTCGCGCTGTACGCCACCTTCAGGCTCGCGCCACCACGTGCGGCCACCGGCAGGCAGTTGAAGGTCAGCACCAGGTCCCCGCCGCTTTCGCTGACACCCGGCAGCAGGCCCGTCGCGTCGGCATTCGGATCGGCCGCACCGAGCAGGAAGGCCATGCCGTTGTCGATGCCGTCGCCGTTGGTGTCCACGTCGAAGCCCAGCTC
>CALGOH010000127.1 GCA_937957985.1 uncultured Verrucomicrobiae bacterium
CTTTCCGATCGAGGAATCGCTGCGGGGCGGGCTGACGGTGGTCGTCGGGCAGGTCACCGCGAACCGCCATCATGAGAGCACGCACCGGATTTCGGTGCCGTGGACCAACAAGGATCTGAAGCTCCGCTGGGAGCGCATCGTGTCGAAACTCGAGCCGGGCGCGAAGACGACCTGGTCGGCCGTCATTGAGGGTGCGGGCGGCGAGGCCGCTGTGGCGGAAATGGTGGCGACGCTCTACGACGCCTCGCTCGACGCCTTTGCGCCGCACCACTTCGGCGGACTTCAGGGCCTGCTGCGCAGTGAGCCGGGGATCTGGCTGGGGACGCAGTTCAGCTCGCAGCAGCACGGCTTCCAGCGAGTTTCGAACTATCCGAGTCCCGAGTGGTTCCATCTCTCCGACCCCTACCGGGACTTCGCCGTGGGTGGCTTCGGGTTCGGCCGGCCGGACCTGATGCTCTTCTCCGACGCTAACGGGGGTGGCGGTGGTGGCTTCGGGGGTATGGAAACGCGCAGGAATCGGTTGCTTGCGGGATCAGTGATGGGAGGCGCGGCGCTGGAGGAAATGGCCGACGCCGCACCCATGGCAGCGATGGCAAAGAGCGACACCGCCGATGCCTTCTCAGACCCGGCGCAATCCGAGGGCGGCGATGGTGGCGGCGGCGATGCTCCGGTCCCGGTGCGGACCAATCTCGAGGAAACGGCCTTCTTCTTCCCGGATCTGGTGAGCGACGGGGAGGGGACGGTCACGATGAGCTTCACGATGCCCGAGGCGCTGACGACCTGGCGGTTCCTCGGCATGGCGCATGACAAGGACCTGCGCAGCGGTCTGCTCGAAGGCGAGACGGTGACCTCCAAGGACCTGATGGTGCAGCCGAACCCGCCGCGCTTCCTGCGCGAGGGCGACGAACTGGAATTCACGGTGAAGATCACCAACCAAAGCGACGGGGTGAAGAGCGGCACCGCGCGGCTGGACCTTGCCGACGCCGCGACCGAGGAGGATCGCAACGCGGCACTCGGGATCGGGAAGGTCGAGCGTCCCTTCGAGGTGCCCGCCAAGCAGAGCCGCACGCTGAGCTGGCGGATCAAGGTCCCCGACGGTCAGGGTTTCCTGCGCTACCGGGCGACGGCTTCGAGCGGCGATCTCACGGATGGCGAGGAGGGCTGGCTGCCGGTGCTTTCCCGGAGGATCCTGGTGACCGAGTCGATGTCGCTGCCGATCCGTGACGAGGGGAGCAAAGAGTTCACCTTCGACAAGCTGGTCGAGAGCGGCGGCTCGGACAGCCTCGAGAACCGCTTCGTCCATCTGCAGGTCGTTTCCCAGCCGGCCTGGTACGCGGTGATGGCGCTTCCCTACCTCATGGAGTATCCGCACGAGTGCTCCGAGCAGACCTTCAACCGCTACTACGCCAACGCGCTGGCGCAGCACATCGCGGGGTCCGATCCGAAGATCCGCCGTATCTTCGACCTGTGGAAGGGCACCGAGGCGCTCGACAGCCCGATGCTCAAGAACCAGGACCTGAAGGGCATCATGATCGAGGAGACCCCGTGGCTGGCCGAGGCCAAGGACGAGTCCGAGGCGCGGCGGCGGATCGGGCTGCTTTTCGACGAGGATCACATGTCGCTTGAGCTGGACAAGGCGCTGCAACGGCTGGCCCGGATGCAGGGCGCGGACGGTCTCTGGCCGTGGTTCCCGGGGGGCGGCGGCAGCCACTACATCACGCTCTACATCGCGACCGGCTTCGGCCGACTGCGGGCGCTCGAGGTGCCGACCGACGTGACGCCCGCGCTGAAAGCACTGCCGGCGCTGGATCGCGAGCTGACGGAAGCCTACGAGTCGATTTCGGAGAAGGACCGGGATGCGAACCACCTGAGTCCCTGGATAGCCCCCCACCTCTACACGCGGACATTCTTCCTCACGGACAAGGCGCTCGCGCAACGCGACCAGGTGGCCTTCGACTACTTCACCGGCCAGGCCAGGCAGTACTGGGCGGATCTCCACAGCCGGATGTCGCGCGCCCATGTCGCGCTGGCGCTTCACCGGTTGGGCGAAAAGGAGGTGCCGAAGCTGGTCACCCGCTCGCTGAAGGAGAACGCGGTCGTCGACGAGGAACAGGGAGTGTTCTGGAAGGACTCCGAGGGCGAGGGCTGGTGGTGGTGGCAGGCTCCGATCGAGACGCAGGCGATGATGATCGAGGCATTCCGCGACATCGACGGCGATGACGAGGCGGTCGACAATTGCCAGGTGTGGCTGATCAAGCAGAAGCAGGTCGCCGACTGGAAGACGACCAAGGCCACCGCCGACGCGGTGTATTCGCTGCTGATGGGCGGGCGGAACCTGCTGGGGTCCGACGCGCTGCTCCAGGTGTCGCTCGGTGGGGAGAAGATCGAACCGACCAAGGTCGAACCGGGCACCGGCATGTACGAGGAGCGCTTCGTCGGCCCGGAAGTGAAGCCCGATCTCGGCAAGGTGAAGCTGACGAAGACCGACGACGGCGTGAGCTGGGCGAGCCTGCACTGGCAGTACCTCGAGGATATGGGCAAGGTGACCTGGGCCGAGGGCGACCAGCTGAAGTTGGAGAAGCGTCTCTTCGTGCGCCGCAACACGGACAAGGGTCCGGTTCTGGAGCCGGTGGAAGGTCCGCTGGAGGTCGGTGACGAGCTGGTGACGAGGCTGATCCTGCGCAACGACCGGGCGATGGAATTCGTCCATCTGAAGGACCAGCGCGGCAGCGGCACCGAGCCAACGAACGTCTTGAGCGGCTATCGCTGGCAGGACGGCTTCGGCTACTACGAGATGACCCGCGACACCGCGAGCCACTTCTTCATCGACCGGCTCCCGCCCGGCACGCACGTTTTCGAGACCAGCGTGCGGGTCCAGCACCGCGGCGATTACCAGACCGGCATCGCCGACATCCGCTGCATGTACGCGCCGGAATTCGCCGCGCACAGCGAGAGCGTGGGGGTGGTGGTGAAGTAGATGCGTCGAGATTGCCGTTCTCGCTCCGCGCGTTCTCCTGGACTGCAATCCCGCGATCTTGATGTTCAGATAAGGGTAGTGCACAACCAGCCACATCCAATCCGCTGGAGCTCTCTTGTTTGGATTCAGCGCTTGAGATGGGCGGATCGATGTGATTTGCGGAGGATAGAAAATGTGAGGACGATTCAGGTATTGCTCACGATAGTCGGAGGCGCCGGGTCTTTCGGATGTATCCTCCTGCCATTGCTGGGGCTTCTAGGGTTCTCCCGCGAGTTTGATACCGCCTTATCATTTGGAGATTCCCTGCGGGTCGCTGGTCCTCAGCTCGTCGGTCCCGTCTTGATGCTCTCGATCTCGTTGTGGACTCTTCTGGCCACCGCCCGAAAGCGGCTCATTCCGTATTGGACGATTCTAATCGGTCTACTCGCGGTGTTCTACACTCCGCAACAGGTTGGCGGGCTATCCCACGATTTCAGTCACGCGGTCTTCAACCAATGCTCGGGGATCTACGGGAGCTTCGTCCTTTGGCTTTGCGTGACCACCGGACTCGCGTTCGTCGGAGTATGGTGCCTCGACAGCCACCGCAGACGTCGCGGAGGCATGATACTGGGTGGAGCCGGTAAGGCCCCATCGGGTAGGTGATGGGTTCTAAACATACACCGGCATCGATCCGCAGACCCAGGGGGGCAACGGCCCGTGAGATACCAGCCCGGCCTGCATGGCCGGGTTCGGGAAGACCCGGATTCGAGGGCCGGAGGGCTGAAACATGCCCGGCACGCACCTCTTTCGTCTCGCCGCATGTACCGGGCTTTCAGCCCTCGGGGGTCTTCCGGTCGGGTGACCCGGGCGTCGCCCCGGGCTGGTATCTGGCGGGCCGTTGGCCCTCCCGGGCGTCTCCAAGATGGGCGGGCCGTTGATCCTCCCGGATGACCTTTCACACGAACCGATTCCCTCCGCTTCCATTTGCACCCCAACCCACGCTTGCGCCGGAGGCTGGGAGCGGTCATGGAAAGGGCCGTGTATCTCTGGTTTCTGGTCATCTCGACGCTGCTTGCGGCGATCGGCGGGGCGATGGGGATGCGGGCGCTCCGGCATGGACACCGCAGCCGGTCAACGGTGCTGTGGATGGGCGGGGCGTTCCTCGCGCAGATCGCCTTCCTGGGGATCCGCGGGGAAGCCCGCGGGGCCTGCCCGCTGATCGGACTCGGCGAGATCCTGGTGTTTCTCGCGTGGTCGCTGACGCTGATCTACCTGCTCGTCGGGCCGACCTACCGCCTGTCCCTGCTCGGGGTGTTCTCGGCGCCGGTGGTCGTCGTGTTCCAGGCGATCGCGCTGATTCCCGGCGTGCTCGAGCGGAATCCCCAGCGGGTGATCAGCACCGATGCCTGGCGGGAGACGCACGCGGCGATGTCGGTGCTGGGCTACGGTGCCCTGGCGCTGGCGGCGGTTTCGTCGGTGATGTTCCTGGTGCTCGACCGGCAGCTCAAGGAGCAGCACCTGAGCTCCGGCCTGTTCCGGAACCTGCCGCCGGTTCGCGAGCTGCTGGTTTCCGGGCGGCGGCTGCTGTGGCTCGGGTGGGCCATGCTCACGGTGGGTGTCGCGGCGGGCTTCCTCATGCCCCACGAGGACGCCGGAGCCCATCTGGTGGCGGCGGTGCTGGTCTGGCTGGCCTACGCCGCACTCGTCGGCGTGGCCCAGTTCCGCGGTCTGACCGGTCGCCGGTTCTCCTTGCTGACCGTCGTCCTGTTTCTCGTTTCCCTCTCGGTCTTCGCGTTCATCTGATGGAGCTTGTTTGTTTCGGCCTCAACCACCGCAGCGCTCCGGTCGAGGTCCGGGAGCGGTTCGCCGTGCCGCCGGTGCGCCTGGGCGAGAAGGCGCGCGAGCTGACCGAGGCGGCCGGGATCGAGGAAAGCGTGGTCCTTTCCACCTGCAACCGCACCGAGTTCTACCTGGCGGGCAATTCGGCGGACGAGGTGATCGCCGGCTTGCGGGGGGCGATCGACCTCGGCGTGGAGGATTGCTGGTACGAGATGCGTCGGGCGGAAGCGGCGCGGCACCTGTGCCGGGTGGCCGGCGGGCTCGACTCGATGGTGCTCGGGGAGACGGAGATCTTCGGCCAGGTGAAGGACGCCTACCGCCGCGCCCATGCGGCCGGCGCCACCTCGGGTGTGCTCAACCGGCTGTTCCAGCGGGCCTTCAGCGTGGGCAAGAAGATCCGCACCGAAACCGCCATCCAGGAAGGCGCGACCTCGGTGGCGGGCACGGCGGTGGAACTGGCGGAGAAGATCTTCGGCAAGCTGAAGGGCTGCCGGGTGATCGTGATCGGGGCCGGAGAGATGAGCCGCCAGACCGCGCAGGCGCTGGTGTCGCGGGGCGCTTCGACGGTCTTCGTCACCAACCGGTCCTTCGAGCGGGCCGAGGAACTGGCCAACGACATGGGCGGCCGCGCGGTGCGCTACGACGACTGGCAGGCGACCCTCGCCGGGGTGGACGTGGTGATTTCCTCGACCGCGGCGCCCCACGCGGTGGTGAAGCGCTTTCACGTCGAGGCGGTGCGGCGGGTGCGGAAGTTCCGTCCGCTCTTCTTCATCGACATCGCCGTGCCGCGTGACATCGATCCGGAGGTCGCCCAGATCGAGGAGGTGTATCTCTACGACATCGACACGCTCGAACAGCTCGCCTCCGAGGCGCGTGGCCGGCGGGAGCGGCAGATCGAGGAGTGCGGGAGGATCATTGACGAGGAGCTGGAGAAGCTGAATCTGCCCGGGACATGAAGCGGCTGAGAATCGGAACACGGGGCAGCAGGCTGGCGCTGGTGCAGGCGGCGGCAACCGAGGCGGCGCTGGAGGCGGCGTTCCCCGGCTGCGAGGTCGAGCGGGTGGTGATCAAGACGACCGGCGACCGCCGCACCGACGTGGCGCTGGCCGACGTGGCGAAGGCGGAGGGCATCTTCGACAAGGGAGTGTTCATCAAGGAACTGGAGATCGCGCTGGCGGACGGCCGGATCGACGTCGCGGTGCATTCGCTGAAGGATGTGCCGACGGTCCTCGACGGGGCCTTCGAGATTGCGGCGGTGCTTCCCCGGGCGCCGGTCCGCGACGTGCTGGTCAGCCGCGCCGAGACGGGCATCGACGGCCTCGACGATGGCGCGATGGTGGGCACCAGCAGCGTGCGCCGTGCAAAGCAGCTCCAGTGGCTGAGGCCCGGGCTGGAGGTCCGCGACATCCGTGGCAACGTGCCGACGCGGCTGCGCAAGCTGGCGGCGGGCGAGTTCGACGCGATCCTGCTGGCCGAGGCCGGCCTGGTGCGGCTGGGGCACGCGATGGACGAGGCGGTCGAGGTCGATGGGGTGGAGCTTCATTTCCATCCGCTCGCCGAGGACGCGTTTCTCCCGGCGGCGGGTCAGGGCGCGATCGCCTACGAGATCCGGGCCGGCGATGACGCGGCACGGGAGGCGGTGGCGGCGATCAACGACGCCGACACGCTGCTGATGGTGACGGCAGAGCGGGAGTTCCTGCGCCTGCTCGACGGCGGATGCCACACGCCGGTCGGGGTGTTCACGCGGTTGGAGGACGGCGTCCTTGCGATGATCGGCCGGGTGTTTCCGGAGGAGGGGGGAGCGCCGCGTGAAGGAAGCGCCCGGGGCACGGAGCCGCTTGAAGTCGCCCGCGAACTGTTCGAGTCATTGTCATGAGCGAGAAGGGAATCTGTTATCTGGTGGGTGCGGGTCCGGGGGACCCGGGGCTGGTCACGCTGAAGGCGAGGGAGTGTGTCGGGCGTGCCGATGTCGTGGTCTACGATGCCCTTAGTAGTCCTGAAATCCTGCGCTGGATGAAGCCCGGGGCGGAGAAGGTGTATGTGGGCAAGCGGGCGAAGGACCACGCCCTGCCGCAGGACCGGATCAACGAGTTGATCGTCGACCGCACCCGGAAGGGTCAGACGGTGGTGCGGCTGAAGGGCGGCGACCCGATGATCTTCGGCCGCGGTGGCGAGGAGGCGGCGGAACTGGCGGAGGCCGGAGTGGCCTTCGAGATCGTGCCCGGGATCAGCTCGGCGATCGGCGGGCCGGCCTACGCCGGCATTCCGGTGACGCACCGCGACCATTGCTCGCAGCTCACGCTTTTCACGGGGCACGAGGACCCGACGAAGGGCGGGAGCTCGATCGACTATGCGCAGATCGCGAAAGCGCCGGGGACCAAGGTGTTTCTGATGGGCGTGGCCCGGCTGCGCGAAATCACCGGGGCGCTCATCGACGGAGGGGCCGCCCCCGGCACGCCGATCGCGCTGGTGCGGTGGGCGACGACCGGCCGGCAGCGGACGATCGAGGGAACCCTGGCGGACATCGCCGACGTCGCCGAGAAACAGGACTTCAAGAGCCCGGCGGTGGCGGTGATCGGTGAGGTGGTGAAGGAGCGCGCGCGGATCAACTGGTTCGAGTCGCGTCCGCTCTCCGGCAAACGGATCGTCGTGACCCGCACCCGCGAGCAGGCCGGCGCGCTGAGCCGGGAGCTGGGTTCGCTCGGAGCCGACGTGATCGAGCTGCCGACGATCCGGATCGAGAAGCCCGACGACAAGGAGGGCTTCGCCTCCGCCGTGGCGCACGCGCACGAATACGACTGGCTGGTGTTTTCCAGTCCGAACGGCGTCGAACGATTCTTCGACGCCTTCTTCACGATCTACGACGACGCCCGTAGTCTGGGCAATCCGCGGATCGCGGTGATCGGGCAGGGGACCGCGAAGAAGGTGGCCGCGTATCGCTTCGGCGTGGACCTGATCCCGGAGCGGTTCGTCGCCGAGGGACTGGTCGAGGCTTTCGAGAAGGAATCGATCGAGAACCTGACGGTGCTGTGGGTGCGGGCGCAGGAGGCGCGCGACGTGATCGCCGACGGACTGATCGCGCAGGGTGCGATCCTCGACGAGTGCATCGCCTATAAGACCGTGCCGGAAACCGACGACCCGACCGGGGCCGCCGCGCGCTTCACGGAAGAAGGCGCGGACGTGGTGACCTTCACCTCCAGTTCGACGGTGGAGAACTTCTTCAAGCTCGGCCTGCCGTGGCCGGACGGCTGCGCGGCGGCGAGCATCGGGCCGGTGACCAGCGAGACGCTCCGCAAGCACGGCATCGAGCCGGCCTTCGAGGCCGGGCAGCACGACATCCCGGGCCTGGTGGCGGCGATCCGCGAGTGGGCCGCGGGTCAGTGATCCTCCGGGCGGGCGAAATCCGCCGCCATGAGGAGGGCCTGCCGGTCGGCCTCCGACAGCTCGCTCAACGGGTAGCGGACCCAGCTTTCATCGACCTTCAGGTGAACGAAGTCCGCCCCGACCTGATAGACGGCCTTGGCCTTGACGGTCGAACCGTTCTCATTCGTCCAGGTGCGCTCGGGAATCGGGAGGCCCTCCGGATCCGGCGGAACCCCGGGTTCTTCCGCTGGAGGATCGTCCTCCCCTGACGGAGAACGCTCCAGTTGCCGGAACTGGGAGAGGTCGAGCCTTTCGGGATCGATCGTCGCGCCGGTGACGAGGAGCATGGCGTCGTGGCGCACCTCGTTGGCACCGAGGTACATGCCCCAGCGGAAGTTGGTTTGGCTGCCCGCGGGGCGGGGGTAGGTGCCCTCGCCCTCGAGCCTGCCATTCAGGTAGAGCATGTAGTCCCGGCCATTGTCGCGGACGAAGAGGTGGAAGGGCTTGCCGACCATCCCACGGGCGATGGTCTTGTCCGTCCCCCGGCGGTGATTCAGCCTGATGTCACCGTTGTCGCCGAGCCCCACGGAAACGGCCCAGTCGCTCTTGTCGTTCTTTACCTGGAAGATCATGCAGCCGTGGGGCTTGAGAATGGTGTAGATCCCGCTCCATTCGTGCCAACCGCCCTCGCCCCAGTCGATGTCGCTGAAGGCTTCGATGCGGGCCGCCAGTTCGCGGTCGTTGCGGACGTTCTCCTCGTCCTTGAAGAGCCGGAACACCTGGGTCGTGCCGTCCTCCTGGTACCACCTGGACCAGCGATCGAACTCGGGGCGGCGGATGGCGCTGTTGCCGAGGGTGTGGATCAGGATCCGCTCCGGAATCCGGTGATCGGCGGTGGGCAGATGTTTCAGGAGGTCGCGGTTGACCTTGATCCGCGATCCCTTGACCCCTCCCCGGCTGTTGGCGCCCTGGGGCAGGAGGTCCCTGATTTCCTCGAAGGGGGGATCGGTGCCGCGCTGCTCGTAGAAATCCCCGGCAGGCGCGGCCGGTCCCGGTCCGGTTCCCGCCACGAAGGCGAGGACGCTGGCGAGGATCGTGGCTGCGGGGCGGATCATGAACGAATCGATACGCGGCTTGCAGGCTTCTTTTACCGCGGAAACGTCGCCGCCCGGTCGCCGTCAGTAGCCCATCAACGAGCCCATCCGCGCGTAGAGTTCGCGGCGGCGGGCCGAGTGTTCGAGGAGATCGGGCGCGAGTTCGACGGTTCCGGGCTCGAAGAGGGTGATGGTCGATGATCCGCCAAACGCGAAGTAGCCCTTCTCGTCGCCCTTGGAGACCGGTTCGCCCGGCCGGTAGGTCTGCTCGATCGAGCCGACGCAGGTGGCGCCGACCTCGATCATGAGGACCAGTCCCTGGGACTCGGTCTCGATGGGGGTGATGCGGCGCTTGTTTTCCCACAGGTAGGCCAGTCGCCGGCGCAGCGCGATGGGCGAGACGGAGAACAGGGGGCCGTCGATGAGCCGCGACTCGCCGGGGATGCCGTCGCAGGGGAAATGGAAGCGGTGGTAGTCGACCGGACACAGGCGGGACAGCACCAGCGGCCCCTTGGCGAAGCGGGCGGCGAGGTCGGCGTCGCCGAGCAGGCGCGGCAGATCGAAGCTCTGCCCCTTGACGAAGACCGAACGGATCTCCGCGGCGCGCTCGAAGCCGAAGTGGCGTCCGTCGGCGGGGAAGACGACCGTCGCCTTCGGGTCGACCGGCCGCGCGCCGGGCTTGAGCTTGCGCGAGAAGAAGGCGTTGAAGCTCGGGAACGAGTCGGGCGGATCGGCGAACTCGGAGGTGTCGAGACGGTAGCTCTCGATGAAGGGGGCGATCTTTTCCCGCGACGAGGGGTCGTCCATGCGGCGGCCGTACCATTCCGAGAAGAACGGGCGTTTGACGAAGGCGTGCAGGGGCAGCCGGCCCAGCGGGTTGTTGTAGGCGAAGGTCAGAAAGCCCTCGCCGTAGACCTGCTCGTTCTCGAGGCGGTTGCGGTGACGGTTGAAAAACTCGATGGATGGAGCGGGCATGCGGGTATCGCTTGCTTGGACCAGTCAGCAGGGCTATCGGGCGGCGGATGAAATACGGAGTGACGCTGCTGTCAATCCCACTGATGCTCGTTTCCTGCGGCGAGCGCGAGGAGGTGGTGGCCGAGGAAACGCGCCCGCTGACGATGCGCGACGCGAATCTGGACCTCGATACGGACAACGACGAGCGTTTTAGTCAGGGTCGTCCGGCACCCGCCACGACGCTCGAGACGCCTCCCTCGCCGGTGGTCGCCTCCGCGGTGCCCGAAGGCTGGACCGAGCTGGAATCCAGCGCCTTCCGCCTGCTGAACTACAGCTTCGGCTCGAAGGGCCAGGCCTACGTGTCGGCCAGCCGGGGCGGCGTGCTCGACAACGTGAACCGGTGGCTGCGGCAGTTCGGTGCCGAGCCGCTCGACGCCGCGGGCCTGGCGGCGCTGGAAAAGGTGGAGACGGCGGGCTACCGCGGGGTGTGGGTCGAGGCCGACGGCGATTTCGGCGGCGGCATGGGCCAGGATCCCGGGAAGGGCTGGGCGCTCCGCGGGGTGGTCGCGGAGAGCGGCGGGAACATTCTGACGGTCAAGATGCTCGGCCCGCTGGCCGAGGTGGTGGCGGAGGAGGAGCGTCTGCGGCGTTTCGTCGCAGGATTGAAGGCGGCAAATTGAACGACCGGCCCGCCCGGCCACGTAAGGGCGGGGCCTCGCAAGCACCATGAGCAAGTCCAAGTCACCCGCGCAACGGATCTGGCGGTTCCTGTCCGGCCTCGGACTGGCGACCGTGCTGCTGATCCTGCTGGGCGTGCAGACCTGGCTGGCCACCCTCGAGATGGTCGAGGCCGGCCTGCTCGACACCCTGCAGAAGTACTTCCACTGGACCTCGTGGTACGTGCTCGCCGAGCTGCCGCTTCCGTTTTCCGACGGTCACCTGATCGTCCCGATGCCCGGCGGCTACTGGGTGTGCGCGTTGCTGCTGCTGAACATGACGCTCGGTGGCTTGATCCGGATCCGCAAGGGCTGGAAGACCGCGGGGGTGATGCTGGCGCACTTCGGCATCATCTTCATGGTGGCGGCCGGCGGGGTGGCGCAGCTTTTCGAGAAGCGCGGCGTGATGTTCCTCTTCGAGGGCGAGCAGGCCGACTACGCGGTGTCGCTGACCGATCCGACCATCGAGGTCGTGGAGGTCAAGGACGGCGCCGCGGTGGGCGAGGTGCATGTCGCGGGCGAGCGCGAGCTGCACGGCATCGGCCGGAACTCGTCCCGCATCATCCGCTTCCCCGATCTCCCCTTCGACCTGGAGCTCAGCGGCTGGGCGAAGAACGTGGTGGTCGTGCCCGAGCAGAAGGGCTCCGGCAACCCTTCCATCGACGGCTGGACGCTGCGCGAACTGCCTCTCGAAACCGAGGGCGAGCTGAATGCCGCCGGCTGCTACGCGCGGGTCGTCCGGGAGGACGGCGAGACCGGCATGCCCTTCATTCTGGCGGTGCCGCCGGCAAGGAGCGGGCTTGAGAGCTTCGCGCCCTATTCCGTCGAGGCGGACGGCCGGACCTTCGCGGTGCGGATGGTCAAGGAGACCATCCCCGTGCCCTACGCCGTGAAGCTCGACGATGCGATCGCCGAATACTACCCGAACTCCGCGCGGCCGAAGTCATTCATGAGCAAGATCGAGCGGGTGGAAGGGGAGTCGGTCCCCGTGGAGATCCGGATGAACGAACCGATGCGCCGGGGCGGATTCACCTTCTTCCAGCGCACCATGAGCAGCGGCCCGCAGCCATCCGGCGGTCCCGAGTTTTCCGGCTTCGAGGTCGTTTCCAATCCCGCCGACAAGTGGCCCGAGTGGAGTCTCTACGTCGTGACCGCCGGTCTCGGCATTCACTTCCTGATGATGCTTTTCACCTCGGGACGAAGGATGAACCGCAAACCCCAGGCCTCATGAACCGCATCGCACGCTGGATCCTTTTCGCGGTCGGGTTGATTCTTTTCGGCCTGACGCTCTCGGTGGTCGTGCGCGACGCGCGCCCGCCGGTCGATGCCCGGGTGATCGAGGGCTACGTGCCATGGGACGAGGAGACCCTGCGGATCGCCGAGTCGATCCCGGTCCAGGACGGCGGCCGGATCAAGCCGCTGACGACCTACGCCGGCTTCACCATGCTGCGTCTCTACGGGGCGCGATCAATGAAGGTGAAGCCGGGCGAAGACGCCGAAACGGTGAAGCTGAAGCCGCTGGCGTGGATGATGGACGCGCTCTTCCGGCCGCGGCTTTCGGTCAAGCAGCCGTCGTTCCGCATCGAGGACTCGGCGGTGGTCGACGCCATCGGGGTCGCCGCGAGGGACCGCCGGGACCGCTACTCGTACGAGGAACTGGAGCCCGGGATCGACCGCCTGATGAAGCTGGCCGGCGGCTATGCCGAGATGGACAAGAAGGAGCGCTCGCCGCTCGAGAACCAGATCCTCACCCTGGCCGAGAATGTCCGAAGTTACGAGCAGTTGATCGGCGTCTTCGGCATGGCGCGGAACGGCCTGAAGATGATGTCGGTGGAGGGTCTTCCCGACTCGGCGCCGACCCGGCGGGCGAACGCCAGCGCGGCGATGGCCACCGCGCCGGTGATCCGCCGCGTGCTCGCGGAGAGCGAGCAGCAGAACCAGCCGATTCCGCCCCACGTGCAGGACCTTCTCCAGCAGATCCTGCACGGAGCCAATGCCTCGAAGTTCGGCCTGTTCCTGTTTCCGCCGAAGTCGGCGAAGGACGATCACTGGCTGAGCCCGGGAGAGCGGGTGATGAACGCGATGTCGATGCAGACGCGCGATCTGGAGGGCTCGATCGAGGACATCGCCGCGATCGAACGGCTGTCGAGGACGCTTTACGAAACACCGGAATCGGGCGAGGCCCTGGCGGCGCGGATGGCGGTGTCGCTGGGTCATGAGGACCTTGCCGCGACACCGGATGAACTGAGGACCGCATTGGTCGGGAAGGCTGGCGAACTGCTCGCGGAGGAGGGCGAGGACGAGCTTCCGTACCTGCGCCGCCTCGCATTCCAGCACGAGCTCGAGTCGCTGCGGACCGATCTCGTGGAGCGGGCGACCGAGCGTGGCCAGTACGCGACGATCGAGCTCGAGGCGGACTACTACCGGAAGAACTGGTTCCTTCACGCGCTGGTCTGGTTCCTGATGGGAACGGTCTTCACGATCGCGATGTGGATGGTCCGCGGAAGAGGTCAGCGCTACCTTTCATGGGCGGTGTGGGCCACCTCGCTGGCCGGGCTGACCTACACGGTGATCCCGATCGTGAAACGCTGCATCATCATGCAGCGGCCGCCGGTGGGGAATCTCTACGACACGATCATCTTCATCACCGCCGCGGCGGTCATCTTCGGCGCGATCGTCGAGCTGTTCAGCCGTCGACGGCTGGCGCTCGGACTGCTGCCGATCGCCGGGACGATCCTCATCACCCTCGCCCGTCTGTTCGAGGTGGGCGATGGCAGCGACCACATGGACCCGCTCGTCGCGGTGCTGCGCTCGAACTACTGGCTGACGACCCACGTGATCACCATCACACTCGGCTACGCCGGCGGCCTGGTCGCGGCATTGCTGGGAATGGTCTATGTGCTGCTGCGAGGGTTGCGGCTCGACGGCGGCGACCCCGGCCTGCGGCGGTCGCTCACGCGATCGGTATACGGCATGGTCTGCCTGACGCTTTTCCTATCTCTCGTCGGCACCGTGCTCGGCGGGATCTGGGCGAACGACTCATGGGGCCGCTTCTGGGGCTGGGATCCGAAGGAGAACGGCGCGCTGATGATCGTGCTCACCACGCTGGCGATCCTCCATGCCCGCTTGGGAGGCTTCATCCGCGAATGGGGTCTTCACCTGGCATCGATCTTTCTCGCCGCGGTCGTGACCTTCTCGTGGTGGCACGTGAACCTGCTCGGGACCGGACTGCACAACTACGGCTTCACCGAGGGAGGCGGCTACATCAACCTGCTCTACCTGCTGGTGTTCTTCTTCATCGGATTCGGCTTCGTGGCGATGATCGTGGAGAAGGCGCAAGCGGCCCCGAAACCGGAACCCGCACCGGCCAGGGATCAGGAACCCAGTGGGGCCTGACGCCGTCAGCCGCCGGAATCATCTCCGGTCCATGATGATCGGTCGGGTGACAGTACGTGGGACGATCTCCGCGATCTCCCGCAAAGCCAGGCGCGTGCCGTCCGGCATCGGGATGAATGCCTCTTCGCATGACTCCGGGGAAGTGGGCTCGACGTTGGAGCTCCGGTTGAATTTCTCGATACTCTCCCCGACATCCTGGGCCGTGAGGCCAAACTGACGGAGATTGTCCGGATCGATGGAGATCGTGGTCCGCGTCTCTGCTCGCGATTCGGGAACGATGGGCTCCTCGGCTTTCACTGACTCGGAAACGCTGAAGCCGTGCTCCGGTCGCACGGATGAGGCGGCAGCCAACTCGGAACCCACCTCCTCGATCGTTGCGTGGTGATAGACGACGGCTTCTTCGTCACGAATGACGGCGAGACTGAAGCCGGGAGCGACCGCCTCGATGGTGTCGGCCAGTTGCTCCGCCGTCGCGCCTTCCCATCGAAGTTCGGTGCGGGTGAGAGGCTTTTCTTCCATGCGACACGAAACGCCAAGGCAGGCAAGTAAGAGGGTGAGAGTGCGATACACGACTTCATCGCATCACGAGCCCCCAAACCGGCTCAACGGAAAAAACGTCGTAATATCACTTCCGACGCGTCGTGTCGCAGCCACAGTCGCCACCGCATCCTGTCCGCCGGCGCATTGCGCGGCGGACGAGGAGGATGATGGCGATCGCGACAACGGCCAGCGCCGCCCATGACTGCCAATCATGCATGTCAGAATCCGAGGGCCGAGCCGATTTGGTAGACCAGCAGCGAGCCGATGGCGGCCACGGCGGTCATGAAGACGAACTGGCCGGCCGCCCATTTCCACGAACCGGACTCGCGGGCGGTGACCGCGGAGGTGGGGAGGCACTGCAGGGCGTAGATGTAGAAGATGAGCAATGAGATCACCGACAGCGGGCGGAACATCGGCGTGCCGTCCTCCCAGGTTTCCTCGGCGAGGCGCTGGCGGAGCCGGTCCCGGCTGCCGGCCTCGTCGTCCTCGTCCTCCTCGACGTGGAAGAGTTGGAACATCGAGGCATTGAAGACCTCGCGGGCGGCGAAGGAAGTCAGGACGGCGGTGCCGGTGCGTCCGTCGAAGCCGAGCGGACGAACGACCGGTTCGATCACGGCGCTGATGCGTCCCATGGCGCTGGCCTGCAACTGATCGCCGGGATCGTCGCTGTCGGACTTCGGATAGGTGCTGAGCGCCCAGAGGATGATCGAGATGCCCATGATGACCGTCCCGGCCTTGCTGAGAAAGGACCAGCCACGGCTGCCGAGATGGCGGAAGACGTAGCCCCACTGTGGGGCCCGGTAGGGCGGGAGTTCCAGGGTGAAGTGGCGGACCTCCTCGTCGGCGCCGAGCCGGCCGCGCATGATGCGGGCGACGACGAAGGCGCTGAGCGTGCCGAAGACGTAGATGGCGAGCAGCACCAGGGCCTGGGTGAGGCCGCCCTCGCTGCCACCGAGCAGCATCGGGATCAGGAGGAAGTACACAGGCAGGCGGGCGGTGCAGCTCATCCACGGGGCGACGAAGATGGTGGTCAGCCGCTCCTTGGCCGAATCGATCGAGCGGGTCGCCATGATGCCCGGGATGGCGCAGGCGTAGGAGCTGAGGAGTGGCAGGAAGGCCTTGCCGCTGAGACCCACCTTCGCCATCAGGCCGTCCATCAGGTAGGCCGCCCGCGCCATGTAGCCGGAGCTTTCAAGCAGTCCGATGAAGAAGAAGAGGATGAGGATCTGCGGCAGGAAGATCACCACCGATCCGACGCCGCCGATGATGCCGCTGACGATCAGGTCGCGGAGGTCGCCCTCGGCCATGGCTCCCTCGATGGTTCCCTCCAGCCAGCCTTGGAGCGCCTCGACCCAGCCCATCGGGACCGCGGCGAAGGAAAAGATCGACCAGAACACGCCGAACATGATCGCGATAAGGTAGACCCAGCCCATCACCGGGTGCAGCAGGTGGGCGTCGATTTTGTCCGAGATGGTCGTCTGGTGGACGCCGGGGCGGCGCGCGGCGAGCTCGCAGAGCCTGAGGGCGAACTGCTGTCGCGCCTCGATGGGGCTTCCGGGATCGGACCAGGAGGCGTCCGAGGCCGGCGGCAGCGGATGGCGGATGGCCTGCTTGAGTTCGACCAGACCCTTCCTCCGGTTGGCCTGAATCGGCACGACGGGCACGCCGAGTTCCTCCGAGAGCAGCACGGGGTCGAGCCGGATGCCCGAGGCCTCGGCGACATCGACCATGTTGAGGGCGACAATCACCGGCAGGCCGGTCTCGATCACCTCGAGGGCCAGCACGAGGTGCCGCTCGAGATTGGAGGCGTCGAGCACGCAGATCGCGAGGTCCGGACGCCCGATCTCTCCGACTTCGCCGAGCAGGGCGCGCCGGGCGATCTGCTGGTCGGGCGACTCGCCGTTGAGCGACAGGCAGCCGGGAAGGTCGACGACCCTCAGCCTGCGCCCGTGCGGCGTGAAGGTTTCGCCGGTCTTGAGATCGACCGTGACCCCGGCGAAGTTGCCGACCTTGCCGCTGGCGCCGGTCAGTCCATTGAAGAGCGTGGTCTTGCCGACGTTCGGATTGCCGGCCAGGACGCCAGTTTCGACCTCATGAGCGCTCATGGTCGAAATCAGGCGGCCGAGAGGGGAGTCACCTTGACCTGGTGGGCCAGTTCGCGGCTGAGCGCGAGACGGGTGCCGCAGACGGTGCAGATCAGGTTGCGGCCGTGGGCGAGTTTGCGCACCTGAAGGGTCTCACAAAAGCCGAGGCGGCGGAGCTGCTCGCAGGCGGGGCCCTCCAGGAAGCGAATCCGGAAATCACAACCCACCGTCGCCTGAGCGAGCGTCTGCAGGCTGTCGTTTTCGAGTTCGGCGGCGGAGGCGAGGGCCATGGGCGGAATCTTCAGCAGTTGAGACTGGTTTGCAATAGGAAACGACGACGAATCCTCGCGTTCCTTCTGAAAACCTTCTCCCGAGCTGCGACCCGCGGGTTGGGACACCGCTCGTGGGCGAACGCCGCTGTTCCTGATGGATTCCGCCTTACAGGCGAACTCTTCTCCTGTCCGGATGGTCCACGCCGTTGACCGCAGATTAAGGGGATCAAACGAATTACGCAGATTTCCGGATCTCTGAATATCTGCATAATCCCCTTAATCTGAGGTTTTCAAACCACCAATCTGGGCACTAGAGAAATGATCGGTCTTCCTCGGTGGGAGGGTGCTTCAGGGCGTCTTTCGCCGCGATGCTGAAACGGGCACCGACGATAAGGCAGGCCACCGCGACGCCGAGCATCGCGATGAAGATCAGGTAAACCCACCACGCCTCGCCGGGCAGGTTCTGGTCCGAGAGCCAGACGATCCAGCCGAGGATGCAGGGCGAGGCGACGATCCCGAAGACGGCGGTCATCGCCCAGCAGATGCGCTGCCAGCGGGCGTCATTGCGCTTGAAGAACAGCAGCGAGAGCGCGCACCAGGCGAGCACGCCGATGCTGGTGCTGCCGACTGCGGTGATCAGAAGCAGCATCTCTTCGTTGCCGACGCCCGATCCCGGAAAACCGCCGTTGAAGGAGATGACGACGACCAGGGCAATCATCACGTAGGCCGCGGGGATCAGCATGACCGTGCCGAGCGAGACCAGGGTAATGTGGGCGACCTTGCTGGCGCGCCATAGGCTCGGCCGCAGGTGGTCGAAGGGCGTCGGCTCGGGAATGGCCAGGTCGGGCGGGGGCTGCTCGAGTTGCATGAGGGTCACGTCCGCCATTCCGGACAGGGTTCGTGAAGAAGGAATGAAGCGCTTGGGAAATCCAAGCCGTTTCGTGTCAGGCCAGTGGTCCGCCCGGGGCGGAGAGTTCGTCGCGCAGGCCCGCGCAGGCGTCTTCGATCAGATCGGCGACATTCTCGAAACCCTGTTGCCCCCCGTAATAGGGATCCGGGACGTGGTCCGCCTGGTGCTCGCGACAATAGCTGGTGAGCAGCCGGATCTTTCCATGCGTGGCGCCGCCGGGGTCCAGGGCCCGGACGTCGTGGAGATTGTCTTGGTCGGCGCAGAGGATCAGATCGTGGATCTCAAGATCCCGGCGCCGGACCTGGCGCGCCCGCCCCGTCACTTCGTAGCCCCTTGCCGTGAGCGTCTCGCTCATGCGGGGATCGGGGGGATTTCCGGCGTGGTAGCCGATGGTGCCGGCCGAGTCGATTTCAACGCGGTCGTCGACACCCGCCTCGGCCATGATCCGGCGGCAGACGATCTCGGCAGCCGGTGAGCGGCAGATGTTGCCCATGCAGACGAACAGGATGCGGAAGGGAGTCACGGCGCGAGACTCGGGAAGCGGGCCCGCTCCGCCAAGCGCAATGCCTCGGCCCCGCTTTTCATGGGCAGGGTGATCAAATCAGGAAGGAATGGGTTGCTTGATGGAGAGGATTCAAAGGATGGCCATGATGAGATTTGAAATCTGTCGATCCGACGGCGCGCAGATCCTCCTGCGAGAGCCCGGAAGCCGAGAGTGGATGCCATTCATCCTGCCCATCCTGTCCATCATGCTCCGAATTTCCCAGCGCCCCGCATGATTCTATCCCTAGCTCGATCAGCCTGTTTCTAGGAGCGCGAAAATTTCCGCGACTTCGCCCGCTGCGGGGGGTTAGGTTCGAGGATGAACCAGAGCATTGTGATCGGGTTGGCGGCCTTGCTTGCCGGAGCGGCCGGGGGTTTCCTGATTGGAAAGTCGGGAGGTGGAGAGGATGCGGATGTTGCGGGTGGCGGTGCGAACCTCCCCCCGGCGAAGATCCAGCGGGACGGCGTCGGCGGCACGGCCGCTGCCCGCGATCATTCGGGGCGGACCGGTGGCAGGAGTTTCGACGAGGTCAGGCGGGAACCCCGCCAGACGGAAGGGCGGGCGACGGTGGTCGAGCT
>CALGOH010000128.1 GCA_937957985.1 uncultured Verrucomicrobiae bacterium
TTCGGCATCGGGGAGCGCCTCGACGGACTCGATCGCGGCCAGGCTTCGGAGGTAACGCGCCCGATTCGTCTCGTGAGTCAGCGCCGGTTGGTTCGGCAAACGGCGGTTCCCGCGGCGCACATCCAACCCGCGAGAGCGCAGGAAGTCGGCGTACTCATCCTGCATCAGGGAGCAGGTTCCCTGCTCAAGGACCGTCCACTTTCCCCGCTTCCCGTTCTTTCCCCGCTGCCAGATCTTCGAATCCGGCGTGAACATTTCCTTCGCGCAGAGGGTCCGCACGGTCCGGACCTTGCGCACTTTCCCGGGATCCATGCTCGGTCGGCCTCGGGATTTGACCTGCTTCGTCAGCATCGGGACGAGATAGACCGAGCAGTGCGGGTTCAATTCGTCCTCGTGGAACATGATGCACATGATCCGGTCGCCATACATTTCCCGGAAGTATTCGAGCGTCGCTTCCTTCCAAAGTTCGACCTTCTCTTCGTTCAGCGGAGCCAGTTCGTACCTCTCTCCCCGCTTCATCGCGCTCAGGTAATCGTTCCAGTCCGGGGTGGACATGTCGCGGAGAAACTGGGGCGACACCGCCGAGAGCAGCATGCAGACGCGGACGGAATTCTCCCGGAGGGCGTCCCCTGTGTGGTGTTCGGCGATGTATTCCGCGGCCTTTTTCGAGACGAAGTCGGGCCGATCGCAGGCGGTCTTGGTGATCGTCTCGCGTGTGAGCGGGGCGGCCTTCCACCCGGTTTAGGCACTGTCGATGGAGTTGAGGGAGAACCGTTGGGGGTTCGCGTTCGCCGTTTCGATGAGCCGCATGTCGTGCTCCCAGCACCCCTGCACGCCCCAGTAACGGGTGTAACTTCGGGGCTTGTACTGCCGCGTGGCCTTGGTTCCGCGGCCCATGTCGCGGAGCCGCTCGACGTGAATGTAGACGAAGTTTTTCATGAGAAGAGGCGGCGTCGCTTGCTGAGAATGGCTTCCGGAAGGGCCGACCTTGCGGCCATCCGGCGGCCTTCGGGGTTGCTTGTGCGGGGTGGATTTCTTCATCCTGCACCCGGGATCGAAGGGTGGAACCCTCGCCCATCTCACCAAATAGGAGCTGCCTGCGGCATTGTGCAGGGCACAACCCGGAGGGGCATCGTATTTTGGTAGAGTGGGTTAATACCAAATATAATTGGCCTTCTGCCATGATTTGGTATGCGATGGACGTTTTGTCCACGGATTTTTGTGGAGCCTTGAATTTTCCAAGGTCTCCACGGTTCAGGGGATGCCCCTGGTGGCTCCCGTGGCGAGTCATTGCGAGCCTGCCGATGGGACCTTCATGGATCCAGAGGGCGGCTGATCTCAATCGCGATTTTGCTTGGAGTGTGTAGCGCATACTATACACTAACCGAATGGCTTGGGACACCACCAGCTTCGGCGCCTTCATCCGGCGGCGGCGGGAGTTGCTCTCCGACGGTCCGGAGGGTCGCCGCTACTCGGTCCGGCAGGTGGCCGGCCGGGTGGGTTTCCAGCCGGCCTACCTCTCGAAGATCGAGCGGGACCTCGAAGCCCCACCCTCCGAGGCGAAGATCGTCCGCCTCGCCGAGGAGCTCGGGATTCCACCCGACGCCCTGCTGGCGATGGCCGGCAAGGTGTCATCCGACCTGAGGGAGGCGATCTGCCGCCGCCCCAAGCTTTTCGCCGATCTGATCCGCGCCGTCCGCGACCTGCCCGACGAAGCCGTGCTCCGGCTCGTCCGGGAGGTCCGGGACGGCGATTGGTGACCCGCCTCACCACCCGAAGCCTCCAGCACCATGATCGAACTCAAGTCCGACCGCCTCGTCATCTCATTCCCCGAAGTCCATCGCGATGCCCGGATGGTCATCGACTTCCAGCGCACCCTGCGCATCCCCGACGACGATCGGGACTACCCTCTGCCTCCCGGCCTCGGTGCCTTCCCGCTGGTCCATGTGGACGATCACGCGAAGCGGGTCCCGGAAAGCTGGCACCGTCGCGGCGGGGTCATGCTGCCGATGTACCAAAGCGAGGCGATGTGGCTGAACTTCTCCGCCTCGGGGGACTACCCCTTTGCCGTGAAGGTCGCCGCCGGCAAGATCAACGCGGTGACCGGTGACGAGTGGGCCGACGGGCTGTCGGCGGATCTCCAGAACTACCTCGCCATCCCCCGGCAGCCGTGGCTCGACGGGTTCTGCGTCGAGCAGGGGGTGATCCGCCAGTTCGTGGCGATGCCGCTCGGCGCCGGCTACTCGTCCTGAGAGCAGCTCACCGGGCCCACCGCACCCAGCGGGCCCCAAATCGAGGTGGTCCCGCTCAAGGCGGAGTTCTACCGACATCGGCGGGAAGGGCTGTTCGCCGGCGGGCAGCCAGTCCACGCCGCGCAAGATGAGCTTGCGCAACGGCGAGACGAGCCGCGCCACGACGATGTAGGCCAGGCCTTGGCCCTCCAGAAGCGACAGCCAGTGGTTTTCGCAAAAACCCGCTGTCGGCCCGCGCCAGGCGCACCTTGAGCCATTTGGGAAGCCGGGCGAGCACCTCAAGGGTGAAGACGTCGATGTTGTTGGCGCAGGAGGTGTTGCCGGGACTCAGCCAGAAGCCAGTCACCAGCTTGGCCCCTTCGAGCACGGCGGGCAGCGGATGCAGGCAGGGCTTGATGCCCACCCGGGTGTAGCCGGACTTGACCCCTTCCTGGTGTCCGTCCTCATGGAGCAGGCGCGTGCTGTCGAAATCCAGGCTGTAGCCCTCCTTGCGGGCCTTGACCCGCTTGATGCACCACTCCCAGAGCGGGCTGAAGCAGCGCTGGTTCTTTCCGCCGAGTCAAACACCGCGCTGCCGGCATGCGGGCTGAGCTTGCGGTCCGTGAAGCCGATCTCGATGGACTCCGAGCCGGTTTCGAGCATCATCGCGGGCTCCACCGTCGGGTGATCCGTCCTGCGACGTGGCAAAGTTGATTTTTTCACACCAACAGCCTGCCTGACCCGGCGGTGGAGCGACAATCTTCAGCGCGCTTCTTCATGGTTACGGCTCAGAGCACCGGCCCCCCCCGACTCCTCGGCTGTTTGGCTTCGGGAACGTGCCTCGCGGGGACTTGGACTGGTTCGGGCTCTTCCGATTGCGCAGGATGGGGGCCGCCTCGCGGTTGCGGATCGAGAGGTCCCTCGGAGCCGATCAGGGCTTCCCGGTTTCGACAACGCGGCAAAATCGACGGGATTCCACACCAAGAGCGGAGTTCGACATGGGGAGACCATCGTCCCCGTCTCAAAATGCTTCAGGCATGGGTAGGACTTGAAACCGCAGTTTGCCGTGTCCGGGATGCTCGAAGGGACCGGGCGTGGGATCGGTTTCATTGCGGCTCTTGCCCAAGAAATCGGTGTCGATGCGGACCGGGGAGCCGTCGGGATTCTCGATTGCGTGGCCGGAAGTCACCGTCTCGCCGGCGAGCTGCGTGGTGATGATCTGGTGCGAGGCGTCCCCGGTCCAATCCGCAGGGACGGTGAGCGACAGATCTCCGTGTTCGGAGTTTCCGACGAGCCGGAGGTCGGTCTTGGCGTCCGGCAGCACCACGGCATTCCGCTCGTGCGACGACGGGCGCGCGCCGCCGAAGAAAACGTTTCCGCTCATGGCGACCGGGAGTTTGGCTCGGTCGTAGCACGTCAAATCGGCGGCGTTCACGAACAGGTTGTTGAAATAGCGGTCGTCGCCACCTATGAAACCGTGCAGGCCCTTGATCTTTGTCGAGTGGGCTTCGTGAAACGGGGTCTCGCGCGTTTCGTCCACATGGATGTCGATGCTTCCGCCGAAAAGGTTGTGGGCGAATGTTCCGCCCTCGGACCAATTCCAGATATTGGTGGGCGAAAGCATGATGTTGTTATCGACCAGATAGGGTCCGTGGTTCACCTCGAGGAACAAATCCTTGCTGTTGTCGTGGAGCAGGTTGCGGGTGACGCGGGTTCCCTGGGTCATCCAGTCGAGCCAGATGCCGCCGCCGAAGGCGCGCACGCGGTGGATGTGATTGCGGCGGAGGATCGTGTCGATGGGGCCGTGCAGTTTGATGCCCGCCTGCTCGGCGCCGGCGAGAAGCTGACGGATGTCAATATCGTGAATCTCATTGTCCTCGATGACGCTGAACGCTCCGCCCATGCTGCCGACAATGCCGGATTGCCCGCAATCGGAGATGGTGTTGCGGCGCACTAGGTGGTGGCCGATGTGGTTCTTGTCCCATGGAATCCGGAAGGCATGGGCGCGCTTGATGGTTTCGACATAACCTTCGGCAGAGTCGGCGGAGGTGTTGTCATATTCGTCGCCGTGCTTGCCGAGAGTGAGGCCGGTGCAGACCGAGTGATGGATGACGTTGTCCTCGATGATCCAGCCCTTGCTCCAATGGGTGCCGATCAGGCCGATCTGTTCGGCGGTCGGCGGAGCCCAGTTGGTGGCCGCTTGGCTGAGGATGAATCCGCGCACGGTGATGAAGTTGCGGCCGGGCTGGTCGGGGTAGAAAACCGATTGCCGCGCGTTCACTTCGACGAGTTCCCGGTTGGGATCGACTCCGGGAAACTGCGCCCAGACCGTGGTGGAGCCGTCTCCGGCGACTTCGGCATACCACAGCGGACCGATATTGCGCTGTTCGAGCGCGGACCGGATGGAATCGTGGTCCAGCGGTGGCCGGCGCAAGACCAGGCAAACATCCCGCTTGCCGCTGGTGGGACGAATCTGCGCGGTCACCGTCGTCCATTTTTGCCAGTCGCCGGTGGCCGAAAATTCCGCGGTTCCAAGCAATTCGCCGTCGACTTGATCCAGGCGGATTTCGATCCGTCCTCCTGTCGAGGCCGAGGCGACGCGAATCCGGATTTCTTCGCGGCCCTCGCCGAAGTCCACCGCGTCGTAGGAAACCGTGTCGCCGTCCGTGATCCAGCCGATGCATTCGTCGCCCTGCGCACTGGCCGCGCTCCTGATTTCGCCACTCTTCGCGACGAAGGCGGTGGCCTGCGTCCTGCCCGCGGCTTCAAGCCAGGCAACATTCATCAGATACCTTCCTGCGGCGGGGACCAGCCAGCCGGGGTAATCGCCGGCAGGCAGCAGGAGGTCGTCGAGCGAAACCGCCTCGGTGAGCCACTCGCCATTCAAATAGACCGCTCCGGTGTGGTGCTTTCGTCCCTGGCCGTTGAACCAATCGCCATGGATTTCGTCGGCGAAGGGATTGAAGTTGCCGAAGAAGGTCTTCGGCAGCGTCGCTTTCCAGACGTCGCCCTTTTCGCGCTGCCACCCCTTGACCACCTCCGAGCCCCTGACCTCGACCTTTTCGCCGGGAGCCGCCCGATAGACGATGCGTTTTTCGTCGGAATATCCGCCGCGCGGCGGGTTGATCCGCTCGCGGTAAATCCCGGCGTGGACCGTGACGGTATCGCCCGGCTGCGCGAGATCAGCGGCGCGCTGGATGCTGCGGAGCGGCTCTGCGGGCGTGCCGGGCCGGGTGTCGTCGCCATTGGCCGCGACATGGAAATCGGTGGCTTGGAGAGATGAAATGAGCGCCATGGTCAGCGGAAGAACGAGCGAGGGAAGACGATGAGTTGTCACGGGTTCAATTAACTTAAAAATGGTAATCGGAATGATGAATAGGCGGATGGTTTGGCTTCAAGATGTGGTTCGCCCGGCAAGGTCGTTACCATAGCGGTGCATTGTTTCGGTGACCACCTGCTCGCGCAACCACCGCGTCAGCTCGAGCCGGCCGCAGGCGCTGACAGGAGCGTCGATCCAGTTAAGATTGGATTCATGCACGGCCCGAAGCAGTGCGTCGGAAGGAGGTCCGTCGATCGTGCGGAGAAACTCGGCGGCCGGAATCATTCGAGGGATGCGGGCAGCAAGATGCTCGTCGGTTTCCTCTGAGGCTCGGCTGATCGTGAGGCGGGTGCCGCAGATCTCGGCGGCGAGTGTCGCGAGCTTTTCGGCGCGTTCGTTGCGTCCGCGCAAGCGCAAGATCACACCACGGCAGGGCCGGTAGCGGAAGACATTGCTTTCGCAGCGCAGGCCGCTCGGATCGTGACCGAAGCCGAAATGTTCGCGCCATGCCTTGCGGTAGTCCGCCGCGGCGACCTCGGTGGTAACCTCGGCATCGTCGGCGAAGCGCCGCAGAAGGTTCACATAGTTCGGACCACCGGCCTTTGCGCCGGGGCCGATGCTGCTGAGCTTCCAGCCGCCGAAAGGCTGACGTCGCACGATCGCGCCGGTGATGCCGCGATTGATGTAGAGATTGCCCGCCTGCACCCGCTCTTTCCAGTGTGCGATCTCAGCCTCGTCGAGCGAGTGGAGCCCGGCGGTCAGGCCATATTCGACCTCGTTCTGGATGGCGATCGCTTCGTCGAGATCGACCGCGCGCATGAGGCCGAGGACGGGGCCGAAGCACTCGGTGCAGTGAAACCACGACCCGCGACGCACGCCGAGCTTGATTCCCGGCGACCACAGCATCGGGTCGCTCGGCGAAACCTCGGGCTGCAACAGCCACTCCTCTCCTTCATCGAGCGTGGTCAGCGCGCGACGTAGCTTTTCCTCCGGGCCGGTCACGAGCGGGGTGACGATGCTGGCCGGATCGGTCGCCGGCCCAACCGCCAGGCTGGCAGCCGCGTCGCGAAGCTGCCGCCGGAAAACCGGATCGTCATAGACCCCTGCCTCAACGATGGCGAGACTGGCGGCCGAGCATTTCTGGCCGGCATGGCCGAACGCCGATTTCACCAGATCCTTCACCGCCAGTTCGGTGTCGGCCAGAGCCGAGATGATGATGGCGTTTTTGCCGCTGGTCTCGGCGAACAGACGAAGCGAGGGCCGCCAGCCTTGGAACATCCTCGCCGTCTCGATCGAACCGGTAAGCACGACTGCATCGACGCGCTCGTCCACAATCAATGGTCGTGCCGCGGGGTGATCAACGGGAAAAACGAATTGCAGGGCCCCCTGCGGCACGCCCGCCTCCCATAGCTGCCGCGCCAGCCAGTGGGCCACGTGGGCCGTCGGAGAGGCAGGCTTCAGGATGACGGTGTTGCCCGCCATCAGTGCCGCCAGCACCCCGCCACACGGAATCGCGAAGGGAAAATTCCACGGCGGCGCCACCACCACCGTACCCAACGGCTCGGCGCCGACGCCTGCGGGGAGTCTTCCTGCGTGCGCGTAGTAGCGGGCGAAATCGATGGCCTCGGAGACTTCGGTGTCCGCCTCGGCAATCGCCTTTTTTCCTTCCTCACGCATCAGTTGGATCGATTCGTACCGCGTCGCGGCGAGTTGCTCGGCACACCTTCGCAGGATCGCCCCGCGTGGGTCCGGTCCGAGAGCGGCCCAGTCCGCTTGGGCCGCGACCGCACGATCAAGGGCGATCTCGACTTCCTTCGCATTGGCGCGGGGCGGAGCCTCGCCCGGGGCTTGTGCTCGGGCCAAGGCCTCCTGATACCGCGGTTGCGTCCAATCGCTATCCGGCTCGTTGGAAAAGTCTTGGTCTCCCGCAGGAGTTGGTGTCACGGACCGTCGAGATGCGTCATTCACCGTCTTGCGATGCCTCCAGCCGGCAAGGAATTTCTCCTTCTGTTCATTCCACGCCGCGCTGCCTGGGTTGAGCGAAAACAGGGAGGCGAGGAAATTTCCGGGCGAAGTGTTCTCGTCTAGCCGTCGGATCAGATAGGCCAGCGCGCTGCCGAAGTCGCTCTCCTTGACGATCGGCGCATACATCTGCAGCTCGGGCGCCTCGCCACGCACTGCCCGCGCCTGCGGCGGAGCCATGCCTTCCAGCATTTCGATGTCGATCGCGTCGGTCACGCCGTGGCGACGCGCGAGCACCAAGGCGAGCGCGACGTCGAAAAGATTGTGACTGCCGATGCCCAGGCGAACGGCGGCGGCGTTCTCCGGCTGGCATGCGAATTCGAGCATTCGGCGGAAGCCCGCATCCGTGTCGTGTTTGCTGCGATGGGGCGCCGGGTTCCAGCCATGCATTTCGGCCTCGACCCGTTCCATGGCAAGATTCGCGCCCTTGACGAGACGCACCTTGATCGGCGCTCCACCTGCGGCGACGCGGCGCCGCGCCCATGCGGTAAGCTCGGTTTGCACCGCGATCGAATCCGGCAGATACGCCTGCAACACCAGCCCGGCGGAGAAATTCCGGAATTCCTCCTCGTCGAGCACCCCGGTGAAAGCCTCGACCGTGAGCGCGAGATCGCGATATTCCTCCATGTCGAAGTTTACGAACTTCCCGCGGGGTCGCGCTGCCCGATAGAGCCTGCGCATTCGCTCATTGATTGCGGTCACGGTCGCCTCGCGGGCGACGAGATTGATCTGACTGAAAATGGCGGAAATTTTCACCGACACGTATTTTACGTCCGGTCGTTGCAGCAGCCATAGAAGCGCGTCAAGACGGCGGCGCGCCTCCTCCTCGCCGAGTACGGCCTCGCCAAGCTGATTGAGCATGACCGGGGTGCCCTCCCGCCCGCGTTTTCGCAGAAATGAAGTTAGATCGGGTTCTTCTGCGGAGAGGATCACCCCGTGGCTCTCAGCCCGCAGTCGTCGGCGCACCGCACCCATGACCAAGCCAGGCAGGAGCATTGAGGCGAAATAGCCGGCGCGCAATTGCAGTCGATCCCACCATCCGAAGCCCTCGCCGATGCCGATCTGGGACAGGATCGATCGCCATGCCTGCGCGGCCCGCACGGGATCGGAGCTGCGCGCAAGACGGTCGGTCATCAGCATGCTCAGTGCCTTCGCCCGGGGACTCTCTACCAACCTGGCCACTCGTGCCATGGACGCGGCTTCCGCCGGAGTTGTCGCCGCCAGCGATTCTCGCAGCAATTTTTCCGCCAAGGTCACGGCTTCCTCGCCGGGATCCGTTTCCACCGCCGCATCCGCAGCCGACAGTCGATCTTCAAGCTGACCTCTCATAGACTATCCTTTCAATGATTCAAATCGATGCCGCGCCATCCTGTCCATAGTAGGCGGAGGGTCCGTGCTTGCGTAAAAAGTGTCTTCCTACCAAGTGCGATGGCGCGGCGGGCGCCGAGGGATTCAAGGATAGGGTCTTGAGCGCCATGTCGGCGACGATTTCCAGGGCCAGGGCGGATTCGAGCGCTTTGGCGGGGGTCGGACCCCAGGCGAAGGGGCCGTGACTGCGTACGAGCACGGCGGGGATTTCCAGCGGATCGAGGTCGGCGAAGCGTTCGATCACGACCTTGCCGGTTTCCCACTCGTAATCTCCGGAAACTTCCTCGGTGGTCATCGCGCGGGTGACCGGGACCGGGCCATGGAAGTAGTCGCAGTGGGTGGTGCCGAGGCAGGGGAGATCAATGCCGGCTTGAGCGAAAGCGACTGCGTTTCGCGAGTGGGTGTGGACGATGGAGCGGACTCCGGCGAAATGGAGGTAGAGGTAGCGGTGCGTAGGTGAGTCGGACGACGGACGCAGGTCTCCATCAACGACATTGCCGTCATAATCGATGATCGGTATATCCTCGGTGGTCAACGAATGATAACTCACCCCGCTTGGCTTGATGGCGAAGACACGGCGTTCTGGATCGGCAACGGACACGTTGCCGAAAGTGAGATCGACAAGACCTTTTTGCGGCAATCGAAGGTTTGCCTCGATGCATTCTTCCTTGAGGACTTGGTAGCTCATATTCAGTCGAATGGGTCAGTTTGACTGGGTTGCCTTGAGGGCGAGCAAATCCTTCATCACATGGCCGAGGTCGGCGTCGGGGTTCACGCCGCCGAAGGCATCGTGGAGTTTGCGGTAGAGGGCGTAGCGTTTATGATAGACCGATTGGTTCCCGGGAATCGGGCGGTAGGAAATCTCCTTCAGCCCTGTCATCGCGGCTTGGGCGGTCCGGAAATCGGGGTGCGCGCCGGCGATCACGGCGGCGGCGATGGCGGCGCCGAGCGCGCAGGATTGCGCCGAGCGGGAAAGCCGCATTTCGCAGCCGGTGACGTCGGCGTAAATCTGCATGAGTAGTGGATTCTTTTCCGCGATGCCGCCCGAGCAGACGATTCGCTCGACCGGCACGCCGAATTCCCGCAGTCGCTCGATGATGGCGCGCGCGCCGAAGGCGGTGGCCTCGATGAGCGCGCGGTAGATTTCGGCCCGGCTGGTGTAGAGGGTCTGGCCGAGCAGCAGGCCGGTGAGGCTTTGATCGACGAGGATCGTGCGGTTGCCGTTGTTCCAATCGAGGGCGAGCAGGCCGGATTGGCCGGGCTTCATCGCGGCGGCCCCGGCGGTGAGTTCGGCGTGCAGGGACGCGTCGCCGAGCACGCCTTCGACGAACCATTTGAAGATGTCGCCGACGGCCGATTGGCCGGCTTCGACACCGAAATAGCCGGGCAGGATCGCGCCCTTCACAATACCGCAGATGCCGGGAATGTCGGCGACCGACTTGTCAGCTGAAACCACCGCACAGTCGCAAGTGGAGGTGCCGATCACCTTGACGAGCGTGCCTTCATCGACACCGCAGCCGATGGAGCCGTAGTGGACATCCATTTCGCCGATGGCGATGGGGATGCCGGCGGGAATTCCGAGCTTTTCGGCCCAGACCGGGCAGAGATTGCCGGCGCTGGCGGAGGCATCGTAGGCCTCGTCGTAGAGCCGGTGGCGGAGGTCGGCGAGCTTGGGATCAAGCTCGGCTAGAAATTCCTTGTCGGGCAGGCCGCCCCATTCGGTGGCGTAAAGCGCTTTGTGCCCGGCCATGCACACGCCACGACGGATGGTCCGCGGATCGGTGACCCCGGCAAGCACGGCAGGGACGAAATCCGACAGCTCGACCCACGAATATGCGGCGTCGAAGACTTCGGGATCGACCTTGAGGCAATGCCATATCTTCGCCCAAAACCACTCGGAGGAGTAGGTGCCGCCAATCTTGGCCAGGAAATGTGGCCGTAGCCGACCGGCGATCTCGGTGATCGCTCCCGCCTCGGGAATCGAGGTGTGGTCCTTCCATAGCCAGCATTGGGCGTTGAGGTTGTCGGAGAAGCGGGGGTCGCAGGCCAACGGGACGTTGTTTCGATCGACCGGCATCGGACTGGAACCGGTGCCATCCATGCCGATCCCGACGATTTGATCGCTGGTAAACCCCGGCTCCGCGGCACGGGCGGCTGCAAGAGCCGAGAGGGTGGCCTTTTCGAGAGCGAAAAGATAGTCCGCCGGGTTTTGGCGCGCGAGGTGGTGGTCCGAGGGATTGAGGAGGACACCCTGATCCCCGGAAGGATATTCGACCACCGCCGTGGCGATTTCGCGACCGTCGGCGCAATCGACGATCAAGGCGCGGGCGGAGTTGGTCCCGTAATCGAGTCCAAGTGCGTAGGGCATGACGGTGGGTGGTGTTGGCTTGGATTGGAGAACCGTGTGCTGTGACTATCCGGGCAGGTCGCATTCCGTGGCGGTGCCGCTGTATCGGACCAAAGTTCCGGTGGATTCGCCGATGCCGATTCCGCGGCCGGGACTTACAACAATGAGGTTCAATTC
>CALGOH010000129.1 GCA_937957985.1 uncultured Verrucomicrobiae bacterium
GCGAGACGTGGTAGTATTTTCCCTCGCCGGTGGCATTCGGATTGTTCTGCGACGAGAGTGTCGCTTGGAAGTCCACATTGAGACTGGCCGCTTGGACCGTCGCAGGGATCGCAATCAGAACGCCAGCGCTAATCAAGGCCGTCCGGGCGAGGATTTCGAGGGAATCTCGTGTGGTTGGGTTGTTTCTCATGTTTTTGGGTTGTTGGTATTCAATATCCTTTTACTAGCTTTCCAGTAGTAAAAGGACAATTGGAGGCTCTGGAGTCTGGGTGCCCGGTACGAAGACGCAAGAAGAATTGTGACATGATTGTCATATTTCTTTGCCTAGCACCTGACCCCGATTGGGACAGGCGCCTCCACCCACGCTCCTCGTCCACCGTCTCGTCGCGCTGGTCGAGGGGAACTGGCTGAAGGAGCGGTCCTTCGCCTACCTCCGAAGCAAAGCGTCCAGAATCAGGTTGGTCGACTCGACGATCCGCTGGTCGCGCGGCCGCAGGTCGGGCGCGAAGGCCTCGCCGGTGAGGTGCTGCAGGCCCTGGATGTAGCGCACCGCGATCTCGGTGGCCTCCTCCTCGGAAAACTGCTGACCCTTCTCCCTGACCATGCCGCGGGCGAACTCCTTGGAGAAGGACACCGGTTTGCCGTCACGGGTCACCAGCTCGCCATCGTCGCCGATCCTCCAGAAGCGCGACGAGTCCATGGTGTAAACCTCGTCCGCCACCACGATCCGGCCGTCGGCGTTGACCCCGTGCTCGGTCTTGGTGTCGACGAGCACCATGCCCTTCTCCGAGAGATACTGCGTGACCATCCCGAAGGCCATCAGCGAGGCATTGCGGATCTGCGCATACTGCTCCGCGGTGCAGACGCCATGCTCCACCAGCCAGGCCGCGTCGACCGTGCGGTCCACCGCCTCCTTGGTGCTCGGCGTGTCCATCAGGTAGGGAAGCGGACCGTTGGGCGTCAGCTCGGCGACCTTCAGTCGGTGGCCGGCATACTCGAGGACCTCCTGCCCGGCCTCCTTCGCCTTGAGCCAGTGCTGATAGAGCGAGGTCGAGGTCGTGCTTTCGGCCATGTAGCGCCGGACCACGTTCTCGACCTTCACGATCTCGAGGTTCTCGGAAGGGATCACCGTCGAGGACGGCGACAGCCCCCCGACCTCGAACTGCGACGATCCGAGCACCCCCCGGACCAGCCGCAGCATGTGGTCGTGGTTGAAGGCCAGCACCTGGTCCTTGAAGGGGATCGCGCCGCGGTTGACGTCGTGGGTCGAGATCCGGTTGTTGCGGAACATCAGCCGGATCGGCTTCCCGGCCGGCGTCCTCAGCGCCTCGCCGAAGACCGAATCGGACACCTTGCCCTTGAGCACCGTGCAGCCCTCCAACCGTGGAAGCTCGCCGTCCCCGATCAGTTGGCCGATGGAACGCCCCTCGTTCACCGCGGCTCCATGAGCCGCCACCAATTCCCGGATCTCCTTTTCGTTCAGCATCGAGCGGATGGTCGTCACCGGAGAGCTACCGCGGGATCGCGGCGACGAATAGCCGAATCTGCCCGAGATCCCGCATAACCCACCGGCCCGGGGCCGATGGGTCGAGTATCGGAAGTTCCCTACTTCACCACCGCCTCGAAGACGCCGCCGAGTTCGGTCCAGCCGCCGACTTCCACCGCGGTGCTTTCCCCGGCGATGCCTTCCGGCTTGGTGACCTTCGGCGCGAGCGACCTGGCCGGGACGGTGTAGATCACCGGCACATCCGCGTCCTTCCGCCACAGGGTGAAGCGCTTCTTGAGGCTCTTCGCCAGCGCCGCCATCTCCGGGCCGAAGTTCGCGCCCTGGTCGTCGGCCACCATCGCCTCGCCGGCGAGGAACACCACGCCGCTCAACGCGGCCGGGGTGAAGCTGTGGATGTAGACGTTGTAGGCGGCGGTGGCCGTCGAGTCGCCGATCTCCGGCTTGGGCGAAGGATAATGGCCCCAGTTGTCCCCCCAGGCCGCGCCCTCGGGGATTGCCTTCGTCTTCATCATCTCGGGGATGTACCCGCCCCAGTAGCCCTTCCAGTCGGCGATGTAGCGGCGCACGTTGGCGAGGTAGTAGGGGTTGTCGGGATACTTGCTGCCGACCGTCTTGTAGTCCTCCATCAGGCTCGGGGCGTCCTTGAGGAAGGCCGGGGCGATCCAGTTCTTGAGCGGGACGTCCGCCGTCTTCTCCTGCAGGAAGATGATGCCGACCGGGCGGCCGGTCTTCGCGGCGATCGCATTGCCGATGGCCGCTGCCATCCCTTCCGCATCCTTCCAGTAGGAGGCAAAGCGGTTGCTGGGCTTGCCGTTCGCCTCGATCACCCGCGGGGTCCGCGACACGCAGATGCTGAAGCGGCTGGGCTCGGGACGACCGCCGCGCTTCGACTCGTTCTCGATCATGCGCACGATCTGTCCCGACGGCTTGACCTCCGGCATGGACCACTCCCCGCCCTTGCCGAGTCCCGGGGCGATCACGCACCAGACGTCGCCGAAGACGATGCCCTTGATCACCCGCTCGTGGACCATCTCGCCATCGATGGTGAACCACACCTTCAGCGTGTGCTTCTCCGGGCCGGCCTTCATCGGCGGCAGCGTCACCTTCCACTCGGTCATCTCCGGCTTGACGTCGATGACCTCCTTGATGTCGCCGAACTCGAAGTGCACCTTGCAGTCGCCCTCCTCGGGCTCGGCCTGCCATTCACCATAGTTCCGGGTCGAACCCCAGATGGTGACCGGCTGGTCGGCCTGGAACACGGCGTCGTCGCGGAACTGCGTGCTCAGCAGCGGCATCTTGCGGTACTCATACACCTTGCCGACCGTGCTCGGGTCGATGGTTTCGCCGGCCACCTTGAGCTTCTCGTCGGGCCAGTCCTCGCTGGTGACCATCTTCCGGTCGAAATAGATGAAGGGTGTCATCGGCAACAGCGCCTTGTTGTAGAGGTTCGGCTGCCAGCCGATCTCACCGGTGCCGTAGGACACGCCAACCGGCTTGGGCACGGCGGGCGAGCTGACGACCACCTTGTCGCCGTCGATCTTCATCGTGGCCGGGTGCCAGACGCGGTCCTCGCCGGCGACGTAGAACAGCTTCACCTGGTCGTCGCCGTTCGGGATGACCTTGGGGTCGGCGAAGCCGGTCGAGTCCTCGTGCTTGCCGATCGCATTGTAGGCGGTCGAGGCCACGACCAGGCCGCCGTCGGCATGGTCGAACTCGATGATCACCTTGTCGCCCTCGACGGTGTAGGACTTGAACATCGGTCCGTCGGCCACGAGGTCCTTTTGTCCATACTGGTTCTTGAGCGCGTGCAGCGCGAGGCGCTGGCCGGGCACCGCCTTGGCGGAGTAGTGGATGGCACCGCTGATGTCGATCTGCGAAGCCATGCCGGTGTTCGGGATGTCGCGGGCCAGCCAGGTGCCGAGGCGCATCTCGGCCGACGAGCTGATGCTCGGCGAGTTGTCCTCCTGGCCGACCTTGTTCATGCCGGCGCTGTAGAACTGGTGGAAGTAGACCGGCAGCTCCGGCTTGTCCCACACGATCCGCCAGCCGCGCACGAGGTTGTGGAGGTTGTGGTAGTAAGGCAGTCCCTCGCCCATGTTGGCGTAGCCCTGGTTCCAGATCGCCCCGCGGATGGCGTAGGGAACGACCGGGCTCAGCCGGCCGTTGAAGAGCCAGTTGGCGTCGCGGTTGCCGTTCAGGTTTCCGGGCAGGGGCTCGTCGATCTCCTTCACCTCCTCTTCGGCCTTGATCGCCGCCTCGCTGGCAGCGATCTGGTCCTCGAGGGACTTGTAGAAGGCATCCCAGGCCGCCTTGTGCTCGGGCGTGGTCGGATCGGTCTGCAGGCACTTCAGGTGGATCGCCTTGCTGTAGTCGTCCTCGGCGGCGGCCCAGCCCTCGCGCGGCACCCAGGCCTGGATCGCGGTCTGGCTGAACGAGCAGTTGAGGATGCCGATCGGAACCTTGATTTCCCCGTAGAGCTTGTGGGCGAAGGCGAAGGCGATCGCGCTGTAGTCGGCGTAGTTGCCGTTCTTCCACGAGCCGGTCGCCTTCTTGATCGGGTGCAACTGCGAGGTCACCGAGGAAACCTGGAACTCCCGGATGGGAGCCACCTTGCCTTCGTTCTCGGCGGCGAATGCCTCCACCAGGGACCTCACCGCGCACTTCCCGGCCGTCCACTGCATGTTCGACTGGCCCGACGCCATCCACACCTCGCCGACGAGGATGTCGGTGAGGGTCTCGGTCTTGCCGCCATCCTCGGTGACGACCATTTCGGCCGGCTCGAAGCTGGCCTTCAGGTCCTTGAGCTCCGCGATCCACTTGCCGCCGTCATCCGCGGTGGCGCTCGCCTTCTGTCCGGCGAACCCGACCGTGACCTTGGTCCCCGGCTTGCTCCAGCCCCAGACGGGCACGCTCATGCCCTGCTGGAGGATGGCGTGGTCGTGGAAGGGAGCGCCGAGCTGGACGGCGAGCGGACGGGGTCCCTCGCTTTCGGCGGCGGGGGCCGCCACGAGGGGCGTGACCATCGAGAGAACGAGGGCCGCGGCGGTCGCGAGGCCGATGGGGGTGCGTTTCATGGTGTTTCGCTTGGATTCGGTTGGCTGGATTTCAATTCGTCGGCTCGGGGGCATCCGGGATCTCCGGCAGTTTCATCTCCTCGAACCAGAAGGCCTTGTAGGACTTGATCTGCTCGATCTTGTGGCCCCAGCGGAGGAAGCCGTTGGTGGCGAGCAGGACCTTGCCGTCGGCGAAGTGCTCGCGGTCCTCGTCCTGAATCGTCACCCCCCACGGGACATTGGAGTTGCGACCGCTCCCGCCCTGGATGGTGGCGAGGCCCTTCCGTCGGTTCGGGATGTAGTCGCCGTCGATCCACACGTCGGTTCCGCCACCGGCATTGTAGTGCGAGCGGCCGCCGACCAGCAGGCGGTAGGCGTAGCCGTCGCGCATGGGCGGCAGCTTGATCTCCGCGCGCATGAGGAGCGCCTCCTGGTCCCAGAAGGTGTTCACCGGGTTGCCGCAGCCGCAGAAGTGGTGATCGCCGACGCAGGTGCCGATGGGCTCCGGCTTGCCGTCGTTGTTGGCGAAGGGGGCGCGGCCGGTCTTCCAGCCGGGCGCTGACTTCGGATCGAAGGCGGTCGTGAACCAGTCCTCGGAGCCCTCCGGCACGGTCACCTCGCGGAAGCGGTGGCCGTTCTCCCACAGCTTCTTCTCGGGCGGGTCGAAGGTGATGTAGTCCCACACGATCACGTCGCGGGCCGGGCCGTATAGCTTCCAGTCATAGTCGTGAATGTCGGCCTTGTTGTAGAGGTCCACCAGCCCCTCGACCGTCCGGTTCGGCTCCCGGGAGGTGATTTCCCGCTCCAGGTTCTGGCGGTTGGCCTTGATGTATTCGGGGATCAGCCGGTTCTTGATGGTCGGCTCGATCGCCTGCCTGAGCTTCGGCCCGAAGTTCGAGGGGTCGGCATTGAGGAAGATCTCCTCGTGGGGCAGCGCCTCGTCCGGGCTGCGCTTGCGGGCGAGCTCGTAGAGCACGTCGTAGCCACCCGGGACCTGGGTCAGGTCGCGGGCGAGGTTCTGGAGCAGAAGGTCGATGTTGGCGGTGAGGTCCTGGCCGCCCGGTTCGACGAGTTCCTCGGGAAACTTGACGTACGATTCTCCCAGTACTTCCATCGCGAAGGCCCGGATCTCCGGGGAGGCATCCTGGAGCCGCTGCGTGATGCCGCCCAGGGGTCCGCGGTCGCCGAGCCGGTCACTGGTCTGGAGCACCTCGCCGACCTTGGCCAGGAAGGGCTTGTAGTGGGCCGGGGCGGACGCCATCGGGGTGAGACCCAGCATGGCGGCCTGGCGCAGCCACCAGTCGTCGTGGTCCAGCCACGAAAGCATGCGGTCGAAGTGCGGGGCGATCTGCTCCGGTGTCGCCCGACCCATCGCCTCGAGGGCGCCCATGGTCACCCACCAGGACTCGTCCGGGTTGTCGATGATGGCGCCGATCAGCCCCACGATCTCGGGCGTGAACTGTTCGGCCGGGAAGCCCGCGCTCTTCCTGTCGCTGGCATTGATGGCATCGAGCGCGGTCCGGCGCGCGCGCGGGTCCTCGGATTTCAGGAGTAAGGGAACGAGGTGGAAGCGCTTGTGATTGTTGATGGTGCCCGCGGCGATGGCCCGGATGCCGTGCTCGAAGTGGTAGGCGTACATCAGCACGACCTCGTCACTCACCTCGGGATCGCGCAGGCGGGCCAGCACGGGCTTGGAGGCATCGGTGGGAAGCTGCTCCCTGGAGACATCCTGACGCTTGCCGGGCAGGTATTCCCCGGGAATCAGCGAGAGGAAAATTTTGTCCGCCTCGTTGCCCCACGGATTGTCGGGAATCGTGTAGGTGTGGGAATACTTCGTCGGCGGCGCACCGTGCAGCCGCAGCGCCTTGCGCGGCAGCGTGTAGACGAGCGGGATGTAGGCGCCCCAGCCTCCCTTGCCGAGCGCGGTCGTGTTGTAGCTGACGTTCCAATCGCTGACCCAGGAGAACAGCCCCTGATGATCACGGGCCAGCTCATACAGCCACAGTCTCTCGTCCATGAACGAGCGGTAGGGCTCGGGACGCTTCTCGCGGACCAGCCCCATCGAGCGGCCCTTCCACAGCTCGCCGATGCCGCCGCCGGTGTGGCCGTGGAAAAGCCAGGAGGTGTTGTAGAAGGCCTTGTTGCCGCAGATGTCGCGAGCCTTGGCATAGACCGACTTCTCACCGTCGGGATGGAGGTTGGCGGCGGCCTGCATGGTGAAGGCCAGTCCCTCGGTCTTGCCGTTGCCGGTGAATCCACCTTCCGGCAGGTGATCGCCGTAGGCGACGTTGCCGTGCCCCGCGAAACGATAAACGTGAAGCAGGGAGCTCTGCAGGGTATGCTCGTCGACCTCGACGCCGCACTCCCTGGCCATCAGCAGGAAGGTCACGGCGTGCAGCCCGGCGGCATTGAGGTGGCCGCCGCCCATATAGCCGTAGTTTGCGCCTCCGCGGCCCATCCACGAGCCGTTGTAGATCGTGCGCGACAGCGAATCGGCCGCGTCCTTGATGATCGGCAGGACGGACTCGTCACCCGTGCGAAGGTAATACTCGCAGAAGCCCGGCCCGGTGTAGCCGGCGAACCACGGGTAAGTCTCGCGCCCCTCGCCCGGAGGCTTGTAGTTCTCGACGAATTTCTTCATCCAGCCGCGGACGACCTCGAGGTCCTTCTCCTCGCCGGTCGAGAGCATGAAGAGCACCGAACCGTTGAGGCCGATCTCGGCGGAGTCGATGTTGGCCGCCAGCATGTCGGCGTGCTGGCGGATGAGCTTGTCGCTCTTCGCGCAGTTCACCGGCCAGGTCTCGCTGTAGGCGCCGAGGGCGGGGATCTTCATCACCACCTCCCGGGCGGCGGCGTCCGGGCCGTCCTTGACCATCAGCTTCATGACGCCGTCCTTGGCCTCGGCCTCGGTGATCCAGTTGCCGAGGAGCACGCGCGGGTCCTCGTCCTTGAGGACGTGGCCGTTGACGCTCTCGATGATCTGGCCCTGCTTCAACTCGCCGGTGGCGGCGGCCGGGGAGCCTTCCGCGACGCTGATGACGTGCATCGTGAAGGCGGGCTGGCGGAGTTCCAGGCCGATGCCGGTGGGTCCGAAGTGGTCGATCCTGTAGCCGGCCCCGCCCGGATCCGGCCACATGTGGAACTGCGGCTCCTGCTTGTAGTAGTCGTCCGCGGTGGCGAGCGAGGTGGTCGCAAGCGCCACGGCAGCCACTCCCAGCCGCCGGGTTGCGTTTCGGATCGTCGATGCCTTCATGGTCTTTGCCGTGGAAGGGGGCTTCGGCGCCCCGTCCCCCTCGGTTGTGTCAGACCTACCGGAAAAGCGCGACGACCTTTCAACAAACCTTGCAGCCGACGCCATCCCGACCTCACAGGGCATACTGGGGAATCTTCATCAGCTCCCCGTCCTTGAGCGCGCTCCGGTGGGCGACGAAGCCGGCGATCGTCAGGTTCAGGGCCTGCGCCACGTCGATCCGGGGTCTGCGGTCCCGCAGGATGGAATCGACGAACTCGCAGGTCAGGTGCCCGTGGGAACCGCCGTGCCCGCCGCCACCCATCCCGGGCGGCAGCGGAGGCCGGGCGGTGTCCACCTCGGCGTTGCCCGTCTTCTGGCCGTAGATCCTCCCGCGCTCACCGCCGTGGGTCGGGATGTCCCAGGCCACCGCCATGCGCGACATCCCGCCATCGTTGGTCCGGAACAGGGCGATCTCGGAGCCGAAGGGGTTCCCGTAGTCGTTGTTCTCCGGCTGCAGGTGCGGCACGGCGCTCGGCATGCCCATGCACGAAACCTCGGTGAAGCTTCCGCCGGTGATGCCGATGTGATAGGCGTTCGAGTGGGTCGGATACCACTGCGGCGGCAGGCCCTTGCGCCAGCCGTTGACGTCCACCTTGCCGGTCTTCGGGTTGTAGCCGCCGATCGGCTTGGCGAAGTGGTGAAAGTATTCGCCCTCGGAATAGATGATCCTGCCGAAGGCGCCGGCCCGGTATTTCCGGTGCCACGCATGGAGGTCGGCGTGGAAGTACGAGGTTTCGTTCATCATGTACTTCATTCCGCTCGTCTTCACCGCGTCGAGGAGCTTCCCGGCTTCGTCCTCGGCCTCGAAGCCGAACACGGCCGGAACCGCGCAGGCGACGTGCTTGTCGTGCTCCAGCGCCATGATCGCGAGGTGGGCGTGACTCGGTGCGTCGGTCGCGATGTAGATCGCCTCGAGTTCCCGGTCCCGGATCATCTCCTCACAGGACGGATAGGTCCGCTTCGCGCCCACCGCGCTGGCGAGCGCCGCGCGACGCCCGGGGTCGAGATCCGTGGCGGCCACCACCTCGACATTCGGGTGGTCCTGATAGAAGAAGGCCGCGCCGAACTTGCAGAGCCCGTAGCCCGCGATGCCGACCCGGATCCTGCGGTCGGAGAACGGCTCCCAGCCCCTGGAGGCATCCGGATCCTCCCGGCCAACTTCGAATCCTGGGATGACGTTCCCGTCGCCATCGGTCGGCGCCTCCTCCGCGCTCGTCCAACCCGTCATTCCCAGCAGCGCGCCCGCCCCTCCCATGCCGTGGAGGAAGCCACGGCGCGAGACGCCGCTGCTCATCGGGTTTCCGCTCGGTTCCTTGCTCATGACTGCGGGGTTTCCGGCCGACGCGGATTTCCGAAAGAAACGGAGCTTACCTGGCCAGCTTGCCCATCTCGGTGGCGACTTCCTTCAGGCTCTTCGGCCAGGCGTCGAAGGACACGCTTTTCGCCCCGGGAATGTCCGGCTCGGTGATGCCCTCGACCAGCGCCGCCGACGGCTGGGCGAAATGGAAAGGCACCTCGTCCTGCCCGTAGGTGCCGGGCAGGCTTTTGGCGTAGATCTCGAGCTCGGCGGCGTACTCCCCGGGGTGCTCGCCGATGTTGGATTCCGACGGCACCCAGATCACGCCGGAGGTTCCGATCGGCGTCAGCGGACTCACGCACCAGTTGTAGGTGTAGGTCGGGATGGTGTCGGCGGCGACCTCGTCGGACTGCCCCGGCTCGGGGAAGGCCGGTCCCCGGAGCGGCGCCTTCGAAAGGTCTCCGCCCTTCTCCCCGAGGGCGATGATGGTCGCGACGAATGACTTCACCTCCCCGACGTGCTCCGCGGCCGCCTTCTTCGCCACCTCGCTGTTGGGAAACTGCAGCAGCAACTCGTCCACGCGCGCCCGGAAGGGCGGCTGACGGAGATCCTTCACCCCGGCGAAGGAGGTCCACGAGAGCGGCGAGGAGAGTTGGCGGTTCTTCCCACCGGCCCCCGACGACATCGTGATGAATCCCTGCGGGATCCCCTCGCGTCCGAGGGCCTTGGCGAAGTGATAGGCGAACATCCCGACGCCCTGGCCCTCCTTCGAGTAGTCGGCCGTCGCCCAGTAGGTCCGGTATTTCCCGCCGCCGGTCTCGAAGCTCCGCTTCCTCGGCGTCGTCGAGGTGCTCGCCTTGGTCCGGCGCTTGAACTCGCGCACCAGCGGCATGGCCTCCGGCTTCTGCGCCTTCTCGTCGCGCGGGTTGTAGGGCCACTCGCTGGTGAGCAGCGTGCCGCCGGTCAGGTACCACAGATCGCCGACGAGGATCCCGCTCACCGTCCGGCTCCGGTCGTGGCTCGAGCTCGCGCTCAGGGTGATGGGCTCGGTCGATGCCTCGAGGGGCGGAAACTCGACCGACCACTGCTGCAGGTCGTTGGCGACGGCCTTCCTCGTCACCTCGCCGAGCGTGACCGTGACCTCGACGCCCTCGTTGGCGTGACCCCAGACCGGGATCGGCAGGCCGCGCTGGATGATGGCGCCGTCGCGGAAATACTCCGCGACCTGGAACACCGGGTAGTCCGGGTCGGTGTAGCGGGCATACTTCGCCTTCTCGGCGGCCACCTTGGCGGGATCGTCCTCCTCGAAGATGAGCTTGCCCTCGACCGCCGCGAAGGGCGTCGCCGGCAGCCCGGCCTGGTTGTAGAGGTTCGAGTTCATCGGCACCGCGTTGTAGGCGTACTGCACGCCGACGGGTTCCTTCACCGCCGCGGAGCGCACCACCACCGTGTCGCCGACGATCTCCGCCTCGGCCGCGTGCCACTTGCGGTCGGCCCCGCAGAGGCGGAAATGGTTGAGCTTCTCACCGGGAGTCGGGCGCGCGGGCTCGACGTATTTCCCCTCCTCCCGGTAGTCGGCGGCCATGCCCTTGCTGCCGACCATCAGGCCGCCGAAGAGGCTGTCCTTCTCGAAGGACACCACCACCTTGTCGCCCTCGACCTTGTAGCCGCTGTAGATCGGCCCGGTATGGGGGATGTCCCTGCCGTAGTCCTTCGCCAGCGCCCAGCGGGCCAGGCGCATGCCGGGGTGGAGTTTTTCCGAGTAGTGGATCCCCTGCGGCCGGGCGGAGTTCAGGTCCGTCTGCACGACCATGCCGACGTTCTCGCGGTTGTTGATGAAGAACAGATGCTGGGCCTGGCGGATGTCGGCGAAACCAACCTGATCGGGGCCCGAGTCGGGCGCGCCGTAGGCCTGCATCTGGGTGAAGTAAAAGGGCATGCCGGGCATGTCCCACGCGTCGCGCCATCCGCGGACGAGCGCCTCCATCCTCGCCGCGTAGATCCGTCCGTCACCGCTGTTGCTGGTGCCCTGGCACCAGATCGCGCCGCGGATGGCGTAGGGGATCACCGGGTTGATCTTGCCGTTGAAGAACTGCGACGGACCGCGCCACATCCCGGCGATGCCCGGGAGGTTCGGCCGCTCCGGCACCTTGCCTCCGGCGACCGCGATCGGGCCGGCCCTTTCCTGCCACGAACTCAGGTCTTCATAGTACTTCGCGAAGGCCTTCCTGCCCTGCTCGGTGAGCGGGTCGGCATCGTGGATGAGGTCGGCGTCGCCCTCGATGCCGGGATGCTTCTCGATCGCCTCCCGCTGGGTGAAGGCCTCGATCCGCGTGTTGCTGTGCGCGCTGAGCAGGATGCCGATCGGCATGTCCAGTTCCTTGTAGAGCTCATGGGCGAAGGACAGCGACAGCGCCGAGAAGTTGCTCGCATCCTTCGCCGTCCGCCATCCGCCCTCGGAAGTGGCCCGCTTCTGCGGGTAGAGCGCGGACACGGTGTCGATGCCGATCTCCCGGATCGGGATGTCCGTTTCCGAGCCCGCAAGCTCACGGGCCAGGTCGCTGACCATGCTCTTCCCGGCGACCCAGACCATGTTCGACTGCCCCGAGGAGAACCACACCTCGCCGACCAGCACGCCCCGCAGGTCGATCGATTCGCCGCGGTCGTTCTTCACGCGGAAGGAACGCTCCTCGCGCGACACCTCCAGCGGATCGAGCTTCAGCATCCAGTCGCCGTTGGCATCCGTCACGGCGGTCTTCGTCTGGCCGGCGAACTCGACCGTCACCCTGCTCCCCGGTGCATCGAACCCCCAGACCGGCACCTTCGCCTGCCGCTGCAGGATCATGTTGTCGGTGAACGGCACCGCCAGTTCGAGCTTCGGCGCCGCGGCCGACACACCGATCGACAGGGAAAGCGCCGCCAGGACCGGGAAAAGGATCGTCTTCATGGGTCGGACCGAACTTACCACGCCCCGTGACCATTCTTTCATTCGTCAAAGCCGACCCGTCCGCGATGCGGCAGCGATGGCGGCATCGATCGACATCCGGCGATTCTTCCAGGCCTTGTCGATCGCCCGGTCCCCGGGAAGAAATGCCTCGCATCGGCCAGCCGGATGGCGGGACCGGTCGCGATCCCGAGGTGATCTCGTGACTTTGGCTTTCTCAAGTCACTGAGAAACAGTGGCGACGGAGGACACGGAGAGAAGAGGGATTCAGATATCCATCGCAGGAGCACAACCTCGACCCCGTCCCGCTCCATGACCTCCGTTTCTCGGTTTCTCCGTGTCCGGAAAGATGCCCCTTCCCTGTTTCGATGCCCAACAAATCTGGGGGAGCGCCGAATTTCTTGGAGCATTCCCGCGGTCGGCATTCATCATCGGGGACGAAAGTCATTTGCCTGGTGTCCGAACCGCAACACCTTGTCCGAACCTACCCTCATGAACATCATTCAAAGAACCGTCGCCGTCATCGCCCTGGCCGTCCCGGTCGCGGCCGCAGCCGAGATCGCCGAGGACCTGGAGAAGAAGGCGCTCGGCTATTGGGCGCCCGATATCGAGGCGATGACCGAGGCCTTCACCGAGAAGATGGGGCTGGGCGAGGAAGACGCCGCGATGGCGGTGGCGGAGTTCGCGAAGTTCACGGTCCACGTCGAGCCGGGAAAGGTCCATCTATACACGGAGCAGGGCACCATCTCGATGCCCTACGAAATCCTCGAAGCCGACAAGGCGGCGAAGACGCTCACGCTCAGGGCGGTCGGCCCGCCGGATGCTCCCAAGTCGGCGCCGGTGAAGATCGCCATCAAGGATGACCGGATCGACGTGCAGGGAGGCCAGACTCCATTCGTGCTCGGAAAGATCGACGAGGACGAGTTCAAGAAGCGCAAGGCCGCCCTGCCCGCCCACGAGGCCGGTCCTTGAAGGTGGTGAGGACAGGGGCCCCCCGATGCAGGGCGATCAAGCCAGGGATAGAATCATGCGGGGCGCTGGGAGATTGGGAGCATGATGGACTTGATGGACAGGATGAACGGGATCCCTCCCCCGGTTTCCGGCCTCTCACAGGAGGATCTGCGCGCCGTCGGAACGACGGATTTCAAATCTCATCATGTCCATCCTTTGAATCCTCTGCATCAAGCAACTCATTCCTCCCTGGCTCGATCACCCTGACCCCCGATGCCGAAGATTGGGCTATCGCCCATCGCGAATTCCTGAAAGGATGGCGATTCTCCGTGCCAGCAAAGCATCGGCCCGGGAACCCCCACAATCCGACCCCCAACCCCTCCGACCCATGAAGAAGAGCGCTTCCCTCACACTCGTCCTCCTCGGTTTCGCCGCCCTCGCCGGCTGCATCGAATACGATCCGTCCGCCGCCTATCCCCCGACCGGCCCCGCCACCGGTGGTGCCGTCAATGGCCAGGCCTCGTCCGCCCTCTCCCAGCAGGAGATCAACGACTTCATGGCCGTCCACAACCAGGCGCGGATGGAGGTCGGGGTGCCGCCACTGACCTACTCGCCGGGCCTCGCGGCCTTCGCCCAGCAGTGGGCCGACAACCTCGCCTCCAGCGGATGCCTCCTGCGCCACCGGCCCCAGAGCGGCTACGGCGAGAACATCGCCATGCTGGCCGGCGGGTCGGCCGGCGCCGGTCAGGCGGCGCGGAATTGGTACAGCGAGAAATCGTCCTACTACGGCGGCCCGATCACCGCCCAGAACCTGATGAGCGTGGGCCACTACACCCAGATGGTCTGGCGCGGCTCGACCCAGGTCGGCTGCGGCAAGGCCGTCTGCGCCAACGGCATGGTGATCTACGTCGCCAACTACAGTCCGCAGGGCAACATGCTGAACCAGAATCCCTACTGAACCGGCCCACCGGCGGCGCCACGCTCACAGACCGGGACGGGCAGGCTTGCGGAATCTTCACCCAGAAGCACCCCGCATGATCCGCCATCTGATCCCCGTCCTCCTGCTCATGCTCCCGGCACACCTCGCCGGCGGCGAAATCTCCGATCTCTCCGGTGCCGGAACGGACGCCGAAAGGGACAAGCTGCGCTTTTCCAACACGCAGCGCTGGAATCCCGGATGTCTGGAACTCAGCCGTGCCACGCCACGCTTTCTTCCCGACGACTGGGAAAAGCGGATCGTCCTCCCCGCCCCGCCGGCGAACAGCTCCGCGAGGACGAGTGCCGAACTCGCCCACCTGCACGAGGTCCGGGAAGCAAGGTCGGCCAAGCGGCCGGAGGTCCGACAGGAACTGACCTCCGACGGCTTCCGCTTCGGGAAGCGATCCTACGACGAGATGGCGAAATCCGGGAGGACGCCGGCGACGCGCAGTTTGTTCGACGCGCTGACCCACGACCTGCAGATCGTCATCTTCTCCCTCAAGCACCGCTTCGACCGCGTGCGCCCGAGCGTGCTCGACCCGAAGCTGGGTCATCTCTTCCCCGTGCCCGATCATCCGGCCTATCCCAGCGGCCACAGCACCCAGGCCTACACCATCGCCTTCATGCTCCGGGAACTGGACCCGGAGCACGCCGATGCCTGCCTTGCCGACGCCCTGCGCATCGCCCGCAACCGCGAGATCGCCGGCTTCCACTACCCGAGCGACACCGATGCCGGAAGGCTCGCCGCGCGGCAACTCGTCGACCTGCTGCTCGCCGATCCGGAATTCCGGACGCTCGTGGAAGACGCGAAGCGCGAGTGGTGAAGCCACCCGCTACTCCAGCAGTTCGAGCATCTCCCGACCGAGCGCGTCGCCGACGAGGAAGTAGCTCTCCGCGTTGCCGAACCAGTGGTGGCCGTGGCCGGTGTTGGGAGAAAGGTCGGCCGGGCGGGCGAAGTCGGCCGTCGGGACGAATCTCGCGTGCGGGATCCTCCTGGCCCCCTTCTTCTGCGCTTCGCGAAAGACCTCCATCCCGCACCCCGGTTTCGCCGGCCCGCCGTTGCCGAGATCGCCGATCACCACAGGCAGATCCGACGACTCGAACTCCCGGCGGACGTCCCCGATCAGGTTCACGAGGTTGTCCGCGTACTCGGCGGTCGCCTCCTTGGAAATCATGTCGTTCCAACCCTGCATCCACACGAAGCCGCGGATCTCGTACTTCCTCCCGCCCGGATCCGCCAGCGCCTCCCGGATCTCGCTGATCATCTGGTCGTAGAACGGACCCGTCTTGCCGCCGGAACTCGGCGGCCGGAAATCCTCGAACAGGCTCTTGCCGCCCCAGGCGGTCTTGATCAGGAGCACCGGCTCGTCGAGGGCATCGCCCACGACGTGCCCGAACTGGAGTTCCGGACCGATGTGACTGGAGCCGCCGAAATTCGTGTAGCCGACCGTCAGGCCGCCCTGCCTCACCTCGCCGCCCGTCTTGTAGCGGATCGTGACATCGTCGCGCACCGTCCACTTCCCGTCGGCGTCGCGCAGGTGCCTCATCTTCTCCTTGCTGGCCGAGTGCTCCATCGACCAGACGAGATTCCCCTTTCCTCCGTTGTAGTGTTCCGGGTGGTCCATCGAGACCACGCCCTTGCCCTCCATGTTCGACTGGCCGGCGAGGATGAAGACCTGGACCGGACCATCGGCCCCGACCGTGGGCGAGCCGAGGACCAGCGAGGCGGCGACGAGAGCTGCGGGAGCCTGATTCATGATCAGAAAGACTACCCGGCCTCGCCCCCGGCTGCCAATCGCACGATCCTGCGATTTCCACAGAATCCCATCGCCATCTCGTGGCGGACGGGATACTCTACCGGGTGCAACTCCCATCGCCATGAACGCAAAGATCGACCCCGTCGCCGAGAAGATCGCGCACGTCGATGCGCGACTCGAGGCCCTCGAATACAAGCTCCGGGAAATCGGCCGTCCCGCGGCCAACCACCTGTTCGAACGACTCGAAGCCCTGAAGGTCGAGGACCGCGCCCTGCGGCGCAACTTCGAGGAAGCCCAGGGCCGGCCCGACCCGGGACGCATGGCCCGGCTCGAAGCCCTCATCCGCCACATCGAGCGGGAGGAGCTTTCGGTCGAACACGAAGCCGCCTTCCTCGCGACCTCCAATCCCTCGTCGGTGACCTTCGCCGCCGAAACCGGGGCCCGTGCGGTTTCGGCCATCGGCAGGACACTCCACAAGGTCCTCCACGGCCACCATCCCCTCGGCAGCTCGGTCTTCGTGAACCACTCGCACGACAGCCTGGTGCGATACCACGGGCTCAAGGAAGAGCGGAGACCGGAACAGCCCTAGACCCGGTCGTTGAAGCGCCCGGCTGGGGATGCGTGGTCCCTCCGGGACCTGTCCGAAGCTGTGCGCTCGAGGGAGTGCCATTCGGGCCAGGCGCCTCCCGACCCACGCCGGGGGTCATCCCCCCTTTCCGGTTGCGCGCTCCCCGCCGTTCCCCGAGGCTCCGCACCGTGAAACCATTGATCTCCCTTGCTGCCCTCGCCGGTCTCGCCACCGCGGCGGAACTCCCCGAAGTCCGTTTCGAGTCCTTCGCCCGGAAACTCAGCGGGCCGGTCTTCATGGTCCCCTACCAGTCGGGCGAGCGCGCGTTCCTGATCGGCGAGCAGGCCGGGCTGATCTCGTTCCTCTCGGAAGAAGGCGGCACCAGGGGCGGGGCGTTTCTCGACCTCCGCTCCCGGCTCGACTGGGTCCGCGAAGGCTTCGACGAACGCGGCATGCTCGGCTTCGCGCTCCACCCGGAGTTCGAAAAGAACCGCAGGTTCTACCTCTACTTCGGCACGCCGCTCGCCGACGACGCACCCGAGGGCTTCGACCACACGATGCGCCTCTCGGAATTTCAAACGACCGAGGACGGCTCCCGTGCCGACCCGGAAACCGAGCGCGTGCTGCTCGAAATCCACCAACACCAGTGGAACCACAACAGCGGCAACATCGCCTTCGGCCCCGACGGCTACCTCTATATCTGCGTCGGTGACGGCGGCGCCGCCAACGACCTCGCCGACGGCCATGCCGAAGGCGGCAACGGCCAGTCGCTCGAAACGCTCCTCGGCAAGATCCTGCGGATCGACGTCGATGCCGCGGACGGCTACGCCATCCCCGACGGCAACCCGCTGGTCGGCAAGCCCGGCCGCGACGAGATCTTCGCCTGGGGCATCCGCAACCCCTGGGGGCTGACCACCGACCACGAGGGCGGCAACCGCATGATCTTCGCCGACGTCGGCCAGAACCGCTTCGAGGAGGCCAACGTCCTCAAGGCCGGCGCCAACTACGGCTGGCCGCGCTTCGAGGGCTTCGCCCCCTTCGACCAGAAGAATCCCGCGGAACCGATCAAGCTCGACGCCTCACGCGAGACTTCTCCGGACGACACCGTCCACCCGGTCATCGCCTACCCCCACAACGAGGGCTACGGCAAATTCCCCGCGATGGGCATCAGCATCACCGGCGGCCATGTCTATCGCGGCGCCGCCGTGGAGGGCCTGCAGGGTCACTACCTCTACGCCGACTGGGCGATGAGCTGGGCCGGGCCAAAATACGGCATCTTCGCCGCCAAGCCGGCCGATGAGGGGGAATGGAAGAGCGTCCGCCTGCCGGGCGGCGGATCCCCCGAAGACCGCGACGCCTGGATCACCGCCTTCGCCGAGGACCGCGACGGCGAGATCTACGTCCTCACCAACGACTCCAACACCCCCCGCGGCCAGAATGGCCGGATCTGGAAGATCGTGCCGGCGCAGTGATCCCCGTCCCGGCACCGGTTCTTGAAACGGGGCCTCCCGGATCCGGATGGGCGCGATGCCGGCCCGATTCCGCAAGCGCTCAACCGAGCCAGTTTCCGGCATGCTCCGCCAAATCATCCGCCTTGAAGTTTTGAAACCCAATATCACAATGTCATTACATGAATAGCCGAGGTCCAGCACTCGTCCGCACGCGGAAATGGCAACCGTCGCGGGGCTTCGTCCTCGTCGTGACGGTCTCGATGATGGTCATCCTCGCCCTGCTCGCCGTCGGCATGCTGAGCCTCTCGGCGATCTCCCTCCGCGCCAGCGAAGGGCAGGATGCGATGAGCGAGGCGCGGGCGAATGCCAGGATGGCGATGATCCTCGCCCTCGGCGAACTCCAGGACGAGATGGGTCCGGACATGCGCGTCAGCGCCAAGGCCGCGATCCTCGATCGTGACCCGGATACCGAGGAGATCGATGGGGTGCGCCAGCCGAACTGGCTCGGGAGCTACGAATCCTGGGGAAGCTGGCTCAACGCCTCCTACCGGAATCCCTCGACCGGCGAGACCCTCGAGATCGGTGACACCTACACGCAGGGCCGGGAAAAGATGTTCCGCCGATGGCTGCTCTCCCTGCCCGGCGACATGGGCAGGGATGTCGATGCGCCGGTCGATTCCATCGATTGGGACGACAGCAACTCGGTCATACTCGTCGGCGAAGGCAGCCTGGGCGAACTCGCGGCAAGCGACCCGGCACAGGTCACCCGCGCCTACCTGAACCCGGTCGGGGAAACCGGCCGCAGCGCCTGGTGGATCGGACCCGAGAACCACAAGGCCCGGATCGACCTCGCCAAGCAGCGCCGCCCCCACAGCACCGACCCCTGGGAGACCGCGCATCCCGACACCGACGAAGTCGGGGTCGGCTCCCTTGACGGCCTCGGCGCCCTCGATTCGGACCCGAGCGTCAGCGACAGGATGGTCTCGCTCCAGACCCTCGGTGTCGCCGGCATCGATTCCGAGGTCGTGCGGAACCACTTCTTCGATCTCACCGAGTCGAGCCGCGGCGTGCTGGCCAGCGTGCGCACCGGCCACCTCAAGAAGGACCTCAGCCTGCTCTTCGAGAAGGACAAGTCGAACCTGCCCGAGCCCTACCGCTTCGATTCCACCGACATTCGCGAACCGTCGATCCGCCCGATGAGTCCGGAAATCGCCGGCAGGGCAGTGCTCCCCGAGCGGCACTTCGCCCCGTGGACGAGGATGCGGCACTTCTACCGGATGTACCGGCAGGACAGCGATGCCGTGGCACCAGGCGAGGTAAGCAGCGGTGGAGACCCCGGCGGAACAGGCGGCAGCCCCGGCCTCTCATGGGACGGATCAAAACCATACACGGACTGCAACATCGGAACCTACACATCGTCATGGGAAGGTCAGGACTCCTACACGAGGTTCCCGGTCATGAGTCATATCACCTATATCCTGAGCCTGAAAGCCGATCAACGATCGAACGGAAAATACAGGCTGCGTTACGTCATGTCACCGATCATCGTCTATTGGAATCCTTACAATGTGGAGATGCGCCTTCCGAGCGCAGCTCTGTCCTCGCGGACGTATCTGGAACTGTGTCAACCGCTTCGGGGCCGCTTCTACACAGGCCGAACACTCACGACGGACGACATCATGATGAGGTTCAACGACGAGATGCTGAAGATCATTTCCGACAATGGTGGAGACATCGTCTTCAAGCCCGGAGAATTCCGCATCTTCTCCGCGCGAGGAGAGACACTGGACGGAGAGTACCTGTTCCCGATGCCTCCCGGGTTCGATCCCCAGTCTTTCGGCGGACTCCCCTACGCCTCAGGCATCCCCAACCGTGACTTCACTCCGTCAGAGAATCCCAGGTTCGACATCACTTTCGGACACAGGATCTACCACATGTTCAACTACCAGCACGGGAACACTCCCGCATCTTTTGTGACCTACCGCTTCTGGTCACCTACCGGAGACCCCCATCCGAGATCCTCCTTCCGCTTCAACCAGCACGTCGATTGGCTGAATACCTCCCAATATTTCGCGCCGATCACCCCGCCAGGAGCCCCCTCTCCCTGGCTGTTCGATGATGCGCTCCTTCCGGTGGGTTACATGCAGTTGGTGATCAAGGGGATTCACGATCACAATTACGATACGATCAGCTGGGAAAGGGACTGGCGCTGCAGGAACTGGATTCAGGCTCCCCCGTTCTATGTCGGAAAGGGTCTGTACATGTCCGACGATGAAACCATCGGTCATACGCAGCGGATTGATTCCCCCTATGAATTCAGGTTCGGTTCTTTGCTCGGATCGGGCAAGGACGTGGACGACATCATCCAGCATCTTGGACGCAGCGCCATCATGAGTTCCGAAGAAAGAGTCACCGCCGTGCCGGGTCTGGAGCTTCCAAGCGCCCCGATCGGCAGCCTTGCGGGCTTTTCCGGGATGAAGATCGATCCAGGCTGGGTGGAGCTTGGAATCCTCAATCCGGATTGGAGCAAGGGCTTCTTTCCTCGCGGCGGCGCGACAGACCTGTCAGGCCGTTCGCTGTATCTCGCGCAGGCGAAGGCCACCGCCTACCAAAGCGGCTTGACCGGCCCCGGCATCGGCAACTCATTTCTCCACCCGATGATTCCCCGCACGGATGTCTATCATTTCTTCAACAATTCCGTCAGCATGGAGTTGAAGGACAAGAGCAATGTGGCGGGTGGCCATACCGCCACCGACACCAAGGCCTACTGCGACTACTGGGACCATGTGCTGCTGCTCAACGACGCGTTGTGGGACGACTACTTCGTGTCGTCGCTGGCCGACCAGACCCGGCCCGGGGCGAGCGTGAGCGACAGTCTTGCCGAGAATCTGGAGAAACTCGCCGACGGCGAGGAGTTGGCAAATGCCCGCTACGTCCCCTACCTGGGCGGGCGGGCCGGAGACGAGGTGAGGGCCGATCTCGACGCCGAAGACGGCTACCTCAAGGCCGCGGCCCACCTGATGGTCGAGGGCATGTTCAACGTCAACAGCACCTCGGTGGACGCCTGGCACGCCCTGTTCGCCGGCATCCGCGAGCGGCAGGTCGTCTTTCGCGACCGGAGCGGCAACCTGAAGCCCGTCGCGGTCCCGTCCGGCAAGCGCATCGCCCTTTCGCGCTTCAACACCGCCACCACCGACCAGGAAGGGACCGACCCCGAGTTCGGCGTTTCCAGGGACGACGGCATGCAGGCCTGGTCCGGCGTGCGCTTTCTCGACGACGACCAGTTGCGCAAGCTCGCCGAGGAATGCGTCAAGCAGGTGAAACAGCGCGGCCCGTTCCTGAACTTCTCGGAATTCATCAACCGCCGCCTCTCGAACGACGACCTTGGCATCATGGGCGCGGTGCAGGCCGCGATCGACTACGATGATGACAGCCCGGATCCCAACTCCATCAACTACCCGTTCAAGAGCAACTCCGACTTCATGCTCGAGGAATCGGACCTCGGCCGCCACGCCTTCGCCACCCCGGAGGCCGCCGTGGGTTCGCGCTTCGCGGGCATCCCGGGCTACGTCATCCAGTCCGACCTGCTCAAGCCCATCGCCAACACGCTCTCGGTGCGCGACGACACCTTCCGCATCCGCGCCTACGGCGACTCGCTCGACCAGAATGGCAACGTGGTCGCCCGCGCCTGGTGTGAGGCGATCGTCCAGCGCGTTCCCGAGTACACCGATGAAAGCGACACCCCCGAGACCCCGGCACGCACCCTCGACTCCGGCGGGGAGTTTTCCTCCATCGACGACAGCGACCTCACCCCCGCCAACCGCCGCTTCGGCAGGAAGTTCGTCATCGAAAGCTTCCGGTGGTTGAACGCCTCCGAGGTCTAGTCGTTTCGTCTTCCGCGACCCCTGCGACCACTGCCGTCATCATGATGAAAAACGTCCTTTGCTGCCTCTGCATTCCGCTCTTGGCGACGCTTCCGCTTTTCGCGCAATCCGATGCCGAAGGCGGGCGGGATCGCGGCGCCGGCCGTTCCGCCTGGTTCGCCTGCACGTCCATCCCGGACGACCTGGAGAATCCCGTCAAGGTGCTGGCCGGTGAGAAGATCACCGAACTCGAACTCCCGGAATACATGGCGAGCGATCCGGTGACGATCCCCGAGGATGGCATCATCCGGATCGTCCGGGGAGTGCCCGATCCCGAGGATCCCGCGAAGACCAAGTATCTCGTCCTGGCCGAGGCCCGGATCCCGGAAGGCGTCCGGGAGGCGCTGATCATCCTGATGCCGCTGGCGCAGCCGAAGGGCGACCTGATCTTCCACTCGACCGTTCAGAACCTCGCGGATTTCAAGGGCGGCGACCGTCTCTACATCAACCTCAGCAACACCAACATCGGGGTCGAGATCGGCGACAAGAAGGTCGCCGTGCCCGCGAGGCGCTCGGGGATGTACCAGGCGGGAAATCTCGCCAAGCCCACCAACCAGCCGATCATCTACCGCTTCTTCCATCCCGAGCGGAAGGAGTGGAAGCTGCTCAGCGCCTCGACCGTGGTCCTGCGCCCCACCCGCCGGGAGATCAACGTCTTCAACGACGGCTCCCGCATCGGCAAGATCGAGAAGCACAAGATCCTGTTCCCCATCGAAAGCCCGGAGCCATGACCCGCTCCGGAAAAGGATGGCGACCCGTACGGGACTCGAACCCGTGTTGCCGCCGTGAAAGGGCGGAGTCCTAACCGCTAGACGAACGGGTCTTGGTCTGAACCTCGAAGGGGCGGTTCCCCCGACGACGGTCGAAGCATAGTCGCACGTCGCGGCATCGTCAAATTTGCGACGGCAGGATGACCGGAAGTCCGATGCCCGCGGGTCACCGGCGGAACATCGATTCCGCTGATCTTCGGGCAAGGATTTTGGATGGAGAAAAGCGGGAGGCATGCTGATAGGCTGCCGCGATCGGCGACCGCCGCACCCCTCCGATGACCGCGTTCGAATTCTTCGTCTTCCTCGGTTTCGCCCTGTGGATCCTGATCCACTCGCGGCGTGCGAACCAGCGCATCGAAGAGCTGGAGAAGCGCCTGGAGGAACTCGGCGACGGGAGAACCGCTGAAACCCGGGCGCTGGGGGAAACGCCCCTCGCCAGGGCGAAGCGCGAGGCCTCGGAACCTCCCGGCCCGGAGGCCGCCGGGCAGGCGGCGCCACCACCGGCTCCTGCCGCGACACCGCCCCCGATGCCCCCGACGGAAAGGCCGGCCGGCCCGCGGCCCGGGCTTGTCCCGCGACCCGCCCCCGAACCAAGACGCGAGCCGGCTCCGCCGCGACGTCCACCGCAACCGGTCCGCGAATGGAAGCCGGTGCTCGAGAAACTCAAGCTCTGGCCGCCGTCCGGCGAGAACGCCGAGGCGGCGATCGGCGCCTGGTGGATGTCGCGGCTCGGGCTCATCGTGCTGATCATCGGCGCGGTGTTTTTCGGCGTGCGGATCGCGGAGAACACGCCGCCGGGCGTCCGGCTCGCGACGCTCGGGGCCATCGCCGCCGGCGTGGCGATCCTCGGGGTGTGGCTCGAGCGACGCCTGCCCGCGTTCGGACGCCTGATATCCGCCGGCGGGCTGGCCCTCGGCTATCTCGTCGCCTTCGCCGCCTACGCGCTCGAGGCGACCAAGGTGATCGAGAATCCCGCGCTGGGGTTCATCGTGCAGGCGCTGGCGGTGGTGGTCGTCGTCGCGTGGAGCTGGTGGAAGCGCGACGAGGCCATCGCGACGATGGCGGTGGTGCTGGGCTTCGTCGCCTGCGCCTTCTCCCACCACTTCGCGCTCGACCATTTCGTGATCGCCGGGCTGCTGTGCCTCGCGGCGGCGGGCGGCGCACTGCTCGTCCTGCGCGGTTGGCGCTGGCCTTGCGGCTGTGGAATGACGGCCGCCTGGGCCGGATTCCTGGTGCTCGGGATCAGTCGCTGGGCGCCGGGCGAAGGGCCGGGATTCATGATGGAATTCGGCAGCCTGGCCGCGCTGGTCGTCATCCTGGAGGCGGCGAGCTTCCTGGACTACGGGCGGCGCCCCGCCGCCGGCTCCAGCGCGGAGTCCGAGCGCTGGCGGCGCCGGCTCACGCTCGCAAACACGTCGCTCGCGATCTCCATCGGTTGGCTGGTACTACGAATGACGTACCCACCCGCGGTCGAGAGCAGCCACATCTCGACCTTCTACCTCGGCTTCGCGGCGATCATCGGCCTCTTTGCCGGGACACGGCTTTGGAAGTCGCATCCGGTCGCGATCACCGAGACCTACTTCCTCAAGGCCGCCGGCCTGCTCGCGCTGTTCTTCATCGCCTGCTTCGAAGGCCCGACCCGCTGGCTGTCGCTTTCCGGGCAGGTGCTGGCGATGCTCTTCGTCTGGCGGCGCTCCCGGCTGAAGTGGGTCGAGGCCGGCATCGCCGCGCTGTTTCTCGGCACGGTGGCGGTGGTCGCGCACGACATCGTCGTGAACCCGGAGACGTTCCAGCTCTTCGGCATCCGCAGCGGGGTCGGCCTCGCTTCGTTGACCCTGCTCACAACCGCTGTCGCGCTCCACGGCGCGTGGACCGGGGCCGGCGGCGCCCCCGAAAGGACACCCGGGACGCGGTCCCTCATCCGCTTCGGAGGCGCCGCCCTGCTGGGGGCGGTGCTGGTGCTGCTTGCCGCTTGGGGCGACTGGTCGACGGGTGAAACGGGACGGGGTCTGCTGCTCTCGATCGGAGCGCTTGTGGTGGCCGCGCCGGGCGCGGTGTGGCGGCAGCCGGCTCCGTTGCTCACGGGCTTGATCGCCTTCAGCGCGGCGGTCGTGTTCTATGCCCCACGAGGCGCTTCGCTCCAAGCATCGGATCCCTGGGTGGGAACCTGGCTGCTGGTGCTGGCATTCGTCCTGGCCGAACTGGCGCGGCGCTTCTGGCGCCGCGGTTGGCGCCTGGGAAATGAGGTCCGCACGCTGCTGCACGTCGGCGCGCTCTTCACCGTGGCGTTTCTCCTCCACAAGCACCTTCGCCTGACGGCGGACGGACTCCGGGTGGCGGGCCTGTTCGGCGCGACGGCGGTGGGCGCGCTGGCGCTGATCCGGCAGGGCCTGCCGCTGCTGCGGCGCGACTCCGCCGACGGGAACGACTCACCGCGAACCGACCAATGGTTCATCGCCGCGATGGCGGGGTGCTGCGTCACGGCCGTCTCGCTCGACCTCCTGGCAGACGTCCGGCTGCAAGGTCCGTTCATGGCCTTGGCCGCGGCCGGATTCTTCCTGTGCGCGCTCCGGGCGCGGAACGTCACCGTGGCGGTCGCCGGCGGCATTCCCCTCGTCGTCGGCGTCGGGGCTCACCTGCTGGAGTTCAACGACCCGGCCCTGTCCGCCCCTCACCTTCTGGCGGCGGGCATCATCGTGGCGGTCTGCACGGCGACCGCCTGGGTGGTGTCGGGCGTGCGGCTGTCGCCAAAGGTGACGCTAACCTTCGACGCGATCCTCCACGCGCTGTCCATCGTCTCCATCCACTGGTGGTTCCGGACGCAGTTCCCGCTCGGAGGCGTTCTGCTGGCGGACACGCTGCTGGCGCTCGCGATGGTCGCGGTCGCGAACCGTGTGCCGCTGCAATCGTTTCCGATGGTCTCCTCGCTGCCGGTGCTGCTGGCCGTGCTGCACCTCGCGGTAGGTCAGGCGGAGGGTTCGCCGCCGGGAGCCCGGCTGTTGGCATGGGGCTCCGCGCTCGCCCTCATGGCCTGGTTCGTCGCCGGGCGGTTCCGTCGCATGGGCGACTCTCCGGTGGTTCCGGCGCTGCGAATCGGCGAGGCCATCCTGACCGCGGTCGGACTCAGCTTTGCCGGTCATCACATGCTGCCGACGCCGTGGACGCTCGTCTCGCTGGGTGGCGTGGCGGTGGCGATGGCGATGATCGGAAGGGCATGCGGGTCGGCACCGGGCCGCTTCTCCTCGCTGATCCCGCTGGCCACCGCGGCAGTCGCCGCCACCGATCGGATCGTCTTCGGAGACGGCACGCTGACCGTCATCTCGGTGGCCATCCTCGGCCTGCTGATCGCCGGCCATGGAGTGGTTCTTTTCCACGGCGGAAGCCGCACGACCCGCCACTACGCCTGGGGCCATGGAGTCGTCGCGCTCGGCCTGGTCTTCGCCGCCTGCGCCGCCGACCGTCTCGGCATCGATGCCTTCACCACCGTGTGCTGGGGCGTCGCGGCGATCACCCTGTTCGTCATCGGGCTGGTGGCGGGCATCAAGCCCTACCGCCTGACCGGTCTCGGCGGTCTCGGCCTGGCGATGATCCGGATGTTCATCGTCGACATCGAGGACCCGCTCTATCGGATCTACGCCTTCTTCGTGATGGCGGCGGTGCTCCTCGGCGTCGGCTACCTCTACCACCGGTTCAGGCACTTCATCTCCCGGGCGGATGGTGACGTGGCATCGGACGGACCCGCCTCTTCCGAGCCATCCGGGACGGAAAGCCGTCCCCGCTGAACGTTGATCGCCCACCTCGGAAACCATCCCCGGCAAGCTAAGAATTTGGGGACCCCAGGCACGGCCTGAAGGGCCGAAACATCCCAGCCCAGGGCAATCCTCCTCCGCCCTGCGGGCTTCGGCGGACAAGCGCCCTGGGTTTCGGGCAAGCAAGGGAACCAGGGCTTGGACCACGCGAAGCTCCACCCAAGCTCCCCGACACTCCGGCCCCTGCCCCTGCCGCGCAAACCGCCGCCGGGACTTTCCTCCTTCCCCCGCCTAACGGAACCCGCCATGCTGCGCGGTGAAACCTCGCTCCCTCTTTCTCCAACCAACGCCCCATCCTCCTCGCTCATGCTCAACAAGCACCCGACACGCACGCCTGAAGAATGCCCGATTTCCAAGGTCCTTGGCAAAGGAGGTCAGACACTCCTGTCTGACACCCCACATGCCCCAGCCGGACCGCGCGATCCCAGTCGGGCATTGGTCCTCCCCCAATGATCCGCAACTTCACCGACCGCGACACGGAGCAACTCTTCCGCACCGAGAGAAACCGCCGCTTCAACGCCATCGCCCCACCGAAGTAGGGAGGCCTGCCCGCCGTAGCCTCTGGCGAAGGCCGGGTGCCACCCGGCAACCGCCTTGAAGCCCTGAAGGGTGACCTCGCCGGCTTCCACTCGATCCGCATCAACTCCCAATGGCGCATCGTCTTCCGCTGGACCGACCACGGCCCTGCCGACGTCGCCATCCGCGACTACCATTGACGCCACCCCTGTAACGTCATACGTTACACCCATGAACCCACTGATTACTCCAGGCGAGATCCTCCTTGAGGAATACCTCAAGCCCATGGGCATCTCCCAGAACGCCATGGCCCGCGCCATCGGCGTCGCCCCGCGCGCCATCAACGAGATCGTCCACGGCAAGCGCTCCATCACCCCCGCCATGTCACTGCGCTTCGGCGCCTTCTTCGGCCAGTCCGACACCTTCTGGCACGGCCTCCAGGTCGAGTGCGACTTCCGCGCCCTCGCCAAGGATCGCAAGAAGCTCACCGCCGGCATCAAGCCCGCCGAGGAAATGTCCGCATCTGCCTGAATGTTCGTTTTCAAGGACCGACCCCTTCAAGGTACTACTGACCCCAGACCCAGACCGACGCCGTTTCTAGTTCCCTCTGCGGGGCGGCCGCCTCTTCGACTGCTTTGCGGGTGGCCCGGAAAGGTTTTTTTGAATCCTTTTGATGTCTTCGGCTCCTTTCGTAAGCAGTTCTAGAACGAGGTCCTTTCCTGTAGCATCGTGGAGATGTTGAGCGCACTCTATCAAATAGTCAGAGAATTCCGATGCTCGTGTGAGTCGTTCTTCGATCGAACCTTCGGTTTTCATTCGCTTACGAACCTCTGAATCAACAATTGGGGTGTCGATGATCATTGCGTCAAGATACACAAAGCTCTTGGTCATTTCATACAAATGGAATCGACCTCGGCTGCGAAGCCTGAAAGTAGATCTCCCCTCGCCGTCTTCATCCCGGAAATCCTGCGCTGCCACGCACTTAGCTTCAACAAGAGCGTGCATATGTTTCAGATACACTTCTCCTGTAAAGTAATACGATTGCATATATACCTTTAGATCATCGGCGAAGATAAAACCCTCATTGTCGGAGTTCTCGTCAAATCGTGAAAGGTACTCCAATGCTAAGATGCGGAAGAAGTGCTCCTTTTCGTCATCGCAAAAGATATCAAACAAATTGAGGAATACTGATGATCTTGGATCGTATTGGGAGTAATCACCGAAGAGAAGTGTTTTCAGTGCTTCGAAATCCGGTATTGTGTATCCTCCTGATTCTTTGATTGCTCTGAGAATCTTCTTCGTGTCGAGCAATCCGCTCGTAAGAATCCGCTTCGCTAGATCGATCAATTGCCGAATATTGCCGTTCGATAACGCAGCAAGCATTTCAATTGCGCTATTGCGCTTCCGTGCAGATAGCTCGCAGCACTCAAGAATCTCAGCTACACTTGGAAGCTTCAATCCCACCTGGGTATCGCGCACAAACTGTGAGAGTGCAGGATTGGTGTTATCGCCCATTACTATCATTCTTGCGTACTCGAAGCGCCGCTTGAGCACTACCGAGAGATCAGGTTCAGCAAGCGTAAAGGTCTTTGGGGCGACTGAATCGAGGACCCCGCGTCGCAATGAATCGTGGAAGGTTTCCGGTCTGAGGCAGATAAATACTGCGCACCCCCAGTCGCGGGCGATCGAAGCTGCCTTCAAAAAGGCTTCTTCTTGAATCTCCGGAGTTCTTCGGTCGAGGTTGTCAAAGAAGATTGCGATGGACTTCTGTTGGCCTCGCTTTAGGTGTCTCAGCAAATCCTTAAAATACCTGTGGCGACTGCGAATGCATTCATCTATGAAGGCAAGCTCAAGCTCAGACTCCTTTTCTGGCTTCCCTTCGACGGACTTCCATTTAGCGCTATTCTTGAATCTTTGAAGTTCTGTGTGAAGGACGCCTCTAACCACAGAGTTCTCATGAATATCAATACCGAATTGATTTAGCAGAGTTGACTCAAGCTCCTCATAAATAAAGTCGGTGACTTCAGTGGAGAAATCGGGGCGAACAAGGAAGTCAATTTCGAGCTGAATATAACGTTTAAGCTCATCCTTCCCTTGGAAATATCTGAGGTTATCCAGAAAGCTGGATTTACCTCGACCTACTTCCCCAAGAATAATGAAAGGCTTGTCCGTGATGCCATACTGAATGGCTTCATTCACGCCCTTGGTTCCTTCCACGACTCCGGCTTCAAATTCGCTATCGGCTTCAGCTCTAGTTTTTAGAATCTCGCGAGCATATGAAGAGATTTGAACGTTGTAGGTCGAACTGACATAACAATGACTTACGAAATCTTCGGTATGTTCAGTGCTAGATAAGACGTCCCACAATTTGTTGAGAACGAATGATAGTTCGTTGACGTAGTAATTCCGGTTCGCAAGCTGAGGGTAGTTTGGAATCTCGCTTGATAGTTTTCGCGGGGCTGGTTTGGCGCGTTTCTCAAGTAGCTTTTCGACTACGCGGTTTGATTCGACGCCGGCCCGGGAAAAGCATTCCCAGAACATCCGAAAAGCACCATCAATTGAAGAGAATGAATCAAACACGAAGACTTGTCGGTCGTCGATCGTCTGGCCTTCGACAAACGTCAATGTGAATAGCCATTGTAGACCGTTGGTAATTCCTGCAAATTGAGTTCCTAGCGTCGTCGCGTACATTATCGCCTGTACCAGAGCGGATTTTGCATCTGGGGATTCCTTCGCAAGTAGCGAGAATGGGACGGGGCGATCAGAGGATATTGAGTTGGGCTTAACGAAGAAGTTCTTTCCTGCGCGCTTAGCCTCTACGACTAGTGGAAACCTACTCCCAACAATGAACACGTAGTCAGCGTAGCCAGGTTCGCGGCAGTGTTTTTCGACTTCGACTTGTCCCTTTTCCCAATCGAGGATGTCGAAGAGGACAGTGTCTATCAGCTCTAGCCGTGTTTGTGCCTCATTTGACTCAATGTCAAAGTCTGAGAATCGAGCCTCGTGCTTCTTGAAGGCCGCGTAGGCTTCTTCTGGAGTCCACTCACTCATTAGAATTGGTGTTGTTGAAAGGGCAGGTGGGAGAGGCCGAATCTCTGTCGACTTGTAGGTAGCGAGGGGTTGAGGTCAAATTCCCAGATCCTAGGCGGTGGCAACCTAGGCTGTTGTTGCGGTTCTTGGGAAGGAAGATTTCGAGGTAGAATGGCGTTAGATTGGTACACACCTCGCCTTCAAGCGACCTTCCCGAGCCCGGCGCGGTGCGCGCAAGTGCGCATCCCCCCCGGGCCCCGGGAAGGAACCATTTCAAGTCCGACGTGTTGACGGCGTCGTTGCTGAACGAGCCCTATCGCCTCTTCAGTTGCCGCTTGGCCACATTCCAAACGGCATCGGCGATCGTGAGCTGGCTGTTCTGGCTCGAGAACTTGCCGCTTTCATAGAAGCCGCCCCCAAGGGAGCGATCATAGCTGGGGTCGGTCCCAAAATCCTTACATTTCCAGATTGGGATCATCCCTGGCTTTCACGCCACCCCACCGGTTCCGGCGGACGTTTTTCCCAGGCCGGATCTGGTTTCGAGCGTTCGG